>CBFHHK010000396.1:0-823 GCA_965655435.1 Planctomycetota bacterium | reverse complement strand
CTTGCCGCCCTGCTGCGCCGAGACGGCGCGGCGGGGGTCATCCTGAGCTGGGGCGGCAGCGGTCAGGGACAGGAGGAACAGGCTCAATGTGAACGCGCGATGCATGGGGAAGCTCATGTCGTGGGGGGCGCGGCGGGCCGGCAGGCAGGATCACTACGTCGAGTCACGCCCTGTCGTTGGAGGCCGGCTTCGATTCTTCTTCGACCGGCTTCGGAGCCGGGCGGCCTCGAACCTGGCCGAGGAGCGTGAGGGCGCCGGGGATGACGTCGAAGGTGGCGGGGAGGACTCCGGGGGCCTCGCCGTCCAGGTCGAGGTAGGCCGGGTCGTCGCCCATGAGCTCGGCGGTCAGGCGGCGGGCTCGGAAGGTGTGGACGAAGCTGCAGCCCGTGTGCTTGCCCCGGTAGATCGAGGCCGTCAGGGAGAGCATCCGCGGGATGGAGCGCTGCTCGATGATGACCCCGTCCAGCCAGCCGTCGCCGGGATCCGCCGACGGGGCCATGCGCATGCCGCCGCCGCAGAACTGGGCGTTGCCGAGGGCCACGGTGTTGATCCTGAAGGTCCCGAGCACCTCGCCGTCCGCGGTGAGCCGGACCAGGGCGGGCCGGTACCGGAAGAGCCCGCGGACGGAGGCGAGGAAGAACGACACCCTCCCGCCGAGGGCCGTGCTGGACCCCTTGACGAGCTCGTCGATCAGGCCGCTCATGCCGAAGGTGGCGACGTTCACGAAGTGGCGCACCCTAGCGGGTGCCGCGGACGCGGACGCCTGGGATCCCACTAGATTCGACCGTCTTGGGACGTCAGGGAAACTCTGAATCGCTCGCGT
>CBFHHK010000395.1:0-2534 GCA_965655435.1 Planctomycetota bacterium | reverse complement strand
CCCCACGAGGTCGTCCTGGCTCGCGTCGTCTGGGGCCCCTTGGTCTCCGCCACCTTGGAGGCGCGCGTCGAGCGCCCGCAGACGCTGCCGGAGATCGCCTTCGACCGCCCTGGCAGCGCGAACACCATCCACGGCGGTGGCGAGGGCCTCCAGCAGCGGCTCAGCGAGCCGCTCGGCGCGCTCCTGCGCCCCGGCGTCAGGGCCCAGCTGCTCCTCGGCCTCGGCGAGCGACGCCCGCGCGGCGGCCAACGACTTCCGCGCCTCGCCGAGCCCGCGTTCCTGAAGCAAGAGCTCCTGGAGCCGCCTGGTCCGGTCCCGAATCTCGAGGCGCAGTCCCTCGACGCGGTCCACGGGGATGGACCCCTTGGCGAGCCGCTCCTCGAGCCGCGCCGCCTCGGCCGCGGCGGCGTCGAGGTCGTGCTGCGCGGACCGGAGCTCCTCCGTGAAGCGTTGGATTTGCTCCTTGATGTCCTCGGGCATGTCCCCGAGCCCGGGGGCGAAGGTGGCCCCCTCCTGCTCCAGGGTGCGGAGCGTCGCCGCGGCCTCCACGAGCTCGCGCAGCCGCTCCCCGGCGGACCTCCGCTGGCTCGCGGCCTGCGCGAGCGCGATCTCCTGGTCGAGGTCGGCGAGCCGCTGCTCCTCGGCCGAGCTCCCCCTGGCCTCGGCGTTGGCGGCGCGGAGGGCCTCCTGCGCCGTGACCAGCTGCTTCGCCAGGCGGTGCCCCCGCGAGAGCCGCGTCGGCCCGTCGAACGCCTTGGACGCCCGGTCGAGATCCAGCCCCCCCGCGAGCTCCTGGAAGAGCTCCTGGGCCAGGGTCTGGTCCCCCTCGCCGCCGTTGAGCAGGCTGCGCAGCCCGAAGCCGGTCATGTGCTTGGCCGCGTCCGGGAACGCGCCCTGGAGGGCGGGGGTCCAGTCGACCCGGCCAGCGTGCAAGAAGACCTCCCGCGCCGCCCCGTCCACCTCGCAGGTAGCCGCCACCCGCACCTCGCGGTCTAGCTCGGGCCAGGCCAGGGCGCGGATGCTGCGCGCGAGGGTGCTCTTGCCGGACGCGTTGGGCCCCACCAGCAACGTGAGCCCTCCCTCCAGCTCCAGGGTCGGGAGCCCCGTCGTGAGCCCCGGGGCGTGCTGCAGATCCAGTCGACGGACCTTCATGCGCTGAGCTCCTCCCGCTGGGCGAGGAGGACGTCGAGGAGCCGCCAGGCGCTCTCCTCGAGGAGCTCGCGGGCCGGGGGCAACTCCAGGAGGTCGTCATCATCGAGGCGCCAGTTCCCGAGCCCCTCGAGGCCCTCGCCGGCGCGACGGACCAGCGCCTCGGCGCCCCCCGCCTGGAGCTCCAAGAGCTGCGCCGCCACGTGACCGAGCGGCGAGCTCTCCCTCGCGAGCACCTCGAGGTCCACCGCGGCGCGGGTGTGGTCGTACAGGCGCTGCACGATCACGGGCCGGTCGAGGACGCGGAAAACCGTGTCCTTGGGGGCGTGCCGCTCGACGAAGCTCCGCACGGCCGCGCGGTGCGCGAGGCGCCCGGTCAGCTCGACGCGCACGACGACCGCCCGCAGGTGATCGTGCCGCAGGGACTCGTCGGCCTCGAGCCGCCCGCGGAGCCAATCTTCCAAGTGCGCGTGCAGCCGATCCTCCTCGGCCGCGTGCTCCTCGTCGAGGGGGAGCTCGAAGCGCTCCCACCGGATCGGGGAGAGGGGCACCTGCCGGGCCCGGACGGGACCCGTTGCGGGGACCTCCACCCGCCAGGGCCCGCGGGGTCCCGCGTCGGTGGGCTTGAGCCCCACGAGGGAGCCGAGGTAGCCAAGCGGCCGCTCCATCTCCGAGAGGGCGCAGGGCTGGTGAACATGCCCCAGGAAGCAGGCGTCCAGGGACAGGTCCTCGAGCCGGCGCCGGGAGACCGGGGCGTAGCGACTCGCTCCCGCGTCGAGGTCCCCGTGCAGCACGCCCAGCACCCTCGCGTCGGGCCGGCGAGCGCCGAGGGCCTCGTCGAGGCCCGGGGCGTCCAGGGGCGAGTCCATGTGGTGCGAGGACTTGAAGGACCAGGCGAGCAGGTCCACCGCCGGCCCGTCGCCCTCCAGCGCGCGCAGCTCCCACGTCGCCCCCTCGCCCAGCAACTCCACGCCCTCCACCCGGCGAATCAGCCGCGGCAGGACCTTGGCGTCGTGGTTGCCCGCCACCGCGAGGACCGCGATCCCCTTCTCGCGCAGGACCCGCACGTTCCGCTCGAGCACCCCATAGGCCTCGAAGCAATCGTCCTCCTGATCCACCAGGTCCCCCGCAAACACCACCGCCCGCGGCGGGTGCTCACACGCGTGCTCCGTGACCCGCTCGAGCGCCACCGCCGGCGACAGCTCGTTGGGCCTGAGCCCGTGATCCCCAAGGATCTCATCCAACCCCGACGGCCGCCGCCCCAGGTGAACGTCCCCCACGAACAGAATCTCCCGCCGCTCCCCCTCGGAGTCGGGGCGCCAGATCGAGGGAGGAAGGAAGTCAGTCATGAACCGTGGGACCGCGCCCCAATGTACGGCCCCAAG
>CBFHHK010000394.1:0-2551 GCA_965655435.1 Planctomycetota bacterium | reverse complement strand
CGCTCCGCTCACCGACCGTGACGTCCACCACGTGCAAGATCGCATCACAGCCGCCGAAGATCGCCCGCCCCTTATCAATGGCGGGGGTGCCGTTGACGTAGTTGTCCGTCTCGTAGGCCCACAGCTGCTCGCCCGTCGCGGCGTCGAAGGCGTAGAGCCGGTTGTCGTAGGACCCCACCACCACCACGGAGCGCTCCCCCACCTTCACGTGGTTCGCCCCGCCGAGGATCTTGTCCATGGTGGGCGCCTTCCAGCGAAGCTCGCCGGACTTCGCGTCGATGGCGTAGAAGAAGGTGTCGTTGCTCCCGATGAAGACCGTGCCGTCGAGGACCAGCGGCGGGGCCTCGACGAGGTCCTCCGTGAGAAACTTCCAGACCGGCTCACCGCTGGTGGCGTCGGCGCAGTGGACCGCGTGGTCGTCCGACCCGAAGAAGACTCGCCCGCCAGCGACGACCGGCGACGAGGTGATCGCCTTTCCAGCATCGTAGGTCCACGCCAGCTCGAGCTCGGCGGGGAGCGTCGTGGCGGCGACCCCCGAGAGGTGGCTGTCTCCGCGGAACAGCGGCCACTCGTCATCGCTCGCCGCGACGGAGTGCGAGGTGAGCGCGCCCGCGAGGGGCAGCGTCAGCCAGGGGGCGAGCGCCATCAACATGCGCACATTCTGATCAGTGGGCGCGATCCCACCACTGTCCAGGGGCGAATCCTGCGCTCGCCGACGCGGTTGCTTACGAGCAGCACACGCGGGGGCCCCAGGGTGTGCCCACCAGAGACGCCTGGTCGGCGTCGGAACCCGGGCTGCGCGTTTCGGATCGGGCTCGGGCCTCCGTACCATCCGCAAGGCGACCCCCGCACGCTTGCCAAACCGCACCCCATGTCGAAACGCGTCTTCATCCACAGCCCCTACGCCGTCTGGGGCTATCACGCGGCCATGGAGGCCACCCTCGCCCACGCCCTGAAGGAGCGTGGCGCCGAGGTCCGGTTCACGCTCTGCGACGCCCTCTTCAAGGAGTGCGACATCTTCCGGCGGAACACCACGGGAGACGCCAACGGGCATCGCCCCCCCAACGCGTGCTCCCACTGCCAGGCTCTGCAATCCACTCACCTCGCCAGCTACGCCCTCGAGTGGCAATGGCTCGGCACCTGGATCACGCGGGACCGGATCGCCCGCATCGAGGCCTGGGTGGCCGCGCTCCCGGACCACGAGCTCCTGGACGCCAGCTGGTCGGGGCAGCCGGTCGGAGAGTGGGCGAAGTCCTCGGCCTTCAACCAGTTTCGCCTCTCCAGGATCTCCCTCGAGAACCCGGAGGTCGTCCAGGTCCTGCGCGACTGCATTGTGGGCACGGCCATCTCCTATGACTCGCTCTCGGGCGCCTTCGACGAGTTCCAGCCGGACGTCGTCATCACGTTCAACGGTCGCTTCTTCAGCCACCGGGTCGCCGTGGAGCTCGCCCACCAGCGAGGCCTCCAGCTCGTCACCCACGAGCGCGGCTACCGCAAGTCCACGGCCCTCCTTCGATCGGGGGGCATGATCCACGAGCTGGACCTCTTCGATCGCATCTGGTCGGACTGGCACGATGTGCCGCTCCAGCTGGACGAGGCCCGGGCCACCACCCAGATGTTTCACAACCGGCGCTACGGCAAGGACCTCAACTGGAAGTCCTTCAGCCCGCCCCCCGGCGAGGGCGACGCGCTGCGCGCCAAGCTGAGCCTCGACGGCCGACCGATCGTCGCCTGCTTCACCAGCTCGGATGATGAGTGGCTGACGTTCCCCGAGCGGCGCGAGGGGGCCTTCCCCGACTCCCTCGACTGGATCCCCGCCACGCTCGAGGCGGCCCGACAGAGCCCCGAGCTCCAGTGGGTCATCCGGCTGCACCCCAACCTGGTGAACTACGGCGTCAACGAGCAGGCCATGGAACAGGCGCAGCGGCTCTCAAGGGAGCTGCCGCCGAACTGTCGGCTGGTGATGCCCACAGACGATGTCTCCTCCTACACCCTCGCCGACCTGGCAGCGTGCGGCGTCGTCTACGGCACGACGCTGGGGATCGAGATGGCCTCCCGGGGCAAGCCTGTCGTCGCCGTCGCGCGCGGGTGGTACGGGCGGACGGAGATGGTGCGCTTCGCGGCGTCGCCCGAGGCCTATCTCCCCACGGTGCGCGACGCGATACACCAGCCCGTGAGCTTCCGTGCGTCGCTCCTCGCGCACCGCTTCATGAGTCGGCTCTACAACGAGGTCGCGGTCGAGTTCCCCTGGGTCGAGGAGCAGCCGGGCGGCAAGGGCGCGCTGACGTTCACAGCAGCCGCCGAACTCGCTGAGGGCAACGACGCCGAGCTCGACCGGATCTGTCGCTTCGTCCTCGGGGACGCGCCGCTGCAGGCCGCCCCGCCCGCAGGAGCGGCCGGTACCCGTAGCCTTGTGGAAGAGCGCTTCTTGGTGCGCACTTACCCCTGGCTGGCGGAGGCGCCAGACCTCCCGGAGAACCCCCTCCAGCTCGGCATCCAGGAGGCCGTCGCCCTCACCGCCGGGGGCAAGCCCATGGAAGCCAGCCGCCTG
>CBFHHK010000393.1:0-2558 GCA_965655435.1 Planctomycetota bacterium | reverse complement strand
CCTCGACGACCATGGCCCGCTTGATCTGCGCCTGCTCGACCCGCGCCTTGGCGGTCTGAACTGCGATCTGGTTGCGGCGGATGATCTCGTCCTTGGCCCGGGCCTCGGACTCCTCCTCGAAGATCTCCAGGATCCCGAGCAGGTCCGTCTCGGCCACCCGGAGGCGCTCTTCGGCCTGGCCCACGCTCAGCTCTGCCTCACCGATCTTGACCGGCCGCTCCATGGTGTCGAAGCGGACACGGTCCGCCCGCGCCATCTCCAGCGCGACCCTGGCCGCGCGGACGCTCTCTTCGGAGTCGCGCGCCGTCGCGGCGGCGGCGAGCTCGGCCAGCTCACGCTCCGCCGCCTTGAGACGCAGCGCGCGCCGGGCCTCCGCAAACTGGGTGTCGGCCTCGGCCGACCGCTTGCGCAGCGCGGACAGCTTCGCCTTCTTGGGCACCCCCTTGGCCTCATCGCCCGGGGCGCCGACCTGCTCCGCCCCTCCCACGGCCCCGTCGCCCCCCAGGGTTCCCTGGGGCGGAGCGGTCTGGCAGGCAGCGGCGAGCAGAACGAGGAGGGGCGTCGTGCGAATCATGGCGGGGCGTGGATGGCTGTGGGGTGGACCTTTCGACGCCTCGGATCGGCGCGCGGCAAATCATGATGGACCAGCGCATCGACACTGCAACGCGCATTTGGGAGACTCCTGTGCGCTTTTGTCCTTCCCTCGCCGGCGCGCCCGCCTAACCCCGCCTCTCCACCCGGCCCAGCCGGGGAGCCCACGATGACCCACGGCGTCTTCCGAGTCCCCACCCCCGAGAACGAACCCGTCCGCTCCTACGCGCCGGGGTCCACCGAGCGAGCCAGCCTGGCCTCCACGGTGGCCTCCATGTCCGCCGAGACCATCGAGATCCCGCTGATCATCGGTGGCGAGGAGGTCCGCACTGGAAACGTGGTCGACGTCGTGATGCCCCACAAGCACGGGCACGTGATCGCCAAGGCGCACATGGGGGGCGCCGCGGAGGCCCAGCAGGCCGTCGACGCGGCCGAGGCCGCCCGTGGCGACTGGGCGGGCTTGCCCTGGGAGGAGCGCGCGGCGGTCCTGCTCCGGGCCGCCGACCTGCTGGTCGGGCCCTGGCGAGACCGCATCAACGCCTCCACCATGATCGGGCAGTCCAAGACCTGCCACCAGGCCGAGATCGACGCGGCCTGTGAGATGGCGGACTTCTTCCGCTTCAACGCCCAGTACGCCACGCAGCTCTACGAGGAGCAGCCTGGCTCGGCCCCTGGCCTCTGGAACCGCCTCGAGCACCGCCCGCTGGACGGGTTCGTCCTCGCGATCACGCCGTTCAACTTCACCTCCATCGCGGGCAACCTCTGCACGGCGCCGGCGCTCATGGGGAACACCACCCTGTGGAAGCCCTCGACCACCGCGCTGCTGAGCAACTGGTACACCATGAAGCTGCTGGAGGCCGCGGGGATGCCCCCCGGCGTCATCAACTTCGTGCCCGGCAGCGGCCCCGCCATCGGCGGCGTGGCCATCCCTGATCGGCGCCTCGGCGGCGTCCACTTCACGGGCTCCACGGCCACCTTCCAGCACGTCTGGAAGACCGTCGGCGAGAACATTCAGGGGTATGGGCAGTACCCGCGGCTCGTGGGCGAGACCGGGGGCAAGGACTTTGTCTTCGTGCACCCCACCGCCTGCGGTGCCCGGGAGGTCGCGGTCGCCCTCGCCCGCGGGTCCTTCGAGTACCAGGGCCAGAAGTGCTCGGCTGCGAGCCGCGCCTACGTGCCGAAGAGCATGTGGCCCGCCGTGTCCGAGGAGCTGACCGAGATCGTCAGTGAGATGACGATGGGCGACATCGCAGACTTCTCCAACTTCCTCGGCGCGGTCATCGACGCCCGCTCATTCAACAAGCTGAAGGAGGTCATCGACCGCGCCAACGCAGAGGCCAACGTGGACGTGATCATCGGCGGCACGTGCGACGACTCGGAGGGCTACTTCGTGAGCCCCACCGTGGCCGTCGTCCAGGACCCCAAGCATGACCTCATGCGCACGGAGTTCTTCGGCCCGCTCCTCACGATCTACGTCTACGACGACGCCCGCGTGGAGGAGACCCTCGAGCTCTGCGCGACCACCTCTCCCTACGCCCTGACCGGGGCCATCTTCGCCGACGACCGCTACGCGGTGCGGCAGGCGGTGGACGCCCTGCGCTATGCGGCGGGCAACTTCTACGTCAACGACAAGCCCACGGGCGCCGTCGTCGGCCAGCAGCCCTTCGGTGGCTCGCGCGCGTCGGGCACCAACGACAAGGCCGGCTCGATCCTGAACCTCCTGCGCTGGGTCAGCCCCCGCACCATCAAGGAGACCTTCGCGCCGCCCACGGACTGGACCTACCCGTTCCTCGGGCGCTGACCGCGAATCGCCGCGGACATCCCGCGCGGAGCCCGACCGGGGCTCCCATCATGTGCGCGCTCGCCTCCCTCGGGAGCGCGGGCGCGCGCTCGTTGGGGGCGCTGCTCCAGCCGCGCCGAGGGAGCCGCCAGCGAGGCCGGCGCGCCCCGCGAGCCCCCGCTCTTCA
>CBFHHK010000392.1:0-2590 GCA_965655435.1 Planctomycetota bacterium | reverse complement strand
GGTCCAGCATCACGATCCCACCCACGATCGTCGCCAGGACGGCGCCGAAGCTGAGCCCGAACCAGATGGTCAGCTGGGCTCGCAGGGAGAGCCGCACGGCCGCGGCGGGGGGAGGCGCCTCCGCACCCTCCATCTCAATCGTTCGCGGCGCCAAACCGGTAGCCCGTCCCGACCACCGTGTGGATCAGCTTCTGTTCGAAGGGCTTGTCGAGCTTCCGCCGCAGGTTGGAGATGTACACGTCGACCACGTTGCTCGAGGGCTCGTAGCTCATGTCCCACACACGCTCGGTGATCGTGCTGCGGGTGAAGGTCTCACCCGAGTTGCGGACGAGGAACTCGAGGAGGGCGAACTCCTTGGTGGTGACCGCGACCTTGACGCCGGCCCGCTGGACCGTGCGCTTGGTCAGATCCATCTCGACGTCGCCGTGCTTGACGCGGGTGGCGTCCGCGCTGCCGCCCCTGCGCAGGAGCGCGCGGACGCGCGCCACCAGCTCGTCGACCTCGAAGGGTTTGGTGAGGTAGTCGTCGGCCCCCGAGTCGAGGCCCGCCACCTTGCGCGACGTACCGGAGAGCGCCGTCAGCATCATGATGGGCGAGGTGATGCCGCTCCCGCGGAGGCTCTGGCAGAGCTGGATCCCGTCGCCGTCGGGGAGCATCAGGTCGAGCAGGAACAGGTCGAAGGCGTCCTGCCCCGCGCGGGTCATGGCGTCATCGACCCGTCCGACGGTCTCGACCTCAAACCCGCTCTCCGTCAGCGTCATCTCGATGGAGCGAGCCATCTTCGGGTTGTCTTCGACGACGAGGATCTTCATGGGAACGGAGATGGCGGCGGGTCCCCGCACCTCAGTAGGGGGCGGCGCTTGCCAGGATAGGGGCCGGCCAGGATAGAGGCCGGCGAGGACCAGGATAGAGGCCGGCGAGGATAGGGCGTCGCGGGCCGTGGGGGGGGCAGCGGGCTTCGTGGGGCCCTAGGTCCGCTCGGCGATCAGTCGGTCGAGCTCGACCCGCATCTGGTCGAGGATCTCGTCGTAGCCGAACGCTCCGACGGTCTCCTCGCCCTTCTTGAGGTTGACGGTCTTGGGACCGCACCACAGCCCGAGGTCCGCGTCGTCCGTCTCCCCCGGACCGTTCACGCGGCAGCCCATCACGGCGATCGTGATGTCGTGCTCCTTGGCGTCCTCGGTCATGCGCTTCACGTCCTCGGCGAGGTCGATGAACTTCTCGTTCTCGACGCGGCTGCAGGAGGGGCAGGCGATGATGTTGAGGCCGTCGAAGAAGTTCGGCGGCACCGAGCGGAAGCGGCCGTTCGAGACGTCGTCGATGATCTGGCGGCCGACCTCGATCTCCTGGCCCTTGTTGTCGAAGGGGACGGTGAGGGAGACGCGGAGGGTGTCGCCGATCCCGCGGGAGAGGAGCTGTTCGAAGGCGATGCGGGTCTTGATGATCCCCTCGGGGGGCATCCCGGCCTCGGTGACGCCCAGGTGGATCGGGACGTCGGGCCGCGCCTCTGCGAAGCGCGTGTTGGCGTCGATCACCAGCCGCGGGTCGGAGTCCTTGATGGACACCACGAAGTCCGGGAAGTCCATCCCGTCCAGCAGGGAGCAGTGCTCCACGGCGCAGGCCACGATGGCCCCCACGTTGTCGCCGGGATAGCGCTCCTTGTACTCGGGGGCGATGGAGCCCGCGTTGACGCCGATCCGGATGGCGCAGTCATGGCGCCGGGCGACGTCCGCGATCCACGCGACCTTCTCCTCGGTGGACTTGGTGCGCTCGTGGTGGTGGAGGTGACCGGGGTTGTAGCGGAGCTTCGAGACGAAGGGCGCCACCGCCTCCGCCATGCGATAGTTCTCCTGCAGGTCGACGGAGAGGGGGACATGGATCCCCTCCGCGATCTCGCGCAGGGCCTCCGCGTCCTTGGGGGAGTCGATGGCGACCCGGACCAGGTCGGCGCCGGCCGCCTGGAGGCGCTCCACCTGACCGCGCGTCGCGGCGATGTCCTGGGTTCGCGTGGCCGCCATGCTCTGGACGGCGATGGGGGCGTCTCCGCCCACCCTGAGGGGGCCAATACGGACGGTACGGGTCTTGCGCGCGGGGATCATGGGGACGGAATTCTAGGCCGAGAGCGGGCCCGTGCGAGGGCCCGGGGAGCGGGGTCTGAAGAAATGTTCGGAAACGTGCCCCGCTTCGCCGAGCCCGGCCGGACTCGTTGGTGTCTGGAACAAAAAGCCCAGGCCCGGAGCCTTGCTCCAGTGACGCGTGATCCCCCCTCAACACGCTCCTGGCGAACGCTCCGGTGCCTACCTAACGCGGACGGATCAACCCCCTCGACCCGTTCGCCACCAGCCCGGTCGGACCGCGCCCCGACCGGGCTGGGCCTATAAATGTGCTCGCGGGCGGCGGCCGAGGCCGCCCGCGGTCGCTCCCTCCCCGCGCCATCGTCCCGGCGGTTGGGGCAGCCTGGCAAATGGTCTTCGTGCGGAGCGGTCGGGGTTTCTGTCGTGCCCTATTGTGTGGCCATGAAGGTCCCCCCCGTCGCGCTCGCTGCCCTCGCGCCTGTCCTCGCCTCCCTCTGCGCTGCAGCGGCGCCCGC
>CBFHHK010000391.1:0-2613 GCA_965655435.1 Planctomycetota bacterium | reverse complement strand
CCGAACCCGCGGACACGCTGCTGCGGCTCATGGCCTCCAGCGGCGACGGAGCGTCCCCCGCCGCTGCCGCCCGCGAGGCCCTGCGCGGCGTAGTGCTGCGCTGGGAGGCCTCCGACTCGTCGGACGCCGAGGCGCTGCTCCTCGACGCGTGCCTGCGCCACGGGGTGCTCCCCAACGAGCTGGACGCCCTCTCGAAGTCGGCACCCCTCATCGAGCGCTACCGCGCGCTCGAGGCCGAGGTCCCCGTCCCCACCCGCGTCCCCGGACTCCTGGAGGCGGACGCCGCGGACTGGCCGCTCTTCGAGCGCGGCGACCACCGCCGCCCGGCGGGCCCGGTGCCCCGGCGCTTCCTCGAGGCCATCGACCCCACCCCGTTCGACGCCGAGGGCAGCGGACGGCTCCAGCTCGCGGACGCCCTCGTGGCTCCCTCGAACCCGCTCACCGCGCGGGTCATGGTGAACCGCGTGTGGCACCACCTGCTGGGCCGCGGCCTCGTCGCCACGCCGGACAACTTCGGGCGCCTCGGCGCGCGGCCCACCCACCCGCTGCTCCTTGACCACCTGGCCAGCGAGTTCGTGCGCGGCGGCTGGTCCGTGAAGGAGTTGATCCGCCACGTCGTCACCTCCGACGCCTTCATGCGCTCGGCGGACGCCTCCCCGGAGGCCCTGGAGCGGGACCCGGACAACACCCTGCTGTCCCACGCCTCGGTCCGCCGCATGGACGCGGAGTCCATCCGCGACGCCATGCTCGAGGTGGCGGGCGCCATGGACGGACGCATGTTCGGACCCCCGGCGGGCATCGGACCCGGCACCACCAGGCGCAGCATCTACGTGCGCGCCCAGCGCAACCGGATGGACCCCTTCCTGGTCGCCTTCGACGCGCCGGTGCCCTTCGCACCGGTGGGTGCCCGACCCGCGACCACGGTCCCCGCCCAGTCCCTCACGCTGCTGAACGACCCGCTCACGTGGACCCTCGCCGAGCGCTGGGCGGAGCGCGCTCGAGGGGCCGATGGCTCGGATGCGGAGCGCCTGTCTGGCATGTGGGAGGCCGCCCTTGGCAGCCCACCGGGGGACACCGAGCGCCGGCTGCTCCTCCGGCACCTGGCGGCGTGCGCGGACGAGGAGCGCGAGACCGCCGGGCAACGGGCGCGACTCGAGGGAGACGTCGCCGCCGAGCGGGCCTCCGTTGAGCGCCTCCTCGGCCAGGCGCGCGCCGCGCTGGAGGCGCGCGCGATCCCCGCCAACGACGACGAGGCCCGCGAGGTTCGCGGACCGGAGGCCATCGCCGCCTGGGACTTCACCCGGGGGCCCGAGGCCCTGGAGGCGCCCCCTCGGCTCACCCTGCACGGCACCGCGCGCCTCGAGGGTCGGGGCCTGATCCTCGACGGGGAAGGCCACGCCTCCACCGGGGGGATCGACCTCCCGCTCGGGCCGCGCACCCTCGCCGCGTGGGTGCAGCTCGACGACCTCGGGCAGCGCGGCGGCGGCGTGGTCTCGGTCCAGAACCGCGACGGCGGCCAGTTCGACGCCCTGGTCTTCGGGGAGCGCAGGGCCCGCCGCTGGGTCCCGGGCTCGGACAACTTCAAGCGCACCGCGGACCTCGACGGCGAGGACGAGAGCGGCGGCGCGGACCCCGTCCATCTGGTGCTCAGCTACGCCGACGACGGGACGGTCACCGCCTACCGGAACGGCTCCCTGCTCGGCCACCCGATCCGCACGGCCCCCCTCGCCGAGTACCGCGCGGGGGACTGGAACATCCTGCTCGGCCTGCGCCACGGCGCGCCCGCGGCGAGCCGCCTCTTCCGGGGCACGGTGCTCCGCGCGGCGGTCCACAGGCACGCGTTCTCCGCGGAGGACGCCCTGGCTGCCTTCGAGGGCCGCGCGCCCGTCCTGCGAGAGGACCTCATCGCGGCCCTGTCGCCGGCCGAGCAGACCCAGCTGCTCGATGCAGAGGACCGGCTCGCGAAGGGCCGCGCCGCCCTCGATGCCCTCGGCCCTCCCAGCGGGCGGGACGAGCCCTGGACCCGCGTCGCCCACGCGCTCTTCAACCTGAAGGAGTTCATCCATGTCCGCTGACCCCATCGGCGACCGCGCCCTCTCGCGCCGACGCTTCCTGGAGACGACCTCCACGGGCTTCGGGATGCTCGCCCTGGCCGGGCTCACCGCCGAGACCTCCATGGCGGGCGTCCGCCGCGCGGTGGAGCGCGAGGCCGCGCGGCGCCAGGCGAAGCACGTGATCTTCTGCTTCATGTCCGGCGGCGTGTCCCAGGTGGACTCCTTCGACCCCAAGCCCGAGCTCGCGCGGCTGCACGGCCAGCCCATGCCGGTGGCCGTCGAACGCACCCAGTTCAACAACAACGGGAACGTGATGGCCTCACCGTTCCGCTTCGCCCGGCACGGGGAGAGCGGGCTCGCCGTCAGCTCGATGTTCCCCCACATCGCCACGGTGGCGGACGAGCTGGCGGTCATCCGCTCCATGACCAGCAGCGTCAACGAGCACGCCCAGGGCAACTTCCTCATGCACACGGGCTTCCCGTTCCTGGGGCACCCCAGCGCGGGCTCCTGGCTCCACTACGGCCTGGGCAGCGCGAGCGAGGACCTGCCGGGGTTCGTC
>CBFHHK010000390.1:0-2630 GCA_965655435.1 Planctomycetota bacterium | reverse complement strand
CATTCCTGTAGGATTAGGATTAATTCTTCTGCCAACCACCCCCACGATTCGCTGCTCTTCAATCACCCCCACGACCCGCTGCTCCGCCAAGTGGCAGTTTGGATCGCTTATCCACCAATGAAGGGCATTTCGATGTGGTATGCTTCGGGCATGTTGCGACCTCGCGCTCGTGTCTGGTTTGCTAAACGACGTAGCCAGTAGGCCTAGCCAGGAACATCGCCGAGGCTGCGACGGGATTCGCCTTTGCTGTTGAATCGATTCGCTTCACGATCGCTTCGACGAGTTCCTTGAGATCCTCGCCAGCATCGTCGCCAAGTCGGTCGCGAAGCCGTGAGAGATGGTCTTCAAGCTCGGTCGGAAGTTCCGTGTCTGGATTCTGATCGCTCATCTTGGGTCTCCGTCGGGGGAAGCTCTGCCAGCATAGTGGACGTGCTGCGCTGCCCCACGTGCGGCGGCCGCCGCCACCGCGTCGCCACCCTCACCGACCCGCTCGTCGCGCGCCGGATCCTCAAGCATCTGCGTCTCCGCGCCGAGCCCCCACCCCTGGCGCCCGCCCGACCCGAGCCCCAGCTGCGCTTCGCCTGATCCGCCGCCCCAGGGCCACCGCAGCGCGCCCCGATCGACGCCGACGTCCCTCCCCTGAGGGCGCCGGCTGAACTTCGTGGCCCGCCAGGCCGGCGGCGAGGCGAAGGGTGGGGAGTTTTCCCGCATTTCCCGTTGCGAGGATAGCTATTCTCCCCAACAGTCGATCCTAGATCGCTTCAGCGGCCCCTCCCTGTGCCGGGCCCTCGGCCGGGGCGGGCATCGCCCGTCCCTTCTGTTCCCCTTCAACCACCCCCACGACCCGCTGCTCCGCCAAGTGGCAGCTTGGATCGCTTATCCACTTAATCAGAATAAATGTTCTCCGCATTTCTACTTGCCTCAGCGTCGACGTTGCTTCCTTCGCAAGCATTCGAGCCCGAGATGATCCTCTGCGTTGGAGTTGAGGACAGCATGCTGAACTCCGTCGCGGGCTCAGTTGTCGAGATAAGGCAAGGAGCCAATGCTCCATCGGTGTCTTTGACGAGCCGTGCAGGACTTTCCAGGTACGAGCAGGTCGACGCCGATAGCGTCGCTGAGATTAGGATCGGGCCAGCATCGACGATTCACGGCGACACCCTTGGCATCACACGCACCTTACTTCTCCCCGAGCAGACACCGCACGATCACACCGTGCTTTTTCGAACAACTCAGCCACTGCTTCAGCCAGTGGTGGTTGACGCTCGACGGTACTTTGGAGATCGACTGACGTCGTGGAGCAACCCCGGTGGGCGCGTGCCACTGGTGCCACATCAACCCGATTTCAGCGGCGGGCTGTGGAAACTTCTCACGGAGGAGAACGTTTCTTACACCTGCAATCTGAAGTGCGGTATGCTGGTTGATCAGGAAGAAATCCAAGCTCATTTTGAATTCAGCGGCTTGGACATCGACTACAGCGGCTACGTCGCTGGCTTTGTGATCAGGTCAGCGGATGAGATCTCGATCGGGCTCGATTCGCCACTTGCCGCCCGCGTGCTCTTCCCGGAACACGACTTCAGCACAGGTAGTGTAGTCGATGCATTCTTCGTTCCCGCAGGATCGGGCGCACCCATGGCTCCGGAGGGTGCAGTCATCAGCTCAACAACTGGTGACGTAGATGCCTTTTTCGCCTACTACGGCACGCTTGGCGCTGGAGATACCATTGTGCTCCTGAAGGCTGGCTTTCAAGGTGTTCCGTCCGAGGTGCAGCTGGCGCAGCGCACCTTCGCGCCAACAGCCATTCCGCCTGGTGCAGTTCAAGGTGGAGGGAGCATCACTATTGGCATGCTCGAGCGAGAGGAGGTTCATGAGGACGAAGAGCGAATTGCGTCGTTGATCGCCAAGCCTACAACTTCGCCCGCGAGACCAAATACGTTGTGTACTCCGAAGCCTCCGACGATCCCGGACTGTGCCGATCCGGGTACCGCTGGCATCCCGTTGCTCGACGGTTGCCCAATCGAGTCATTGGGGTTGCGAGGTCGTAAGCAGACGAACATTCCTCTCATTCCAGATAGGAACGGCCCTACGTGCAAGCCACCCGGGGGTAAACGGGCCAGGAGCACTACTGTGACAGAAAAGATGAAAGCTACGCTGAATATAATGACACCCTTATATGGGGTCGAGGTGTTTAGCTACGAGATCGAGGGAACGGACACGACTATTGATGAATGGACAGCGAATCCCGGCGCGCACGGTCTGGGTGAATGCTTTATGCCGTACCAGTGCAATAAGACCTGTGTCTATGGGTACCGGAAGACCGCTAACATCGTGTGCATCGTGAAGGAGCCCGTTGTGATGGAAACCGTTTGGGGGTCCGTCATTTTGTGGTATCGAGAAGTTGACCTCGGGGCTCATTGCCCCGCTTGTGCGTCCAAGAAAGAACCCTTCTACTTGTCTTGCAGCACAAACTTCCAATTTGATGCTGTCTGTTCGCAAGCACCTTGAGGCAGCGAATCAGTTCCGTAAGGCCATTGGGGTACGAGTGCGGAGTCGTAGCAACCATCGCGCACAACTCCGCCCTCGTCGCCCTGGTCCCCCACCCGCGCGAGCACCAGTGGACCTACTTCGGCGTC
>CBFHHK010000389.1:1978-2656 GCA_965655435.1 Planctomycetota bacterium | reverse complement strand
AGGCGAAGGCCCTGCGGGCGAAGGGCCCTCCCTGGAGGAGCGGGCCGAGCGCGCGGCCGCGACGACCCCCTCCGCGACCGGGGCGCGGGTGCTCCTTGACCAGGCGGATGGGGCGCTGCGCCAGGAGCTGGTCCGCCTGGTCGACGCGGCGCCGGAGGAGCGGAGGCACCGGCTCGCCGCGCTCGCCTCGGAGGGCAGGCGTTGCGCTCGCCTGTGGACGCCCGCGGTGGTGGCGATCATCGGGCCCGTGAACGCGGGCAAGTCGACCCTGTTCAACGCGCTGCTGGGGGAGGAGCAGGCCGCCGTGACGGCGCGGCCCGGCACGACGCGGGACGCGCTCGGGGCACCCGCTGAGCTCGGCGGCTGGCCTGTGATCCTGGTGGACACTGCGGGGGAGCGGGACCTCACGAGTCGAGTGGCCATGGGGGATCTCGGCGCGTCAGTGGAGGCCGAGGGCCAGCGGCTCGCCCGCGGGGTGGCCTCGCGCGCCGACCTCGTGCTCGAGCTCTCGCCGGCGGGCGCCGGGGAGCGAACGGCGACGCCGGAGCGTCCTGATCCCGGGCTCCGGGACCTCGACGGCAGCCGGGATCCCCAAGGCCATCGGCTCCTCCTGGTGAGCCGCGCTGCCGAGCAGGCCGGCCCCAGCCCCACCGATTGGGGGCCCCTCGGGATCTCTGC
>CBFHHK010000389.1:0-1971 GCA_965655435.1 Planctomycetota bacterium | reverse complement strand
CATCGGCTCCTCCTGGTGAGCCGCGCTGCCGAGCAGGCCGGCCCCAGCCCCACCGATTGGGGGCCCCTCGGGATCTCTGCTCTCGAGGACCCCGGGCACGCGAGAGAGTCCATCGGGGACCTGTTCATCCAGCGCCTCGGGCTCGGCGGCCGGCCTGGCTGGGCCGCGGGGCGGCCCGTTCCCTTCGAGCCGGAGCTGGTGGACCGACTGTGCGATCTCGCGACGGCCGAGACCGTCGACCGTTCGGCGCTCGCTTCTCTGGTCGCATCGCTCTAGCTTCTTCCATGCGGGCGCACGGTCTCCTCCGCGGGACCATGCTCGAGGAGATGGCGCGAATGACCCAGGACACAGCGGCGGACAGCAGCAGCGAGCCCGATCGAGTGGAGGGCGACCCCATCCCCGTTGTGGCGGCGGCCCCTGCTGGTGTGGGGGAGACCCCCACGGCGAGGCACCTCGTCTCGATCGATGACGTCTCGCTCGAGGAGATGCACGCGCTCTTCCGGCTGGCCGATCGCTTCGCAGCGGACCCCCGAGCGTTCGCCGACACCTGCCCTGGCTTCATCTCGGCGAGCCTCTTCTATGAGCCCTCGACCCGGACGAGGCTGTCCTTCGAGTCGGCCATGCTCCGGCTCGGAGGCGGCGTGCTGACCGCGGCGGAGATGACGAGCTCGAGCGTGGTCAAGGGCGAGTCCCTCGCGGACACGATCCGGGTCGTGGGGGGCGGATACGCGGACGTGATCGTCCTCCGTCACCCGAGCGAGGGGGCCGCGAGGTTGGCGGCCCGGTACTCGCCCGTGCCGGTCATCAACGCCGGCGATGGGAGCCTCGAGCATCCGACGCAGACCCTCTGTGACCTCTACAACCTCCACGTGGAGCGCGGCAAGATCGAGGGGCTGGACGTGGTCCTCGCGGGTGACCTCAAGTACAGCCGGACCGTGCACTCCTTCGCCTATGCCTTGGCCCGGTTCGGCGCGAACATTGTCTGCGTCCCTCAGGCGGGCCTCGAGCTCCCCGACTACGTGGTGGAGCGACTTCACGAGGAGTTTCAGGTGGAGCCGATGCGGGCGGACGCCCGCCGCCTCGGCAACCTCGCCTCCAACAGCGACGCGGTGTATCTGACGCCGCAGAAGCCCCACCAGCTCTCACTCTTCACGGACGCCCGGGGCTGGGAGGTCCAGAGCGTGGACGCGGTCTACATGACCCGGCCGCAGACGGAGCGGCACTCCGGGACCGAGCTCTCGGAGACGACGTACCTCCGGCTGGAGAAGCGTGCCATGGCCGCCGAGTCCCTGCGGGACGCGGTCGTGATGCACCCCCTGCCGCGGCGGGACGAGATCAGCGACGAGGTCGACGCCGACCCGCGGAGCATCTACTTCAAGCAAGCGGCCCGGGGTGTGCCGATCCGAATGGCGATCCTGGCCTGGCTCCTTGGACGCGTGCCCCTCGAGTCTGCCGGGGAGCCCTTCGTGAAGGTCGAGTCCTACGGGGTCCCTGTGGGTCCGAATCCCTGCCCTAACCCGTCCTGCATCTCGCGGACGGAGACCCGGCACGCGGAACCTCGCTTCCGGATCCTCGAGCGAGATCCGCTGCGCGTGGCGTGCGCCTATTGCACGCGGGAGCTGTCTCACGCGGTCATCGGCTGCTCCCGCTCCCGCATCTTCCATGCGCCCAGCGCGGGGACCATCCGCCTCATCCTCCCCGAGCACCTCGTGTTCTTCGAGAATGAGGAGGCGGCCGCTGAGGCCGGCTTCCGGCCCGCCGCGAGCCTGACGGGCCACTGATCCCGGCCCGCCCCCAGACGCGCTGGAGGCGCGGTCTCGCCCAGCGCTTCAGGGCCTCAGCGCCCTATGTTCGACCCAGGGGGCGGCTCCGGATGAGGGGCGGACACTGGATCATCCCTTCCGTCGCTGGGGGGGCGTCCACGAGGTGTGCGCGCCAGGGCGAAGGGGGGGGAGCTTGGGGGGGCCGTGG
>CBFHHK010000388.1:0-2657 GCA_965655435.1 Planctomycetota bacterium | reverse complement strand
GTACCGGGGTTTCCAAGGCCAACAACCAGTCTTGCCATCGTGGGTTCGATCGCGAGGGACGCGGTGGTCGGCCCGGGGAGGGCACGGGGGTCCGCTCCCGGGAAGGCCCGGAAGCGGCGGAAGAGCATAGCGGCGGCCGGGGAGCCCCGGAACCCCCGCCGCGCCATAAGGCTACGACGGGCGACCAGGGCACCGGGGAGCCGCTTGGGGGTCAGTCGGCGTCGCCGTCCGTTTCACCCGCATCGTCGGCCTCATCAGCCGCGGAGGCGGACGCCTTCATCTCGCTGATGACGGCGATCTCGGTGTCGGGGTCGAGGACGAGCTCGATGCCCTCGGGCATCTGAACGTCGGAGGCCTTCACGTGGGAGCCGGGCTCGAGCCCATCCACGGAGACCTTGATGGCGTCCGGAATCAACGACGGGATGCACGACACCGTCACGGTGTCGAGGTCGTGGTTCAGGATGCCAGCCGGCGTACCGGTGAAGGACAGGGGCACGCTCGACTCGGTCTTCTGGCCGCGGATGACCCGCTTGAACTCCACGTGGAGCAGGGTGTCCCCGAGGGCATCCCACTGGAGCTCCCGGACGATGGCGGCCTCGGACTTGCCGTCGAACTCCAGGTCGAAGAGGTGCGCGTGGGCGCGACGGGCCCCGTGGAACTCCGCCTCGTCGAAGTGGAGGTCGACATGCGGGTGGTCGCTGTCGGCCTGGAGGCTCGCGATGGCGCGCCCCATGGCGCGGAGGCGGCGGGAGGCGCGGCTGCCGAGGGAGGTACGGAGCGCGCAGCTGATCTTGGCATCGGTCATGAGAGTTTCCTGGGTGGTTCGTCGCTCCCCCGGGACCGTCGGGCGGGGCCCGAACCGAGGTGGCGCACAGGATTTTGAGGCCAGGAGAATAGTCACCGCCCCCCCACCCAGGGGGCTCTCTCCGGCCATAAATCTGCAGCGACGGGCCCCCCGAGCTTCCGGAGAGGGGCGGGGCCGACCAAAGAGGGGCGTGGCGAAGGGCCAGCGGATGATCCAGCAGGGGGTCTCCAGGGGCCTGGCGAGGGCTCAGCCCACCGCCCGGGGCCTGATCGGACCGCGGGTCGACCACGGGCTCGGTCGCGGCGCGCCTGCTGGGGAGAGGTCAGCGACCCAGCCCTCCCGGCGGGCGGAGCGCCCGGCCCCCTCGCTCCAATGACGCCCGGCGCGGGCTGCCGGTGGCCAGGCCCATGGTCACCAGTGAGCGTTGGCCGGGCGCCCTTCTACCCCTGACCCGACCCGGCTACCCCTGACCCGACCCGGCTACCCCTCACCCGACCCGGCCGCTCCTCACCCGAGCACGTCCACCCTCACTCGACGCCGCTCACTCGAAGAGGGAGCTGACCGACTCGGAGGTGTGGATGCTCCGGATCGTCTGGGCCACCAGCGGCGCGATGCTGCAGACCTTGAGCTTACGGGGCCGCTTTTCCCCCTGCGGGATCGAGTCGGTGACGAGGATCGCGTCCACCGGCGCGGCGTCCAGTCGGTCCACCGCGGGGCCGCAGAAGACCGCGTGGCTCACCGCGATGACGATCGCCTTCGCACCCTTGGACTTCAGGACTGCCGCCGCCTGGGTGATGGAGCCACCCGTCGAGATCATGTCATCGACGATGATGCAGTTGCGCCCCTCGACCTCACCGATGACGTGCTCGATCATGGTCTCCGAACCCGAGATTCGGCGCTTGTCCACGATGGCGAGGTCCGCGTGGAGGCGCTTGGCATAGGCCCGAGCCATCTTGGTCCCCCCCACGTCCGGCGTCACCACCACGGGGTTCTCGAGGCCCATCGACTCCACCTCGTCCAGCAACACCGGGCGAGCGTAGAGGTGGTCCACAGGGATGTCGTAGAAGCCCTGGATCTGGGCCGCGTGCATGTCGAGGGTGACCACTCGATCCGCCCCGCATGCCACCAGCGTGTTCGCCACGACCTTCGCGCTGATCGGGACGCGGCCCTCGTCCTTGCGGTCCTTCCGCGCGTAGCCGTAGTAGGGCATCACCGCGGTGATCCGCCCGGCGCTGGCGCGCCGCAGGGTGTCCAGTAGCAGGAGGAGCTCGACCCAGTTCTCGTTGACCGGCGGGCAGGTCGGCTGAAGCACGAAGACGTCCCGGCCGCGGATGTCCTCGTCGAGCTTGATGTCCACCTCGCCGTCCGTGAAGCGTGCGACACGGGCGGAGGCCAACGGCTGATCGAGGCACTCCGAGATGGCCTTCGAAAGCTCGACGTGGGCGTTCCCCGAGATGAGTGTGATGTCACCGTAGGCGCTGCTCATGAGACGAAGGCCGCGTCTCGCCACGGCCGAGAAAGGTGGTGTAGGGGGGATCGGAGGAGGTCGGGGCGTGTCGCCCTCGACCAGAATGGCTCTCGTCGGCTGGGGGAGCCGCGAGGGCAGGTCTCAGGTCTTCGGCCTCAGCTTACGGGCCGGCATCCCGACCCAGGTCTCGCCTTCTCGCATCTCCGCAGAACGAGTGATCACAGCGCCCGCGCCGGTCGTGGCACCCGCGGGGACCTCATTGGGGGCCACGATCACAGACCCGCTGCCCACGAAGGCGCCGTCCCCCACCACGGTCGGATGCTTCTTCTTGCCGTCGTAGTTGGCGAAGATCGTCCCTGCGCCGATGTTGGTCTTGGCCCCGAT
>CBFHHK010000387.1:0-2658 GCA_965655435.1 Planctomycetota bacterium | reverse complement strand
TCCTCGCAGCACTCGCTCTTCGCGGGCTTGGCGGCCACGGTCGCGGCCTTCTTGTCCGCGGAGCAGCACTCCGACTTGGCCGGCGTCGCGGCGACCAGGGCAGCACGAGAGGTGGCAGCACAGCAGGTCGACTTGGCCGTGGAGGCCGGAACGGCCTTCGCGGCGGCGGCCGGGCAATCTTGAGCTTGGGCGGGCGCGACGCTGAAAGCGATCAGCAGCGCGAGCGCGGAGAGGCTGTTGATGAAGAACTTCATAGGGAGTCGATGGTTCATCGATGAGACGCCAGGGTGAGATGTGCCTCGGCGAGGTCTCTATCGAAGTGGTTAGGGGGCGGACTTTTGGGGAAGGGGCCGACGGGCGGGACGGTCTCCTGCCGGAGCACATCCCCGATCGGGACGGGGCCGAGGGCGTAGGGAACACCCGTAGCCTCTACGCACGCGCCGCTGACTGTTGGCGTACGTTGAGAGTAAGCGATCTACACCAAGAATGCAGGGGCGCATCCAAGAGCCGCTGGCACGCTATAAGAGGAATGTAAGCGGGCGATGTGACGCGCCCGGTCCCGCACGGTTCCCGCAGCCCCCATGAGCAACACTCAAAGGCGCCCCCACCTCGGCTCCCTCGGCCTCGCCTCTGCGGCCGCAGGCCTCCTTGCCGCAGCGTTTGGCCTCGGACAGCGCTATGCGCCGACCGAGCTGGACCCTCGCCAGGCCGCCGCACGGGTCTCACAGGCCCTGCAGATCGCGAGCGCGGACGCCGCCCGGTCCGTGGTCCAGGTGGAATCCTTCCGTAGGAGCCGGGGTCGCCTGAGGAAGATTCTCGATGGATCGGGCGTGGTCATCGACGAATCGGGCCTGGTCGTGACAAACCACCACGTGATCACCGGGGCCACCGCGTTCCGCGTCGTCTTTACCAGCGGTGAGCGCTGCGACGCCGAGCTCCTCGGCTCGGACGAGTCCACCGACCTCGCGCTCCTCAAGGTGACGAGTGACCGCGAGTTCTCTCCGATGCCGCTGCGGACGGAGCTTCCGCCCGTCGGGGAGCTCGTGCTCGCGGTGGGGAACCCGCTGAGCCTCGGGCACACCGTGACCCTGGGCGTCGTCAACGGGCACGGGCGCAACAACCTCGACATCGCCGAGTACGAGAACTACATCCAGACCGACGCGGCCATCAACCCGGGGAACAGCGGCGGTCCGCTCGTCGATGTGGAAGGTCGGGCGGTGGGGATCACCGTCGCCGTGGGGCTCGCGTCCAACGGAGACGAGGGCCTCGCGTTCGCCATTCCAGCGTCCATAGTGCGCAAGGTCGTCGACGAGATCGAGGCCCACGGTCGCGTGCGGCGCGCCTACCTCGGCGTGGGGACGTTCTCTCGCTGGGAGGTTGGGCGTTCCCTCCGCGCCGATCGAGAAGCTGGTTATGCCGGGCCGAGCTCGGTCAAGGTCAGGTCGGTCTATCCAGAGACGCCCGCGGCCTCCGCCAAGATCAGGGAGGGCGACATCCTCCTGGCCATCGGCTCCCGCAAGCTCACGGACTCCCAGAGCTTCACCAACTCGCTCATCGAGGCCTCGCCCGAAGAGACCACAACGATTCGCCTCTGGCGCGATGGTCGGGTCATCAACGTCTCCGCCGCGCTCACGGAACGGTGAGGCGGCGGGACCCCCGATCAAGCCGCCGGGCGCGCCGATCCCCCCAGGGCCTGGTGTGAGCCGAGACGGCGTCCGGAGAGCGTGAAGATGACGTGGGTCGAGCTCATCCTTCCCGAGCCGGAGGGCCGCACCGCTACGGTGAGGCGCGCCACTTCGGGCCCGTTCGAGGTCTGCTGGGTCTGCCTCTCTTCCCCTGCCCGTGCGGGCGGAGAGGACTCCGCCTTCCTCCGGGCCGAGGGCGATGATCAGCTCATGGGCTTCGCCATCGACGGGATGGGCGGAATGGCCAGGGGCGCCGAGGCGGCCCAGGTCGCCGCGACCACCCTCGAACGAGAGCTCGCCCGCTCCCCCGGGCCGGGGTCTCCGATCCAGAGGGCCGTTCTGGCCGTGCGGCAGGCCCACGCACAGGTCATCCAGCGTTGCCCGGGAGGCGGCGCCACCATCGCCGGGGCGGTCTTCTCCGAGGGCGGGGTCCAGACACTTCACGCCGGAGACGCGGAGGTCCTCGTCTTCAGCGGAGACGGAGCCTGTCGGCACCGCACACCGGCGCACTCTCCCGTGGGGCGCGCGCTACAGAGGGGTCTCATGGACGAGGAACAGGCCCTCGCTCACCCCGAGAGGCACCTGGTCTCCAACGGGCTTGGTGTCGTACCCATGTCGCTTCATCTCGGGCCCCGCCTCGACCTTGGCGCGGGTGACACGGCGCTGCTCGCCACCGACGGGGTGACCGACAACGTCCGAGAGGCTGAGGTTGCCGACAGCCTGCGGGGCGCCGACCTGCCCCTCGCCACGGCACAGCTCACCGACCTCTGCCTGGAGCGAATGCGAAGATCGCTGACGACACGGACCCGTTCTCCTCGCGTCGGGAAGGCCGATGACTTGACTCTCCTGGCGATTCGGCGGACCGGGCACTGAGCCCGCCATCGGGGCCAGGTGCGTTCGAGATTGGAGTCTTTCGCCGGGGCACCACGGCCCCGTCCGGAGACCTGGCCAGGGGCTGGTCCGAGTGACCTCA
>CBFHHK010000386.1:0-2667 GCA_965655435.1 Planctomycetota bacterium | reverse complement strand
TGGCCGCCGAGCGGGACGGGCTGACGGCGCGCGAGCGGTGGACGCCGCTCGGGGCGGTGGCCCGCGGCGCTGCGACGGGGCGGAGCCGCGAGGACGAGATCACGCTCTTCAAGTCGGTGGGGCACGCGGTCCAAGACGTCGCCGCCGCATCCCGGGCCCTGGCCCGCGCGCGAGAGCTGGGGCTCGGCCTCTCCGTGGACCTTTGAGCGCAGGCGTCATCGCCACAGACCCGAACTCCCGGCCATGAATCGACGCGTCGTCCTCCTCCTCTGCGCCTCCGTCATCGCGCTCAGTTCCTGTCTGGAGTTTGGAGAGGACGTGAGGACCACGAGCCCGTCGCCTGCCCAGGTCGACTGGTGCCGTCGAGTGATGTACCTCACCAGCGGGCAGGACATCACTCCCCTCGGCTTCGAGCTTCAGGACAGCCTCGACGACCTGATTCACTTCAAGTTCCGCACCGACGCGTCCGCGCCCGCGGAGATCTTCGACCCGTCCATGGTGGACCCCGCCGCGTTCGATCCCGGGCCCTTCGACCCCGCCGCGTGCACCGAGGATTGGTGGGGCGGCGCCGAGGGGGAGCTGTTGGTGCTGGACCACCTCGAGCCCGCCCCGGCGCGCGTCCTCAGCGCGTGGGTCCGGCAGGAAGCGGAAGGGGCGACCGTCTG
Source organism: Planctomycetota bacterium (assembly GCA_965655435.1). Lineage (GTDB taxonomy): Bacteria > Planctomycetota > UBA1135 > UBA1135 > Saltatorellus. Next base: position 2,002 of record CBFHHK010000386.1, on the reverse strand, counting down.
GGTCCAGTGGATGACCCTCTGAGCTCCGTTCGGTTCGTTCTCGCTCTCCTCGGTTGCGATCCAAGAGACCCACGGTGATCCTCATCAGCCATGGGGGACGCCACCTTCCACTCCACGCACTGGTCCATCGTCCGCGGCGGGGCCAGCGCCGACGCCGAGCTTCGGCGCGTGTCCCTCGAGCGCCTCTGCAACCAGTACTGGTTCCCGCTCTACGCCCACCTCCGCCGGAGGGGCCGTGACGCCGACCGGGCGGCCGACCTCGTGCAGGGCTTCTTCGCCCAGCTTCTCTCACGAGACGGGCTCTCGACGGTCAAGGATGACGTCGGCCCCTTCCGGGCGTGGCTGCTTGGCGCCCTCAGGAACCATGAGCGGGACGAGGTCGCCCGCGAGCGGGCGCTCAAGCGTGGCGGGGGGGCGGTGCCTATCCCCATCGACCCCGCAGAGGGGGAGCGCCGGCTCGAGCTCGCCGGGGAGTCCCTCGACGACCCCTCGCGGGCCTTCGACCGGGCCTGGGCCCTGAGTGTCCTCGACCAGGGCCTCCTGCTGCTGGAGCAGGAGATGAAGCGAAGCGGAGACACCCGCAGGTTCGAGGTCCTGGGCCCGCTGCTGTCGATCCAGGGCGACGACCGTCCCCGGGACGAGCTGGCGCGGGAGCTGAACATCAAGCCCGTGGCCCTGCGGGTCGCGCTGATGCGGCTCCGGCGGCGCTATCAGGAGCTCCTGATCCAGGTGGTGACCGACAGCGTCGGGTCAGCCGACGAGGCTGGCGAGGAGCTGGAGCTCCTCTCGGCGGCCCTCTCGGGAGAATCTCGAGATCCCAGGTAACGGGCGGTTCGCCTCGCCGTGGTGCGGGTTGAGAACCCAGGAAACCACCATGTCCAAAGATCAATCTGAACCCCAACCGCCCCCTCCCGGTGCCGGCCTCCTGGCCGACGCCGCGGAGCGGATCCCCGCCGCCGACCTCGAGGACCTGCGCGTCCGCGTCCAGTCTCAGCTCGTCGACTACGAGCTCATGGAGAGCCTCGGCCGGGGCGGCATGGGCGCCGTCTTTCGGGCGCGGCAGGTGAAGCTCGACCGGCAGGTCGCGATCAAGGTCCTGCTGCCACCCCCCGGCGAGGTCGAGGGGTGGTCCGAGCGCTTCCAGCGCGAGGCCCAGGCCCTCGCGCGGCTGGTGCACCCCGGTATCGTCTCGGTGCACGACTTCGGCCAGGTCGAGGACCTCGCCTGGATCGTCATGGAGCTCGTGGACGGGGCCGACCTGCGCCAGATGTTGGCCGATGGACGGCTGCCCCAGGCGGAGGCCCTGGCCATCGTCCCCGCCCTGTGCGAAGCGCTCCAGTACGCCCACGACCAGGGCGTGGTGCACCGGGACATCAAGCCCGAGAATGTGCTCTTCGACCGCTTCGGCGGGGTCAAGCTCGTGGACTTCGGGTTGGCGAAGCTCAGCGGCGACGCGGGGAGCCTGCAGCTCACGCGCACGCATCAGGCCATGGGGACGCCGCGATACATGGCGCCCGAGCAGCTCGAGCGCCCCCGGGAGGTGGACCACCGCGCGGACCTCTTCTCCCTCGGGGTGATCTTCTACGAGATGCTCACGGGCCACGTGCCCGCCGGCGTCGTCGAGCCGCCCTCGCGTGTGGCCGGCGTCGACGCGGGGATCGACGACGTGGTCCTCTCCGCTCTCGAGCGGGAGCCTGGCCGGCGGCCCCAGAGCGCCGCGGACATCGAGCGTCAGTTGAAGGGGGTCCGGGACGGCGAGGGGACGCGAGTCGCGCGGGAGACCCCGGTGGATCACGGGCGGTCCAGCGTCAGCGAGGTCGACGAGGTGGAGGCGGCGCCCCGGCCCTGGAGCGCCCCCAGCCTACTTCGAAGCTTCGACTGGCCGGACCTCGTCGCGCTGCTGGCCTTCCCGGTCAGTGTCATCGCGGCGCTGGTAAGTCGCTTCGAGGGCGACGGCATCGATCGGGCCATGGGGCGGTTCGACCGGGGCCTCAGGGACTTT
>CBFHHK010000385.1:1594-2675 GCA_965655435.1 Planctomycetota bacterium | reverse complement strand
CGCCCCTACGACCTCAACTACGCCAACCCCCTCGACGTCATCCCGGCGGCCAACCGCCACCCGGGCCTGACCTTCTGCGTCCCGCACTTCGGCGCTGGGTTCTTCCGGGAGACGCTGATCGCGGGGGCCCAATGCCCCAACGTCATCACCGACACCTCGTCCACCAACAGCTGGACGAAGACCCAACCGGACTTCCCCTCCTTGACCGATGTGCTGGCGCGGGCGCTGGATGTCTTCGGGCCCGAGCGAGTCGTCTTCGGGACCGACTCCAACGTGTTCCCGGCCGGCTGGAGGCGCGAGCGCTACGAGCGGTGGCGCGCGATCGCCCAGGAGCTCGGCCTCTCGGCGGAGGACCAGCGGTCCCTGTTCGCGGGCAACGCCGAGCGGCTGCTCGCGCCATCCGCTGCGCACGTGGCGACCTGAACGCGAGCCCCCGCCCGGCGGGAGGTCAGCGGGGGCTCAGCGGCCGCCCGTGACGCTCCCGACCCCGGCGATCGGATCCACGAGCTCCTCGATGGGCACGGACTGGAAGACCACGCTCCCCGAGCTGGCCCGATAGATCACGCCCACCGAGTCGGCGTCCGCCATGGCGAGCCCGGGACCGCCCACAGCCTTTCCTCCGTCGAGGACCACCTCCCGGTGGGCCGGCCACCGCTGGCCTCCATCATTGGACCCCCGCACCGACATGCGCGCGGGGGGCTTGCGAGGGACGGCGGCGTTGGCCGAGATGAGGCGCCCGTCCATGGCGCTGGTGAGCTCACGGCCCACGTGCAGCATGGCCGCCGCGCCGCCCGCACAGGGCAGCACAGGCTCCGGCGGTCGCACGGGGGATCTCCACGCCCCGTCCACCTCCCGCCAGATGCGGAGCTCGCGGGAGGGTCGACGGAGACTGGCTGCGGAGACGAGGACGGCCCCGTCGCCGAGCTCCGCGAACGACGCCGCCGACCGCCCCCGAGGGCCCAGGGGGCAGAGCGAGGTCCCGCCGCGGCGGGCCTCCCGCAGGAGCGCGTAGCGCGTGGCGACGCCGGGGCCCTTGATCCCGAGGGGCCAGAGCCACTCGCCGTTGCTCGCTGCGACCCCC
>CBFHHK010000385.1:0-1496 GCA_965655435.1 Planctomycetota bacterium | reverse complement strand
CTCCTTCCCAGCCGCGTCGGTCCCCATCCGCGGGACCTCGATGGGCACCGGCTCCGCCCAGGTGCCGCCCCCGTCCACGCTGCTGAGGACCACGAGCGCAGCGCCGTCTGGCCCCGATGCGGGGATCCCGCAGAGCAGCCGGAAGGCACCGGTACGCCCATCGAAGAGGAGAGCGGGCCCCTCGACAGGGACCTGCCAGGGCTGCTCTCGCCCGACGATCCGCAGCGCCCCCACCTCCCAGGTCCGCCCGCCGTCCACGCTCCGCGCCACTTCCGCGGGCGCAGGGGCGCCCATCACGCCCTCGACACCACCGACCGGGAGCACCGCGAGCAACACGAACTCGTCCCCCGAGCGCCCCCCGGCCAGCGCAGCAGCGCTGAGCTTGCCACCGCCCCGTGGCGTCGGACTCGACGGCGCGCCCAGCTGATCCGAACCCGTGCCGGCGACCCCTGCCGGCACGTGGAGCGGGACCGCCAGGCGGGGCGCCACGTCGCTGAGCATGTCCAGACGCCCCGTCTCCTCCGAGCCGAGCTCCAGCCGCCACTGGACCGGCCCCTCCAGATCAAGCTCCGCCCCGTCCTGCGCGGCCTCGAGCCGGGCGTGGAGGACCATGTTGATCCGCGACGTGGCCGGATCCACGGCCCCCGCCGGGAGCACGAGGGCTGAAGCCCCCGGCGCACTGCTGCCGCCCACGCCGCCACCCGGCTGGGACGAGGTCGCGCTGAAGGCGCCCACCTTGACCCCTTCGGGGAGCGCCACCGCGCTCAACCTGAGGCCTTGCAGGACCCTGGACTGGAGCTCGCCCCCGTCCACGGTGTTCACATACGCGATGGGCACCGAGCGCCCGAGCTCCAGCGGGCGCACCAACCACTCGACCTCCTCGGCCGAGGCCGCGGCGGCCCGCTGCGCGCCAGGGCCCGACGAGACCCCCGGCCCAGCAGGTGCCTCTGACTTGATGACCTCGGCCCCCTCCTGGGGGCAACCGGCTGAGGCCGCCTGCGAGCCGCAGGGAGCCAGCAGCAACGCCAATCCCGCGCCCCGCAGGATGGGCCCGAAGGCCATCAGTTCGGCACCTCGTCGTCCACGCGAGCCGACTGGCCACGGAGGACCGAGTTGTCGCTGAAGAGCTCGCGCTGGTCGACGGCCACGGCCTCGCCCAGGGCGTCCATGTCGATCTGACCGGAGTAACCGTAGGCCTTGGCGGCGTTGCCCCAGGTGGCCTGCTCCACGGCCTCGGCCGGGACCCCCTGGTCGATCATCATCTTGGCGGTCTTGGGCACCGAGAGCGGGTCACTCACGCCCCAGTCGCAGGACGAATCCACGATGAAGCGCTCGGCGCCGTACTTCTTGGTGATGTCCACCATCCGCTGGGATCCCATCTTGGTGTGGGGATAGATGGTGAAGGCCGCCCAGGCCCCTGCGTCGAGGACGTCCTCGACGGTCTCCTCGTTGTTGTGGTCGATGACCAGCTTCTCCATGTCGATGCCGATCTCCTT
>CBFHHK010000384.1:0-2688 GCA_965655435.1 Planctomycetota bacterium | reverse complement strand
TGGAGGAGCTGGCGGTGACCGGCGCCGACGTCGTGGTGGGCATCACGGCCGGCGGCACCACCCCCTTCGTCCACGCCGCCCTCGGCCGGGCCCGGGAGCTGGGCGCCGCGACCGGCTTCATCGCCTGCGTTCCCCGGGAGCAGCGCGAGGACGACTACGACGTCTCCATCCGCCTGCTCGTGGGGCCCGAGGTCCTGGCAGGGTCGTCACGGCTCAAGGCCGGGACCGCGACCAAGCTGACCCTGAACGCCCTCACCACCATCACCATGTCCAGGCTCGGCAAGACGCACCGGGGCCGCATGGTGGACGTGGACACGAGCGCCAACACCAAGCTGGTGGACCGCGGCGCCCGGCTCGTCGCCGAGTTCGGCGGCGTCGACCGCGACCGCGCGCTCGAGCTCCTCCAGCTGGCCGGCGGGAGCGCCAAGGTGGCGATCCTCATGGCCGCCCGGGGCCTCGACGCGCCGGCGGCGCGGCAGGAGCTCGACGCCGCCGACGGCGTCCTCGATCGCACCCTCTCCCCCCCCAAGAGCTGACACCATGAACGACTCCCTGCTCCTCCTGGCTGTGCTCGGGATCGCTCTGACGATGTTCTTCATGTGGGCGCTCGAGGTCCACCGCACCCTCCGCGAGTCCCTGCTCGAGCTCCAGCGCGTGCGCGAGGAGCTCGAACAGCTCAACCGCCGCGGCTGAGCGGGACGCCCGGCGGCGCGCTCAGAGCCTGAGCATCCGGGTCTGGACCCGAACCAGGAAGCTCGGCCAGTCGAAGGCCGGGCCGGGGTCCTGCTTCTGGGCAGAGACGTGGTAGTGCCCGACGATCCCACCGAACTCCGCCTCCTCGGCCTCGCTCATGCGCGAGGTGGAGACCCGCCCGAGGGCGTCCCTGGGCGCGTCCGCCTCCAGCTTGGGGAAGTGGCGGCAGAGGGCCGCGGAGAGCTTCACGAGCGAGTCGTATTGCTCCGGGGTGAAGTCGTACTGCTCCCTCATCTCTCCCTGAACGGAGCCCACGATCTTGCGCCCACGGGCAGGACGTCCGACGAAGCCGGGCGTGAGGACGCCCAGGGCCTTGGGGTCGCCCGGGGGCGTGATCAGAGGCCCGTCCAGATCGGTGTCGTACCAGCGGCCCAGGATCTGTGCGCCGTTCGAGCTTCCCACGGCATAGGCCCCGACGTTCGCGATCTCCACGCCGACCGAGCGCGAGTTGGCCTGGCGTGCGTGCCAGGCCGTGTCGCGCAGGTCCAGGGTCTGATAGATCGTCCCGTCGATGTCGATCATGAAGTGGACCGAGAGCCCGCGCCGGTCGTGGAGCACCTTGAAGCAGGTCTGGCTCACGCCGCACACGTCGTAGTGAATCACGAACATGTCCAGCGCCTGCTGGAGGGCGAGGAATCCGCCCGTCTCGGGTGCGACGAGCACCTCACCGGTGCCGCGATCCACTCGCCCTGGGGCGTAGCGCAGCTCCCCGCGCTCGGGCGCGGTCACCGACGGCGCCGGCTGCTCGAAGTGGAAGTCCGTCGAGTACGCGTTGTAGCCCACCGGGTCGTCCCAGAGGATCACAGGGGCGCCCACGTAGATCTCCTCGCCGCAGGCGATGATCGACTGGTTGACGTCGACCGTGAGGACCTCCGGCGCGAGGGTGGGTTCCTCGGAGGCGCAGGCGGTCAGGGCGAGGAGCGCGAGCGCAACGGCGGGGAGCGTCTTGGTAGGCATGGCGCCAGATTAGCCCGTGCTGGGGCAGACGCCCGAGGATTCCTCAGGTCGTCGCGCCGCCGCAGCTTGAGCCGGCCCCGGCGGTGCATCCGAAGCAGTGCCGCCCTGTGGCGATCTCTCGCCGTGCGAGGGGCTCGAGCACGAACTCGTCGATGTGTCCCGGGAGCTGCCCTGCGAGCCCGACCTCGAGCATCTGGTTGAAGTCACAGTCAAAGAGGCGCCCGTCCCAGCCGACCGAGAGGGTGTGGCGGCACATGACCCCGGCCACGGACGCCGGGTTGAAGGCGTCCACCAGCTTGCGGAGGTAGGCCTCGGTCTGCCCCTTGGTCTCCAGCCACTCCAGGTAACGGCTGATGGGCATGTTGGTGATGGTGAAGAGGGCGTCGAAGTCGATGTCGTAGGCCCGCTTGAGCTCGCGCTTCCACTCGGCCTCGAGGGAGGCCTGGCCGGCGGGCAGGAAGGCGCCGACCGGGTTCGTCACGAGCACCAGGCGCAGCCTCGGGTCCCGGCCATAGCCGCGCTCATTCAGTCGGCGCAGGGCCACGATGGAGTCGTCGAAGACGCCGTCGCCACGCTGGCGGTCGGTGCTGAGCTTGCGATAGTGCGGGAGGGACGCGACCACCTCGACCTCGTGCTCCGCGAGGAAGTCCACGAGGTGTGCATAGGGCCGGGTGAGCAGGATGGAGAGGTTGCACCGGTCGATGATGTGGCGCCCCGCCGCCCGCGCCCCGCGCACGAGGAACTCGAATTGATCCGACATCTCTGGCGCTCCCCCAGTGATGTCCACGACGCTCGCCCCCGACGCCTCCATGACCTCGAGGCAGCGCTCAGCCGTGGCGCGAGACATGTCCTCCTTGCGGTCGGGACCGGCGTCGACGTGGCAGTGCACACAGGCCAGGTTGCAGCGACGCCCGAGGTTCAGCTGGAGGACCTCGATCCCCGTCGCCGAGAGCGGCGCGCCCAGGGCCGCCTCCGACG
>CBFHHK010000383.1:0-2697 GCA_965655435.1 Planctomycetota bacterium | reverse complement strand
GCGGCGAGGGGCCACATTTCATGAAGCGAGCCCGCGGCGCCTGGGCGCCGCGGGCTCGATTGCGGTCTCGAAGGATCACCCCGGGGGGCAATCCGTGGCCGGTCACTCGGAGGCAGACGAGGCGTTGGCCGCGTACTTGTCCTTGAAGAGCATGCCTTCCCCGTAGTGGGCCCCTCGGTCGTAGTCGATCATCAGGACCGCTGCGAGGAGGATGATGGTGGTGATGATGGCGAGGCCAGCCTCGAAGCCCATACCGGACTCCTCGGAGACGACCTCGACCTCAGCAACCTCAGCAGCAGCGCCTCGGCGGCTGGATCCTGAACGGCTCTTGGAACGTGCCATGTGGTTCTCCCTGGTGGGTTCGAAAGAAGAGGGAGAGGATCAGATCTGCGTGGAGACGAGGTCTCCCTGCGCGATCTCGGAGCCGGTCGTGGCGACCACGACGGCGGTGCACGTGTCCGGGTTCACCACCTCGACGCGCGCCTGGCCCTTGTAGGTGCCGCCGCTGTAGATGTCGAAGATGTAGCCGCGCTTGACCTTGTTGTTCGTGCCACGGTTGATGTGGACGAGCTTCTGGTCGGCGCGGTACTGGAGGACAGCGCCGTCGATCTGCGGGGCGCCAATGCCGCGCGAGATGTCAAAGCCCGTGGCCTCGACGACCATGGCGATGGTCGTGTTGGCGTCATCAAGGCTGCGGCTCGTGGCGGTCAGGTCGCGCTCGGCCTGGGCGAGCTCGGCGGCGAGACCGTTGGAGCGGTCGTCGGCCTTCTCCTTCGCGGCCACGGCAGCGTCGCGGGCGTTCTCGGCGTCGCGGCGCGCGTTGATCGCCTCGGCGCGGGCCTCGTTGGCCTGGGCCACCTGGCTCTTCATGTCGTCGAGGCTCGAGGAGAGGTCGCCGATGGAGGAGCTGATGTTCCCCATGTCGGACTTGAGCTCGTTGAGCTCGTCCGTGGCGGAAGCGAGCTCCTGCTCGAGGGCCGTGTTCTTGGCGTCCAGGGCCTCCTTCTGGTTCCGCATCTCGGTGCGCATGCGGTTGGCGGCGTCACGATCAGCGGTGATCTGATCGATGTCGGCCTGCATCGACGTCTTGGTCGACGCGAGCTCGGCGGTGACGGCGTCGAACTGACCGCGGTACTTCTGCGCCGCCGACAGGTTGTTGGACGCGAAGCCGAGGAAGGCGGCGGAGAGGGCGAGATTGATGATGACGAAGATCCGTCCGATCGGGCTCATGACGTTGGCTCGTGGAGGGGAACTCTGTGAGTTCTCGGTGGTCTAGGCGTCGCAGGGACGCCCGGGGCGGGTTCGCCCTGGGCGGCAACACCGAGGTGCTGGACGCAGGAGACCCTGGGGGGACCGGTGCCCGTGGGTCGCGGCAGGGGCCGCGGCGAGCGCCGGATGGAACTGGGGGTGCGAAAGAGTGTCGTCCCGGCGCGCAACAAGGAAGCGGGCCCGGGAAGACCGAGGGAGTGTAGAGGCCACCGCGGCAGGGGGTCAAGAAGTGGCTCGCAGGAGAGATCCGGTCCTTGGACAGGTTCCCGCTCCTGGGAGCCCCTTGGGGACCCCGAATCCGCGACGTGGCGGCAGAACATAAGGACCCGGGGCCGACCGGTTACCCCATTAATTCGGCGCCCGAGCGGCCCCCGGGGTCACGGCCGGGGAGCCTGCGGCCGGGCGGGCTGCCCGAACCGCCGACTAGCCAGGGCGAGCAGGAGAATCAGGGCGGCTCCCCCGCCCCAGGCGAGGGGTTGGAGCGGCTCGGTCCGGACGAAGAAGGTCGCCTCCGGCGCCTTGGCCCCCGGCCCCTGGCGAGAGGGCACGGGGACCCGCGCCCGCAGGGCTCCGGCCACCATCTTGCGCCGCCCGCCCCCCCCACGCACCTCGGCCCGGACCGCCCCGTCCGGCCCGACCACGGCCGAGATCCCGGAGTTGGTCGCCCGGACGATGGAGCGACGGGAGGCCGCCGCCGCGATCCGGGTGAAGGCCAGCATGTGGTCCATCTCAGGGCTCTCCCCGTACCACGCCTCGTTGCTCACCACGACAAAGAGGTCCACCGGCCCCCGCCGGAGCGGGGTCGTGAAGGGATCGTCGAAGGCGTTGTCGAAGCACACCGCCACCCCCGCCCGATGCACGCGACCGTCGGCGCCGGGGATCAGGAGCACCCCGGGCTCGTCGGCGGCCACGAAGTCCGGGATGGAGTTCGCGATCCGCCGGACGGCGTCGAGCACGAAGGGGATGCCCCGCAGCGGGTCCGGGGACTCGCCCCCGGGCACAAGGTGCGTCTTGCTCGCGATCGGGGTCTCTCCCCCATCGGGCGACCAGAGCTTCACGCCGTTGACGCTGCGCAGGACCTGCTCACCGTCGAGGTGGACCGAGACCCAGCCCTCGACCCCGGACAGGAAAGAGGTCCCCGGCGGCAGCAGCCCCTCCCCGCGGGCCACCCGGTCCGCCCACTCGGCGGCGGGCTCACGTTCGAAGAGCTGCCGCCAGACCGCGGGCGTCAGCAGCATGCCCGGCCCGGTCCCCAGGAGCGCGGCGACCAGGTCCTGGGCCAGCTCGTCCTGGGCCACCAGCTCCCTCTCCGTCAGGCTCACCCGGCCAGAGAGCTCCGTGGGGCGCACGCCCGCGCGGTAGTCCCTCAGCGCGTCCGGGTCGTGGAGCTTGCCCGGGAGGAAGGTCTCCCCCCACATGACCACGTCG
>CBFHHK010000382.1:0-2700 GCA_965655435.1 Planctomycetota bacterium | reverse complement strand
TGAGTACGAGCAGTTCGGAGACGGAGGGGAGGCGTCCTTCATCGAGCCCCTTCCGCGGTCGCGGCCGATGGTCGAGGCGATCCTCCCGGGGTCGCTCGCCATGCTGCTCTCCTTCTCCGGCATCGCCGTGTGGAGCTTCCTGCGGACTCCCAGGGCCTTCATCGAGAACGTGGAGCTGGCGCGAAGCGAGCACGAGATTCACTTCGTGGGGAACGAGGATGATGTCGAGCTCGCCACGCCGCTCCCGATGGGCACGGACTTGCCCGCCGACGACCGGGTCGCCGGCTGGATGGAGCTCGGCCAGAGCCCGAGTGAGCTGAGCGAGCCGGACGAGCTGGGGTACGCCTCGGCCCTCGAGGAAGAAGATGAGACCTTCGCCTCGGTCTCCACTGGCCGCGAGGAGGCTGTGGTCGCCACCTTCGAGCCCGCCGGTTCCGATCCCGAGGTGATCGTGGCCGACACGGGAGCCGCTGGGCTCGAGCCCGGTGGGACTGAGGCCAGCGAGACTGAGGCCGGTGAAGTCGAGCCCAGTGACGTCGAGCCCAGTGACGTCGAGCCCATAGACGTCGAGCCCAGTGACGTAGCGCTCAGTGCCGTAGCGCTCAGTGACGTGGACCGCACCGACGTCGCCGCCACGGGATCCGCCGCGGCCATCCTCGTCGCTCCCAGCACGCAGCCCAGCACGGGCGCGCCCGGAGCCGCACCGGTAGCCTCGAACGGCGAGACGGAGGTCGTCCAGTCGGCCGAGCCTCGGTCCGCGGTCCCTCCGGCCCAGGAGCTCGAGGGCATCGCAGGCGGCGGCCCCGAGTCCCAGCGTGAGAGCACTGGCTCCGAGCGAGTCTCCCCTGAGGGGACGTCGGAGCTTCCCCCGGTCGCAGAGCCTGCGCAGGCCGAGGACGAGGCCGTCCGCACCCTCGAAGAGGTCTTCGGTGACATCGAAGGGTGGAGCGTGGTCTCCGTCGAGTTTGTGGGGGAGCCGGATGCGACGTCCGAGGGGGATGTGCCCTCAGGCGCCGATGCCCGCGGAGCAATGGGTGAGGTGGACGACGCCGCGCCCGTGGCGAGTGAGCTCCTCACCGACGTCATGGACGACCGCCCGTTCTCGGGTCCGGCCGGCGTACCCGCGCCGCTGGAGCCCGTCAGCGATTACGCCAGCGACGGGCTCGCCGAAGCCGCCGAGGCGGAGGCTGCTGAGTCCGACTCCTCGGAGCCGAGCGCCTTGATGCCGAACTGGCTGATGGCGCTCACCGCCCCGTCGATCCCTTCCACTGCGGGCGCCGCTGGTGGGAGCGTCGACGCACCGACCACGGCTCAGCTCAGCCTCCCCGAGGCCGAGGTGCAGACGGTCGTCGAGAGCCCGCGCCTCGCGGATGCCCCCGTCGCCGCCGAACCGTTCGACTGGACGGCACGCGTGGGCGGCTCCGACCGCCCGATGACCGAGGTCGCCGTGTCCGAGCCGGAGGCTCCCTATGAGCCGCGGGTCGTCGAGATCGTCGTCTTTGATCCCGCCGAAGAGAGCTTCGCCTCCATGGAAGCACCCGCCGAGGTCGACGCGTCCCCTGTCGCTGGTGCTGAAGGCGTCGCGCCCCAGGCGGCTGCGCAGGAAGGGGTCGAAAGCCTCGCGGCGGAAGATCTCGCGGCGGAAGACTTCGCGGCGGAAGACTTCGCGGCGGAAGACCTCGCGGCGGAGGACCTCACCGAGGTGGCCCTCGGTTGGCCGTCCGAGTGGCCGAGCCCCTGGGAGGCGGAGTCCGCGCCCGCGGCGCCGGCTGCAGGCGTGGCCCCGCAATCCGTCAAGACCGAAGATCCCGTCGACGTGGCTGATCGTCTCGCGGCTCCGGAGCCCCTCGAGGTCGCCGGCCCCGCAGAGGTCGCAGAGGTCGCCGAGACCGTTGAGTCGGCCGTCGGCCCCGATGCGTCCTATCCGGTGATGGTGGCCGAAGTCGGGGCGGTCGCGAGTGCGCTCGAGCCGGAGGTTCGTTCCGAATCTGGCGCTGCGCTTGGCGCCGAGGAAGCCGCCGAGGCCCTGGCCTCCGCAGGTGGCGACACGCCCAAGGTGGACATGCCGGTCGCGAATGCGCCCGAGCAGCCGTCGAAGATGGCGAGTGCTGAGCCGGTCGAGCCGGTCGAGCCGGTCGAGCCGATCGAATCGGTCGAATCGGTCGAGCCCGAGCACGAGCCCGAGCACGCAGCGGTCGCGAGCGCTCCCGCTCCGGTCGTGCTTGAAGGAGACCAACCGGACACCGCGTCGGTCCTTGAGGGCCCGAGCGCCAAGGTGGCCGCGGCGGACAGCCCGCCGGCCAACCTGCCGGCCCCGACGGGGGCCGCGCCGGCTGGCGGCGTGAGCCACATGGCGGCCATCGGCTGGCCCTCGGACTGGCCCATGAGCTGGGAGTCCGACTCCACGCTCGCGGCGGCTGAGGATATCCCGAAGCTCGCGCCCCGCCGGACGGCAGGAGCAGCCTCAGTGAATCCCTCCAACGATCCGGGCGCGATGGGTGACGCCTCGCTGCATGGCGCGGAGTCAGGGTCATCGCCTGACGGTGAGATCGCGATGGTTCGGACCGGGGGTCCTGCGGACCCCCTCGGCGCGGCTTCGATGACGGAGACCCGCGAGGGTGTGGAGGTTGCGGCCGCCGTCAACGACGGCAACCCCGGAACCGAGCCCACGGAGTTCACTGAGCTCACCGAGTCCACCGA
>CBFHHK010000381.1:0-2701 GCA_965655435.1 Planctomycetota bacterium | reverse complement strand
CTGCTTGACGTGTCTGGTCGCTCAGCCGTTGCTCGATCTCGGCCAACACCTGCGCGATCACCTGGCGCGCCGTGGCGCGGGTCTCGTCGGGGAGCAACTTGTTCAACTCGACCAGCATCGTCACGAGCCGGAGGTCGGGTTCGACCGCCTGGAGCAGCTCGGGTTCGAGCAGGAGTTGGCGGAGGTCGAGACGTTCGACCGCGTCACGTTGCAGGATCTGGACGACCGGTGTGGGGAAGTACCTGCGGATGTCGCCGAGCCAGCGGATGACACCTGGTTTCGACCGGCCGAGGCCCCCGGCCCGACCCGCCGAACCGCGGCGCCCCCGATCGGTGGCGTCGCGGTCGTAGAGCGCACCGAGCGCAGCGTCGATCCGGACATCATCACCGCTCAGGCCGCTCCCGTCACCCGGGGCGGCCCCACCTGCCTCAGCGACGCCACCTGCCTCGCCGGCACCATCACCACCATCGCCGGCACCGTCACCGTCACCGGCATCGCCATCACCGCCATCGCCATCGCCGTCACCGGCATTCGCGTCATCACCCGCCGACGGGTCGGTCGTTGCGCGGTCGGCACCATCGCTGCCGTCCGTCGCCTGATCCGCCGCGCCGCCGAGCACCGCCAGCTATCCAGCCGCGCGGTGCAGTCCCTTCGACGCGTGGCTCGAACGGTCGCCGACCTCCGGGGGCTCGAACACATCGACCCCAAGGCCATGGCCACGGCCCTCGCGCTCAGGGATGGACTCGCCTGAAGACGCGGGGCCGCGCTGTCCACTCACTCGTGGCGGAGGGCGTCGACAGGGTCCATGTTGGCCGCACGCCACGCCGGATAGAGCCCGAAGACGATCCCGACCAGCACCGAGATACCGAAGGCGAGGATGGGTGCCGCCGGCTCCACGATCGTCTCCAGCTCGGCCGTACGCTCCACGATCCAGGGGATCAGCAGCCCGACCCCGACCCCCACGACGCCGCCGGCGCCTGAGAGCACCATGGTCTCCACGAGGAACTGGGTCACGATGTGCTTGCGCTTGGCTCCGAGGGCGCGGCGAATCCCGATCTCCCGGGTCCGCTCGGTGACCGTGGCCAACATCACGTTCATGATCCCGATGCCGCCGACCAGCAAGGAGATCCCGGCGATGGAGCCGAGGACGATGTTGAAGATGCGCTTGGTCTCCTCGGCTCGAGCCAGGAGCTCGAGGGGCACGATGACCTCGTAATCCTTCTCGTCGTGCTCCCGCTTCAGCATCGAGCGGCAGGCTGCGGCGACGACAGGGACGTCGATGTCACGCTCTGCGGCGACGATGATCTCGTGGAGTTGGACCTCCTGGATGTCCATCGAGCCGCTGCGCATCTGGGTCTGGCGCTCGCCGAAGTAGGCCCGGCCGGTGGACAGGGGCAGGAAGACCTCGCCGCCGGCCTCGCTGGAGGGATCAAGGGTGACGCTCCCCACCGGGATCCTTGAGTTGAGCACCCCCACCACCTCCAGGTAGTGCTCACCGACCTTGACCCGCTCGCCGAGCGCGGTGTCGAAGGGGAAGAGGAAGCGCGCGACCTCGTACCCCAGGACGCAGACGAGCGAGCGATTTGCCTCGTCCTGCTCCGTCAGGAAGCGGCCCGAGAACAGGTCCCTGCGAGTCACCGACTGGAAGAGGTGCGGCGTACAGAGGACCCGGGGGCGGCAGAGGAGCTGGCCGCTGCGAACCTCGGCTGGCGTCTGCAGCACGGGCACGGACTGCTCGACGCCCGGGAACGTCTCGGAGATGCGCTCGAAGTCGTCGCGGGTCAGCCCGTAGCTGAGCACCCGCATCTCGGCGTCCTCGTCGCCGACCTGGGGCGGCTTGACGCTCCGCAGGATGACGTTGCGGCTGCCGAGCCGACGGATCTGATCCTGGGCCTCGGCGCTCGCGCCCTCGCCCACGGCGAGCATCGCGATCACGCTGGCCACGCCGAAGAGCACCCCGAGCGTGGTGAGGAAGCTACGGAGCTTGTGGAGCAGCAGGCTCGACACACCGAGGCGCACCGCGCGGGCCAGTGAGCTACTGCGCATCGGAGGCCTCACTGCGGCGGTCCGCTCCGCGCTCGACGGATTCGATGTTGCCGTCCTTGAGGCGCAGGATGTTCTCGGCCCGACGGCCGACCTCGGCCTCGTGGGTCACGAGCAGGATGGTCTTCCCCTCGGCGTGCAGCTCGTCAAAGAGCTCGAGGATCTCGTCCGCGGTCTTGCTGTCCAGGTTGCCGGTCGCCTCGTCCGCGAGGATCAGGGCGGGGTCGTTGATCAGCGAGCGGGCGATGGCCACGCGCTGCTGCTGGCCGCCGGAGAGTTGCATGGGCCGGTGATGCAGTCGCTCTCCCAGTCCGACCCGCTTGGCCAGCCCGAGCGCGCGCTCTTCGATGCCCTCCGGGACCTCGTCCTGGTACATCACCGGCATCAGGATGTTCTCGAGGACATCGAGCTGTGGGATCAGGTTGTAGGACTGGAAGATGAAGCCCAGCTCCGCGCCTCTGAACGTGGAGAGCTGATCGTCGTCGAGATCGGCGACCTCGTGGCCGCGGACCCGGTAGGAGCCCTCCGTCGGACGGTCGACGCAACCGAGGATGTTCAGCAGCGTGGACTTGCCGCTTCCCGAGCTTCCCATGATGGCCCAGTACTCGCCCTTGCGGAAGGTGAACGAGAAGCCGTCCAGCGCACGGACCTCCTCCTC
>CBFHHK010000380.1:0-2704 GCA_965655435.1 Planctomycetota bacterium | reverse complement strand
GCGCCCTCGCGCCCGTCCCCGGGTAGCCCGAGGATGGCGTGTCCGACCACCAGGAGGTCCGCGGCGTGGGCCCGAGCTGCGGCGTCGTTGAACTCGTCGAGGGTGTGGAGGCGGTTGATATCGAGCAGCACCTGGTCATCAGCGGACTCGAGGCCGAGCTCGAGCCACACGTCGGTGACCTGCCGGAGGCGCGCGAGCGCCCCCAGGGTCTCGTCCGGGATGCAGTCGGGGCGCGTGGCCACGGAGACCCCAACCACCGGGCTCCCCGGCGCCTCGACCGCCGGCCGGAGGGCGTCGAGCACCTCCTCGAAGCGCGCGCCGTCCACGTAGGTGTTGGAGTAGCTCTGCAGGTAGGCGATGGCCCCAACGCCGTCGCCGCGACGCGCGATGCGAGCGAGGCCCTCATCGAGCTGCGCCGCGAGGCTGGCGCCGCCCTTGAGGGCGCCGGTGCCCGATCCCTCCACATCACAGTAGGTGCAGCCCCCGAACCCCTTGGTCCCGTCGCGGTTCGGGCAAGTCGAGCCGGCGTCCAGGGCGACGCGGTACACGGGGCGCCCGTAGCGCTCCTTCAGCCACGGAGCGAAGGTGCGGAAGGGAATCGGAGGAGAGGTCATCGCTCAGATGCTACGCGCGCCGCCCGTGAGCGATAACATCCTGCCCAGCAACCTCGTACCCGCCTTGGATATCCAGCCCATCGTCGTCGGCACCGCCGGTCACATTGACCACGGCAAGTCGACCCTCGTCAACGCCCTCACTGGCATCGACCCCGACCGGTGGGCCGAAGAGAAGGAGCGCGGGATGACCATCGACCTGGGCTTCGCGCGCTTCGAGCTCCCGGACGGGCGGCGCGTCGGGATCGTGGACGTGCCCGGCCACGAGCGCTTCATCCGCAACATGGTGGCCGGCGCCACCGGGATCGACCTCGTGATCCTCGTGGTGGCCGCGGACGACGGGGTCATGCCCCAGACCCGCGAGCACCTGGCGATCATGCAGCTCCTCGGCGTGGAGCGCGGCTTCGTCGCGCTCACCAAGGTGGACATGGTGGACCCGGACATGGTCGAGCTCGCCGAGGAGGACGTGACGGACGCCGTCACCGGGACCTTCCTCGACGGGGCGCCGATCCTGCGCGTCTCGGCCATCACGGGCGAGGGCATGGATGAGCTGCGGGCGCACGTCGCCGAGCTCGCGTCCTCCGCGGTGCCCCGCTCCTCCGGCGGCGTGTTCCGGATGCCGGTCCAGCGGGTCTTCACGGCGCGGGGCTTCGGGACCATCCTCACGGGGATCCCCGTCTCCGGGTCGGTGCAGCTGGGCGACGTGGTCGAGATCCTGCCGGGCGGACAGAGGGGCAAGCTGCGCGGAATCCAGGCCTACCACGAGAGCTCGAAGGTCGCCTGCGCAGGCCACTCGACCGCCCTCAACATCGCGGACGTCGACCACCACGAGATCGAGCGAGGCCACGTGGTCGCGGCGCCAGGCTTCTTCAAGCCCCAGACGATGGTCGGCGCCAACCTGACGGCGCTCAAGTCCTCGGGGCTCGCGGTGACCAACCGCATGCAGGTGCGCGTCCACACGGGGACGGCCGACGCCGTCGGAGAGGTGGTCCTGCTCGACGCCGACGAGATCGCGCCGGGAGAGACCGGGCTCGTTCAGTTCCGCATGGAGCACCCGCTGGTGTGCGCGCCGGGGGATCGCTTCGTCCTGCGCCTCGCGTCCCCGGTGATCACCCTCGGCGGGGGCTCGATCCTCGAGGAGAGCCGCTACCGCCTCAAGCGCTTCAAGCGCTTCGTGATCGAGGAGCTGGAGCGCCAGGCGTCGAGCCTCGGATCGACAGAGGCGCTGCTGGAGGCGCACCTCGCCCGCGCCCCCGAGCGCTGGGCTCCGCTGGAAGAGCTCTCCCAGGCACTCAAGCGCTCGCGAGGGGAGACCGAGGAGTTCCTGCGCGAGCTGGAGGCCGAGGGCAAGGCCTGCCCCCTGGCGTCAGGCCAGCGCTGGATCCACGCCGACACCCTTGAGCTGTGCCTCGCGAACCTGCGCGACGAGCTCGCCGGGTGGTTCGAGAAGAACGCCATGCGGAGCCGCATGGATATCCGGGACCTGCGGAGCGGGCTCTCCATGGACAAGGGCCTGGTCTCTGAGCTCCTCCAGCGTGAGCAGGCCGAGGGCCGAGTGGTCCTCGAGGCGGGCGGAATGATCGCGCTCGCCGGGAGGGAGGTCGCCCTCGATCCCGCTCAGGCCAAGCTCCGCGGTGAGATCCTCGAGCGGATGGTCGCCGGACGCCTGCAGCCGCCCTCGCCCGCGGAGCTCGCCGAGCTGCTCGGCGCCGGCCGTGCCGAGGTCGACACGGTGCTCCAGCTCTGCGTGGATGAGGGCTCGATCGAGCGCGTGGGCGGCGAGCTCTTCATGGCGGCTGAGATCATCGCCGAAGCCCGCGCCGCGGTGACCTCGAACTGCGAGCGGAACGGACACCTGGAGATCCCCGAGCTCAGGGACGCGCTTCAGTCCACGCGCAAGTTCCTCATACCGCTGCTCGAGCACTTCGACACGGAGGGCCTCACCCTCCGTCAGGCGGGGCGCCGCGTCCTGAAGCGTCACTGAGCTCCAGAGTGAGCGACTGACCCCCACGGAGCGCGGCGGCCGGCAGCCCCCCGACGCAGGCCCCGACGCAGGCCCCCGACGCAGGCCCCCGACGCAGGCCCCCGACGCA
>CBFHHK010000379.1:0-2721 GCA_965655435.1 Planctomycetota bacterium | reverse complement strand
CCCCCGCGGCGGCGAGGAGTGAGGCGCCCCTCAGGAGGGGCCCACCATCAGAAGTCGCGGCCGAGCTCGGCGTCGGTCGGCGCGTCTTCCTTCGGGATCACGATCACGCCCTTGAGCAGGATCAGGAGCTTGCGGTTGGCGGTGTAGTTGCCCTTCCGCTCGAACAGGAAGTTCAGCAGCGGGATCTTGTTCAGGAACGGGACGCCGGAGCGCTGGTCCTGCTTGCGGGACTCCTTCAGGCCGCCGAGGAGAACGGTGCCGCCATCCATGATCGGGATGGAGGTCCGGACGCGCTCGATGGAGACCTCGGGCAGCTGGATCGTGACCGAGTTCTGGGTGCCGAGGGTGGTCGGCTTGTCCTGAATCGGGCGCTTCAGCTTGGCGATCGTCGGGCGCAGCTCCAGGGTGATGAAGCGTCGGTCCGCTGAGACCACCGGTCGCACGTCGAGCACCACGCCGTCCTGGATGACGTTGATGATCGGGTCGGCGATGGAGGCCGCCTGGGCGATCTGGACGTCGAAGTCGGAGACGTAAGCCACCTGGTTGAGAACCGAGATGTTGGCCCGGGCGCCGTTGTTGACCAGGAGTCGCGGGGCGGTCACCGTCTCGCGACGCTCGCTCTTCGAGACCGCGCGCAGGATGAGCTCCAGCTGCAGGTCGTTGAGGAAGGACCACTGGAAGGAGAGTCCGCCGGAGGCCTGGAAGGTGTCCGAGCCGAGCTGGGAGTCGTAGAGGTCCTCGACGCGGCCACGGTAGCTTCCGTCCTCACCGTCATCGAAGTAGGCGCCGACGTCGCTGGTCCGACCGATCACGTCGCCGAACTCCGAGGAGCCGTCGCCGAAGTCGTTGAACTCGACGCCGTTCGGGCCGGGGCCCGGGAGCCCGAGGCCCCGGAAGTCGACGCCGATGTCCTCGAGGAAGCTGTCCTCAACGCGCATGAAGCGCGCCTGGATGTCCACCAGGATGCCCGTCGACTCGCGCAGGTCGTCGAGGAGGTCCTTGATCTTGCCCTGGACCTCGGGGGTCTGGCTCACGACCAGGGTGCCCTTCTCCGTGACTCGGATCGAGTTCGCCGGATCATCGCCCCAGCTGTTCGGGGCGATGTTGTTCATGATCAGCTCTTCGAGCTCACTGGTGCCAATGACGTTGGCCTCACGCTCGGGCAGGTCCTCTTCCGGAATGGGGAGGCCGTCGGAGGGGGAGATGTTGATGTCGGGCCCAGGGTAGTCCGGGATCGGCGTCACGAGGTCGGCGACCGAGTAGGTCGCGCTGACCTGCCCGCCGGTCATCTCGCCGTCGGTCACGAACAGCACCACGCCGTCCTCGATCTTCCAGCTCATGCCCTCGGTGAGCAGGGCGATCATGTCGAGGATCTGCGTGACGCTCCGGTCGGAGACGTCGAGGTCCACGGCCACCTCGTCCTCTCCGATCTCGTCGTAGACCATGGAGCTGATCTGGAAGTTCACTCCGCTCTGGGCCTGGAGGAAGTTGGCGACGCTGGAGAGGGCAGCGGGGCCGTCCTCGTCACCGAAGCGGGCGGGAACGACCGTTTGGTTCAATCGCTCGAGCACGGCAGCGCGCTCGGGGTCGACGGCCGTCTCGATCTGCATGCTCGAGAACGAGCGGCGCTGGCTGACTTCCTTCCAGCGATCCAGGTCGAAGACCAGGGGCTGCGTCTGCGGAGTGTCCATGGTCCGCAGGTCGTCGAAGGTGCGGAGCCACTCCTCGCGGTAGTCGCGGCGCTGGCGCTCGTCGACCTTGGCGTGACCGGCGGCGCGCGAGGTCTCGAGGAGCTCCTGGGCGGCTTCGCTGCCAGGGTCGGCCACGAGGATGAGCTGGGCGAACTTCGCGGCCTCGTCGTAGTTCTCGGCCATGAAGGCTGAGTTGGCGCGCTCGTAGTAGCTGCTCAGCTTGTTCCGGACGCGGTCGCGCTCGGCGGCATCCTTGCGAGCGGCTTCCTCGGCGGCGGCAGAGCGCTGCTGGGCGAGCTCGAGCTGCTCGGCCTCATCGCGTGCGATGATGGCCTCCTTCAGGCTGGCGCTGACCAGGCGCTCGTCGAGGGAGTTGGTGGCGATCAGCGGGTCGATGCTCAGGATCGTCTCGGCCTGGCGGAAGCTCTCGATGGCGCGGTCGTAATCTCCGGCCCTCATGGCGGCTTCGCCGCTCGCGTTCCACTCCTCAGCGCGGGCCCGGGTCATGGTCTGCTTGACGAGGTAGCGGTCCGCCTCCGAGGCGAAGGCCTCACCGCCCTGGGCGAGGGGGTCGCCCATCATCGCCTCAACCTTGCGGAAGCCCTCGCGCGCCGACTGGTTCGCGGGGTCCATCTGGACGGCCTCGGAGTAGAGCACGAGCGCGCCCTCCAGGTCGGACCGGCTCAGCGCCTCCGCGGCGCGCGCGGCGAACTGCTCCGAGAGCACCTTGCTCTTCTGCATTCGTACGAGCGCGGTGTTGATGCTCTGGTCCGCATCATCCTCCGCGCCGACGGCCGCGTCGTCCTCTTGGACGACCACGTTGGTGGCCAGTGCGAAGTCAGCGTCTTCGCCTGCGGCGGCCGCCACGTTGGAGGTGAAAAGGTCACCGGACTCCGAGGTCGCGCTGAGCGCGACAGCGTCGGTGGAGACGCTGGGGTCGGTGCCTTGGCATGCGACGGATGCCGCGATCAGGAACGGAAGGTAGGAAAGACTTGTCCGCATGGATCGAGTCAGACGCGTGTGGGTCGTC
>CBFHHK010000378.1:0-2731 GCA_965655435.1 Planctomycetota bacterium | reverse complement strand
CGGCGTTGCCGAGCGGGGCCGCTCTTCTGCGAACGATAGGCCCTCGCGGGCTCATCGCGCGCCGATCAATAGCGGTAGGTGTCGGGCTTGTACGGCCCCTCCTGCGGGACGCCGAGGTAGTCGGCCTGATCCTTGGTCATCTCGGTGAGCTTCACACCGAGCTGGCCGAGGTGCAGGCGAGCGACGCGCTCGTCGAGGTGCTTGGGCAGCGTGTAGACCTTGTTCTCGTAGAGCGAGGCGTTCTGGAAGAGCTCGATCTGCGCCATCACCTGGTTGGTGAAGGAGCAGCTCATGACGAAGCTCGGGTGCCCGGTCGCGCAGCCGAGGTTCAGGAGGCGACCCTCGGCGAGGACGAGGATGCTGTGGCCGTCGGGGAACTCCCAGCGGTCGACCTGATCCTTGATGTTCTCGCGGACCATGCCGTCCTTCGCCTCGAGCTCCGCCATCTGGATCTCGTTATCGAAGTGGCCGATGTTGCCGACGATGGCCATGTCCTTCATCTGCTCCATGTGCTCGAGGCGGATGATGTCCTTGTTGCCGGTCGTCGTGACGAACACGTCGGCCTCGGAGAGGTAGTCCTCCAGGACGCCGACCTCGAAGCCCTCCATGACCGCCTGCAGCGCGCAGATCGGGTCAATCTCGGTGACGATGACGCGCGCGCCCTGGGCGCGGAGCGACTGGGCCGAGCCCTTGCCGACGTCGCCGTAGCCGCAGATGATCGCGACCTTACCGGCCAGCATGACGTCCGTCGCGCGGAGGATGCCGTCGGTCAGGCTGTGGCGGCAACCGTAGAGGTTGTCGAACTTGCTCTTCGTGACGGCGTCGTTGACGTTCATCGCGGGGAAGGGGAGCTCGCCGCGCTCGACCATCTGGTTGAGACGGAGGACGCCGGTGGTGGTCTCCTCGGAGACACCCTTGATGCTCGCCTCGACCTTCTGCCACTTGTCGGTGTGCTTCGCGACGCTCTCGGTGAGCGACGCGAGGACGACCTTCCACTCGGCGCTGGCGCCCTCTGCGGCGGCCGGCACGGCGCCCGCGCGCTCGTACTCGGCGCCCTTGAGGACGTACATGGTGGCGTCGCCGCCGTCGTCGAGGATCATGTTCGGCAGCTCGCCCTCGGGCCAGGTGAGCATGCGCTCGGCGCACTGCCAGTACTCCTCAAGCGTCTCACCCTTCCAGGCGAAGCAGGGGATGCCGGTGGGGGCGTCCACGGTGCCGTGGGGGCCGACGACCACGGCCGCGGCGGCGTGGTCCTGGGTGGAGAAGATGTTGCAGGAGGCCCAGCGGACCTCGGCGCCGAGCTCCACGAGGGTCTCGATCAGGACGGCCGTCTGGATCGTCATGTGAAGGGAGCCGGAGATCCGGGCACCCTTCAGCGGGAACTTGCCGGCGTACTCCTCGCGGAGGGCCATGAGGCCCGGCATCTCCTTCTCGGCGATGCGGATCTCCTTGCGGCCGAAGTCGGCCTCGGAGATGTCGCGCACATGGAAGTCGGTGACAACGGGGCGCTGCGTGGTAGCAGTGGACATGTTGATGAGGTGGGTTGGCGCCGTGAGGCGTCAGGGTTGCGGGGCACGCCCGCGGACAAGATAGAGGGGCAGCGCGACGTCTCCACGGGGAGCGGTCGCGCGAGATTCCGCGTCGGAGGGCCCATCGGGCCCCGGCTGCGGGCAATAACGATCCTCGAGCGGCTCGACGATCACGTCGACGAACCCCGCCCGAGTGAGGGCTTGCTGGGTGGTGGCGGGCTCCAGGCCGAGGTGACGGTCACCCAGGTCCTGGTGCATCCAGGCCTCGTGGTGCGGCATGAGCTCGACCACGCTGAGGGTCCCGCCCGGCTTGAGGACCCGCAGCATCTCCTGGAGCGCAGGCGCGAGCTCGGGGAGGTGGTGGAGCACCATTGCCGCGACCGCGCCGTCCAGCTCCGCGTCCGCGATGGGGAGGGCGTCCAGTTCGCCCTGGCGGAACTCGACCTCCGTGCGGTCCGGGGTGATGTCGCGGAGGCGACCGCGCGCCTCTTGCAGCATGCCCTGGGAGCGGTCCACGCAAATCAGCCGCTCGCAGACCCCCGCGAGGGATCGCGCGACGTAGCCCGTCCCGCACCCAAGATCCGCGAAGGTCTTCCCGGGACCCAGGAGGTGGGCAGCGGCGCGCTCCCGCGCGGTGCCTCGCTCGAAGAGGGCGCCGACCTTGTCCCAGTCTCCGGCCATGCGGTCAAAGAAGGCGCGCTCGTCGCCCTGGCGCTCGGCGAGCACCGCCGCCAGGCGCAGGCGGTCGGACTGGTGGTCGGGGAGGAGCGTGAGGTCGGGCTCGAGCGCCTGCCACAGGCGCCCCAGCGAGGACCCGCCACCGGCGCTCACCGCCGCGGAGCGGAGGTAGGTGCTCGTCCCCGCCCGGCGCTCGTCCAGCAAGTCGTGCTCGCGCAGCACGCGCAGGTGGTTGCTGACACGGCTCTGCGCCATGCCGAGGCAACGGGCCAGCTCGCCCACGGAGAGCTCCTCCAGCGCGAGCAGGGCCATGGCCCGCATGCGGGTGGCGTCGGCGAGCACCTTCATGAGAGTGGGCGCAGACTGGGGCTGGGTGAGGGAGACGACCATGGGATTGAACACTCGATCATGACCCGATGATGAAGCGGATTCCAGCCCCCTCATGCATATTTCGCTCCCAAAAACTGGACCAGAACGAGACGCGGGCCCCCTCGGCCAAGGGCGAACAGGCCCCCGACCCAGGC
>CBFHHK010000377.1:0-2734 GCA_965655435.1 Planctomycetota bacterium | reverse complement strand
GCGGCCCGCTCGGCGCCGGCGTGTCCCCGGCGCGGCGGTTGAACCCGCTCCGCCCCCGAGATCGTGGTCGTGCAGCGCCGATCCCGGCCGCGACAAGTGCCGTCTCCGCACATAGTTCCATCGGATTGGTGACCCGGTCCGGAAGGCCTCGCGCGTACCCTCTTTGCGCTTTTTTGGGGCGGGAACGGCTCGGGGGATGTCCCCGGGAACGGCGCACCGCTGCTTTGTGGGCCTCTGCCCCGATCCGATGATCACCACTACGTCGCTTCGCCGCGACTGGCTCTCCAACGTCCGGGGCGATGTGCTCGCGGGCATCGTCGTCGCGCTCGCGCTCATTCCCGAGGCCATCGGCTTCTCCGTCATTGCCGGTGTGGACCCGCGGGTGGGCCTCTATGCGTCCTTCACGATCGCGGTCCTGATGGCGTTCGTGGGTGGGCGCCCTGGGATGATCTCGGCCGCCACCGCGGCCATCGCGGTGCTGATCGGGCCGCTCGTTCGAGACCACGGAGTGGAATACCTGTTCGCCGCGACGGTGGTGATGGGCCTGATCCAGATCGCGGCGGGGCTGCTGAAGATCAACCGCCTGATGCAGTTCGTGTCCCGGTCGGTGATCACGGGCTTCGTCAACGCCCTCGCGATCCTGATCTTCATGGCGCAGATCCCGGAGCTGACGGGGGTGACCTGGGTGACCTATGCGCTGGTCGCCGCAGGGCTCGGCGTCATCTACCTCTTCCCGCTCGTGACCCGCGCGATCCCCTCGCCCCTGGTGGCGATCGTCGCGCTCACGGCCGTCGCTATCGGCTTCGACCTTCCGGTCAACCGGGTGGGCGACATGGGGGAGCTGCCCTCTGCCCTGCCCTGGTTCGCCCTCCCGTCGGTGCCCTTCACCCTCGAGACGCTGCGGATCGTGCTCCCGTACTCGGCCACGATGGCCGCGGTGGGCCTGCTCGAGTCTCTGCTCACGGCTCAGATCGTGGACGACCTCACCGATACGCCCAGCAACAAGCGCCGGGAGGCCATGGGGCAGGGGGTCGCGAACTTCGTGACGGGCTTCTTCGGGGGCATGGGCGGCTGCGCGATGATCGGTCAGTCCGTCATCAACGTGAAGTCGGGCGGGTTCACCCGGCTCTCCACCCTCGTCGCAGGCAGCGTCCTGCTGTTCCTGATCGTGGTGCTCGGCCCCTTCGTGGCCCGCATCCCGATGCCGGCGCTGGTGGCGGTCATGATCATGGTGTCCGTCGGTACCTTCAGCTGGACCTCGATCAAGAAGCTGCGGAGCCACCCCTCCCACTCCTCGATCGTGATGGTCTCGACCGTCGTGGTCGTGGTCTGGACCCATGACCTCGCCCAGGGCGTGCTCGTGGGTGTCCTGCTCAGCGGCGTGTTCTTCGCCAGCAAGGTCCGGCGACTCTTCGGGGTCAAGACGCGGCTGACTCTGGACGGCCTGGGCCGCCGCTACATCGTCCAGGGCCAGGTCTTCTTCGCCTCGGTGGAGCGCTTCATCAACGCCTTCGACTTCAAGGAGGTCGTCGAGCACGTTGAGATCGACGTGAGCGAGGCGCACTTCTGGGACATCTCCGCGGTCGCGGCGCTGGACCGGGTCGTGGTCAAGTTCCGGCGTGAGGGCACCACAGTGGAGCTCGTCGGCCTCTCGGAGGCGAGCGCGACCATGATCGATCAGTTCGCGGAGCACGACAAGCTGTCCAGCGACGCCCCGCTTGCCGCACACTGACCCCGCGCGCGCCCCCGGACTCCCCTCCACCGTTCCCATCGACATGAAGAAGATCCTCGCCTGCATCGACGCCTCGTCCTACTCCGCGAGCGTCACGGAGCACGCTGCCTGGGCGGCCGGCCGCCTGGAGGCGTCGGTGGAGATCCTGCACGTGATTCAGCGCAAGGACGCCGTCTCGGCCCGCCACGACCTGAGCGGCGCGGTGGGGCTGGGGGCCAAGAGCTCACTCCTCGAGGAGCTGGTTCAGATCGAGGAGACGGAGGCCAAGCACGCCAGGGAGCGCGGCAAGATCATGCTCGCCGCCGCGCGGGAGCACCTCCTCGAGGCCGGCGTGGCGGCCGTGGAGACCACCCACCGTCACGGCGGCACGGTCGAGACGATCATCGAGCGGGAGGCTGACGCGGACGTGGTGATCCTCGGGAAGCGGGGGGCCTCTTCCCAGTTCGCCACCAACCACCTGGGGAGCCGCGTCGAGCGCGTCATCAGGGAGAGCATCCGCCCCGTCCTGATGGCGTCCCGCGAGTTCAGCGCGCCCGAGCGGGCGCTCATCGCGTTCGATGGGGGCGCGAGCTCTCGGAAGGCGGTCGAATTCGCTGGCCGCTCGCCGCTCTTCGAGGGGCTTGAGATCGACCTCGTGATGGCCGGACGCCACTCGTCTGGAGAGGCGGAGCAGCTCGCCTGGGCGAAGGGCCACCTGCCCCAGGCCCACGCCCGGCACCTGGACGCGGCGCCGGACGAGGCGATCCCCGCCTTTGTCGCTGAGTCCAACGTCGGGCTCGTGGTCATGGGCGCCTACGGCCACTCCCCCCTGCGACGCTTCATCGTCGGCAGCACCACCACGCAGATGATGCAGCGCTGCCACGCGCCGCTGCTGCTCTTCCGCTAGGCGCGGCCCCCGCTCAGGGCGCCCGCGGTGAGCCGGAGCCGCGGGGGCGCTGGCTCACAGCCGGGCCGTGGGCGATCCGCGGGCGGCGCGGCTTGGGGCCCGCTGGCGCGACCCGG
>CBFHHK010000376.1:0-2738 GCA_965655435.1 Planctomycetota bacterium | reverse complement strand
ACGCCCAACGCACTGGGGTCCTCAACGCACTGGGCTCCTCAACGCACTGGCAGCCCCAACGCACTGGCAGCCCCAACGCACTGGCAACCCCGCGAGCTGGCAGCCCCGCGAGCTGGCCCCTCGCGATCAGCCGAGCTTGCGCGCTCCGGTCAGCCAGCGCAGGAGGGCCGAGCGCCCGACACGGTTCCAGAGCCGCTGGGATTCCTCACGGAGCATCCCGCGCTCAGCGTTGGCCTCCGCGAGGTCGCCCTCAAGTTCTTCGATCGAACCGGCCGCCTTCTCAAGGGCCGCCGACTTCTCATCAAGGGCAGAGGAGGCCTCGACAAGGGCCTGCGAGGCCTCAGCGTGAGCTGCTGCCGCGTGCTCCGCCTCGGCCCGGGCGTGATCCCGTTCGGCGAGCCTCAGGTCACGGGCTCCAATGATGATCTCGATCTCCTCCTCGAGGGAGAGCTCTCTCCCCTTGGCCCGCTCAAGCCGCTGGGAGAGGGTCTCGGCGCAGTCGTCCGCGAGCCGAACCGCACCGCGGACTCGGGCTTCCTGATCCACGAGCTGTTCGATGCGTTGGACGGTCTCGTCGAGCTGCTCATGGGCCCGGCGCACGACGTCGTTCTGCGCGGTGAGCTCCTGATTGACCTCATCAAGTCGCTCCCCCCGGACCCCTAGCTCCACAAGCTCCTGCGCACGCAGGCGCTCCAACTCCTCGAGCTTCGTGCGGTGTCCCGCGAGATCCGCTGTCAACGCCCCGAGGCGCTCTTCCTTGTGCGCGAGCACCTCCTTGAAGGCGACGCGTTCGGACTCGAAGGACGCTCGCTCCCTCTCCGCTTCGCGGCGCCCAACCTGGCTCTCACCGCGCAGCGCCTCGACCGTCGCCGAGTGCCCGGCCAGATCAGCCGTGAGTTCGGCGGCCTCCCGGCGGTGGCCGTCGAGGTCCTTCTCCAGCGACGCCACCACGCCGTGCAGGCGCTCCATCTCGGGCAGGTAGGTGTCACGGAGGCTGTCGTATCGCAGGAGCTCACGGCCGGCCTCGGCGAGGACCGCGTCCGCGGCACTCAGCGACAAGGGCGCCGCACCAAGGACGGCGTCCGCAGAGGGCATCGGCGCGTCCCCGAACGCCGCGATGACGGCGTGCCGGTACACCTCCTCGCCATGGTCGAACGGGAAGAGGTGCTCGTTGTAGAAGCGGTAGAGCTGCGGAGCGAGACCCTTGAGCAGCGTCTCATGCTCGAGGTAGAGCTCCACGCACATGAGCGCCAGCCAGCGGCTGAGCTCGCCGTGCCCGACCGTGGCGGTCCGCGCACCAGCGTGCGTCAGCAGGTCCAGCGCGATAGGCATGGACGGCAACCCGTTCTGGCGGTGCTCCAGCAGGTACTGGTGCTCCCAGTCGAGGCGCGCCCGGAGGAAGTCCAGGAGGGTCTCCTCCGCCTCGGCGACCCGCGGCGAGTCGTAGGGTCCCGCCAGGATCACGTAGCGATCAGCCACCCTGGCGCACTCGCGAACGAAGTCGTCTCGCAGCGAAGGCGGCACGTGCTCGAGCGTGTCGAAGGCGCACACCGCGTCAAAGGACGCGTCCTTGAACGGCAACTCTGCGCCGCTCCCCAGCACGAGGCCCTCGACCTCCGAGGGCACCACGTCCACCAGCTCGATCAGATCCGACGGGAGGAACTCCCGCAGGAGCGCCGTGCGCCCGCCGACATCGAGGATGCGGAAGCGCTCGCCGCCAGCCCTCACGCTCTCCAGCAGCGCCCGCACCAGCTCATAGCGCTGGAATTGATCGAAGGGCAGGTCGCGAACGTCGGACATGGGGTGGGGCGGCCGCGTGGCGGCTGCTGGAGTTATCGGCCAGCATGCCCCCTGAGCATATGCAGCGGTCGGCGGATCCTCCTCCCGACCGAAGAGAAGCTTCCCAGCCCTTCCCCAGGAGCGTCCTCCCCCTTGGCCCCAGGGGCCCCTCAGCCCCGGTTCATTCGATCGTGCAAATCACCGGCGCATGGTCGCTCGGCTTCTCTCCGCCACGCGCCTCGAGGTCGACCTCCACCCCAGTGCACGCCTCGTAGGCCGGCGGCGAGAGGAGGAAGTGGTCAATCCGGAGGCCATTCCCGCGCTTGAAGCCGAAGGTGCGGAAGTCCCACCAGGTGTACACGCCGGCCTCGTCGGTGTGCTTGCGGAGCGCATCCTCGAGCCCGGGAGCCATGATCTCCGCCAGCGCCTCACGCTCGGGCGCGCTGCAAAGGATCCGATCACGCCACCGCTCCGGGTCGTACACATCGCGATCGTCGAAGGTCACGTTGAAGTCCCCGGTCACCACCACGCGCTCGTCCATGGGGAACTGCTCGCGCACGTAGCCCGCCACGTCCTTCATCCACTCGAGCTTGTAGTCGTACTTATCACAGCCGACCTCCTTCCCGTTGACCACGTACAGATCGAGGAGCATCACATCCTCCACCACGGCGGAGATGACCCTCGCCTCGGGGTGGTCGGTGCCTGGGATCCCCATGACGACCTGCTCGATGGGCGTCTTCGAGAGGATGGCGACGCCGTTGTAGGTCTTCTGTCCGTGGAAGGCGACGTGGTAGCCCGCGTCCTCCAGCACCTCGCGGGGGAACAGCTCATCGACCACCTTGGTCTCCTGGAGGCAGACCACGTCCGGGTCCGCTCGCTCGAGGAACTCGAGCACGCGGGGCATACGAGCGCGGAGTGAGTTGACGTTCCAGCTGACGATGTCCAAGGGGGGGCTCCGG
>CBFHHK010000375.1:1457-2744 GCA_965655435.1 Planctomycetota bacterium | reverse complement strand
CGCCGCGGGGGGAGGGGCGAGCCTCGACGCGGTCTACGACCTCGGCACCCTCGATCTGCTCGTGGCGGAGTCGATCCGTGCGACCCTCCCCGAGGTCTCTGGAGGGCCACCGCCGCCGCCTCCGTCCGACAAGGACGCCGCCAGCGGTAAGGACGATCAGGACCCGCTGGACCTGGCTCGGGCCGCTTACCTCGCCGCCCGTGGCGACCTCGTGGAGCGGCTGCGCATGGGAGCAGGGGAGGACGCCCGCGCGAACGCGGAGCTCGTCCTTCGTCGGCTCCGCGAGCTGGACGAGATCGAGCGGCAGCGGGAGGAGCAGCAGGAGGAGCAGCAGGACCCGCAGAGCGAGGGGGAACCGTCCGACGAGTCCCAGGAGAACGAGGGCTCGGAGGAGGAGCAGCAGGACCCGTCCGAGTCGGAAGACGAGGAGCAGCAGGGGGACCAGGAGTCCGAGAGTGAGCAGTCTTCCGAGGAGGAGCCCGAGGAGGAGTCTGAGGAGGAGTCTGAGGACAGCCAGGAAGAGGAGCCGGCGGACGAGCCAGCGGATGAGTCTGAGGACGCGCAGGAGGAGGCGGAAGACGACCCCGGCGAGGGGGAGGAGCTCATGACCGCCGAGGAGCTCAGCCGCCTCCTCGATCTCAACAGGAAGTATCAGGAGAACGGTGAGGAGCTCCGCCGCATCCTGCGGCTGGGGCGCAAGGTGCCCGCTAGGAGGGACTGGTGATGATGACGCGTTGGACTCTGATTCTCTCGCTAGCCGCTGCGCTGATGGCGCCGCTTCGCGCGTCGCAGATCTCCCCTGAGGGTCTTCAGGTCTCCCTCTCCAGCGCCCTGGTCAAGCTCGGAGAGCCCGTCGGGATCGTGATCCGGGTCGAGGGCGATCGACGGGTGCGGTTCGGCCCGCTCCCCACCGTGAGCGGGCTGAGCTTCTCGAAGGTCACGCGCTCCGGACGGCAGCAGTCCGTGAGCTATGACACGCGGGGCCGACCGGTGGTCGAGCAGCGGACCACCTTCGAGGTGCGCGTCCAGCCCAGCGGCGTGGGCACCTACTCCATCCCTCCCTTGGCGATCGAGCTGGACGGTCAGTCGGTTCAGGCCCCGGATCAGGCCATGAAGCTCGAGGTGGTGAAGGACATCGAGGCGAGCCAGCTGCTGCTCTTCGAGCGGGAGGAGGTGCCCGAGCAGGTCTACGAGGGGCAGCCGTACACGCTGGAGCTGCGCTTCGGGTGGGACGTGACGCGCAAGCTCGCCGACGCCGAGCTGCAGCTCCCCTGGTGGGAGCGGCAG
>CBFHHK010000375.1:0-1448 GCA_965655435.1 Planctomycetota bacterium | reverse complement strand
CTGGAGCTGCGCTTCGGGTGGGACGTGACGCGCAAGCTCGCCGACGCCGAGCTGCAGCTCCCCTGGTGGGAGCGGCAGGAGGGCGTGATCGAGGTCACCTCGGAGGCCGCACCGTCCGGAACCTACGAGATCCCGATCCGCCCAGGCCGCCGCGCCGCGGCCATCGAGAAGCTCCCGCAGGTGGAGCGAGACGGCCGCCGCTTCGACGTGTATCGGCTGCGCCGGCGCTTCGTGGCGACCCGCCCTGGCACCGTCGAGTTCGGCCGGTCGCTCTTCAAGTTCTCCGAGCTCGTGGGGCGCGGGGGGGCCTTCTCCCGGGGAGCGTCCCGCGACTTCTACGCTCCCGTTGAACCGTTCGAGATCAAGGTGCTGCCGGTTCCTGAGGAGGGGCGCCCCCTCGAGTGGAGCGGCGCGGTGGGCGAGATCGAGGCGGCGCGGAGCGTGCCCCGTCGTGACATCGACCTCGGGGACGCAATTGAGCTGGAGGTGCGCTGGTACGGAGAGGGCAACCTGGAGTTCTTCGACCCGCCCGACCTCTCGAGGCTGACGGCCTTCGATCAGTTCAGGGTGCTCGGCGTTGAGGACCGCAAGTCCCCGGACGAGCGGGTGGTCACCTACGACCTGGTTCCTCTCGACGCAGCGGTGAACGAGGTCCCCGGGGTGCCGCTCTCGGTCTTCGATACCACCTCCCGACGGTTCGTCACGACGTCCACGGCCCCCCTGGAGATCAGGGTCACGCCGACCGCGGGTGCGGGGGAGGACCCCTTCGGAGCGGAGGCTGAGGCGGAGGCCCCCCTCGTGATGCGAGACATCCGTCCCCGCCCTGACCCGCGCCGCGACGCGCCGGGACCTGGCGCCCTCCTCGGGCTTGGCGCCCTCGCGGCTTCCGCGCTCGGTTGGGCGGCCCTCCGCTCGGCGGTGCGCCGTCGCGGCGATCCCGCCGGCATCCGAGCGCGGCAACGCCGTGGGGCGCTGGGGCTGCTCCGGCGCGAGCTGCGGAGCGCCCGTACTCCCAAGGAAATGGCCTCCGCCCTGGAGCGCTTCCTGGCCCGCAGGAGCGGGCGCCCGCCGGAGTTCTGGATCGGGAGAACGAGCCTCGTGAGTACGATGGAGACCGAGGTCTCCGATCGCCTCGAGCAGCGCTTCGAGGCGCTCCGTCGAGACCTGGACAGGGCGCTCTTCGGTGGAGAGGGCGCGGCCTTGGTTCGACCGGAGACCGTTCTCGAGTTCGCACAGAACGCCGTGAAGGAGGGGCTCTGATGGAGCGATACAGGAGAGGAGGAGGCGCCGCCCGGGCGTGCCGCATGGTGAGGAAGACGTCGTTCACGGCGGTCTCCCGGGCTCGTTCGTTCATGGCGTTCGTGACCGTGGCGGCCGCGTCCCTCGCAGTCGCACCGGCTGCGGTCGCACCGGCTGCGGTCCCACCGGCGGCGGCCACACTCGCCGTC
>CBFHHK010000374.1:0-2748 GCA_965655435.1 Planctomycetota bacterium | reverse complement strand
CCAAGAGCCGGTCCGAGATGGCCAGCGCTGCGGAGATGTCACCTTCCTGCATGCTCTGCGTCATCGCAGTCTGCAGGACGCAGCAGTCCATCCAGCGCGCGGACCACTTCATCTTGAGCTCCGGTTCCTCCACGGTCAGCTCTCTCAGCTGGTCGACCCAGCGGCGTGTGGCCTCCATATCGCCGAGGCGGATCGATACCTCTATCAGGTAGTGCAGGGTGGTCGCCGCTGAGCTGGCACCGATTGCGGCGCGCTGTCCGAGCAGGGCGCCGAGCTGCCACTCGAACTCGGCGCCCGCCTCTCGGGTGCGCCCCTGGTTCAACCAAACCTCGGCGAGACCGCGTCGAGGGATGATGGCGTCGTGGTGATCCGCACCAAGCTCCTCGGCGTACTCGGCGGCCATCTGCCGATAGATCGGTTCGGCCTCTTCTGAGTGGCCGAGGGCATTCAAGGTTACGGCGATTGCTGTCTTCAGCGAGCGCATCACGCGGCTGTCCTGCCGCTCCCACTCGCTGAGGGCGCGCTCGACCGCGCGATAGTTCACAAGGGCCTCGTCCCTGCGACCACTGGAGAGGAGGGCCTCGGCGAAGATCCAGCGTGTGGTGATGGTGGGCCTCGCCTCGGCGCCAAAGAGCTCCAGCGCGACAGGCCAGAGCAGCTCCCCGAGCTTGAGCCTCGTCCACTCGGTGTCTCGGAGCTGGTACAAGAGCCCCCAGTTCAGGGTCCGGGCCAGCTGTGTCCCTGCCGCGATCGTGCGGTAGTCATAGAGACCGTGGCGGTCTCGGAGCTCATCAAAGGTCGCCTCGATGATGTCGAACGCTTCGGTGTAGCGGTGGCAGTGGTGGAGGTAGCTGGCGAGGCTCTGGGACAGGGCGAGCCGATCGGCTGCTGTGCCGGACGCCACCGCGTTGGGGGCCACCGGGTCGGGGGCTACCGGGTCGGGGGCTACCGCGGCAGTCACCACTTCGTCGGGGATCGCGGTACCGTTGAGCTGGGCAAGGATGCTCCGGGCTTGCCCGACGATGTCGCCGTGTTCCTCGACGAGCCGCTCGACGTCCTCGAATTCCTGCAGCGCGGCGTGGGCGTTCAGGGCTTCCAGGAGGAACATGCACCGCTGGAGAGGAGTCTCCGCTCCGACGGGGACCTGTAGGAAGTCCTCGGCGACGTCCCTCGCCTCGGTGCGCTGGTAGGAGTAGCGCAGGGATCGGACGTACGCGAGTCGCGCCTCGACCAGCAGTTGCGGGGCCCCCGGCAACGCCATGCGCTGGGCAGCCGTGGCCCTCTCGAGACCATCAACGCAGATCTTGGCCGCCTCGTGGAGGTGTCCGAACCGCATGGCGAACTCGCTGGCAGCGAGGAGCTGTTGGGTCGCTGACTTGGACCGGATAGGGTCCTCGTCGCGGGCTGAGGAGGCCATGAGCCGCACCAGGTCCAGCGACTGCTCACGGTCAAATGAACCTCCGGGAGAGAGCAAGGAGAGTGCCCCCTCGGCGGTGGCGAGGGTTCGCTCCACGGCCTGTTGGGAGGCCAGGAGGGCCTGGCTCCCCAGCTCGATCTGGCGCTCCCGCTCCCTCAGGGAGAGCCCGGAAATCACCGTGATGATCATGAGGGCAGCGAGGGATGCGGTCGCCGTGGCCGCCACGGGGCGGCGGCGGAGGAGCTTGCCGAACCGCCGAGCGGCGTTGATGGGGCGGGCCTCGATGGGCTGGTGGCCGAGGAACCGCCCGAGGTCTGCTTCCAGTTCCGTGGCGTCGGCGTAGCGCCGCTCCGGGTCCTTCTCGAGAGCGCGGAGGCAGATGGTCTCGAGGTCCCTGGGGAGCTCGGGGCGGATGCTCCTGGGCGCGATGGGCTCTTGGTGGAGGATCCGATCGTTGACGGCCTGGGTCGAGGTGCCGTCGAAGGGGCGGGTGCCGACCAGGAGCTCGTACATGGTGACGCCCAGGCTGAACACGTCGGACCGGGCGTCGAGGCGGTTCTTCTCCCTCACCTGCTCGGGCGATCGGTAGAAGGGGGTTCCGGCCCCGCTGCGGGAGGTCATCAAGGAGTCCTTGACCCCGGCGGTGGCGAGGCCGAGGTCGCCAAGGATCGGGGCGCCGGAGGGGCGGAGTAGGATGTTCGCGGGCTTGAGGTCTCGGTGGACGATGCCTTTCCCGTGCAGGGCCGCGAGCCCGCCGCAGAGCTGCTTGAGGAAGCGCGCCGCGGTGCGGTTCGCCAGCTGGGGGAGCCCCCTCCGCGCCTCGGCCATCTGATCGGCCAAGGTTCGCCCCTCCTCGATGTACTCCGTGACAATGAAGTGGAGCCCGCGGCTGAAGCCCATGTCGTGGAGGGCGAGGACGGCGGGATGGGAGACGCTCCCGGCGATCATCGATTCGCGCTTGAAGCGGGTGAGCTGCGTCTCCGAGAGGCCGAGCTCGGGGAGGAGGATCTTGGCCGCGACCAGCCGCTGGATGTCCTCATCCATCGCCCGCCAGACCGTGCTGGTGCTCCCACGCCCGATCTGGCCGAGGAGGCGGTATCGGCCCAGGAGATCTCCCTCCGTTGGGGCGGCGCCCATGGCGTCCCGGTGCCGGCGGAGTCGATGCACATCCTCGAGCATCTCGACCAGCTCCTCTGCCGCGGTGGCGTCGAGGGATCTCAGCTCCTCGGACGGATCGAGCGTTCCGGTCTGCCGCTCCCGTTCAAGCGCCGAGTCGAGGGCCTCCGCCGCGCGCTCCAGGGCCGCGGCGCTCTGGTTGGACACCGGGGCGG
>CBFHHK010000373.1:0-2755 GCA_965655435.1 Planctomycetota bacterium | reverse complement strand
CCTCACCAGCGCCGCAGCCGCGCTCCTCGTCTTCTTGCTCGGCGGCGTTCTCAGCCAGCCGGCCAGCGCCCAGGAGGCAACTGAGGCCCAGAAGGCAACTGAGGCCCAAGAGACAACTGAGGCCCAGGAGGCGGGCGCGCCCCGGACCCTCGTGGTGGAGCCGGCGGAGCTCGTGCTCGAGATTGGTCAGTCCGCCGAGCTCAGCGCGACGATCCTCGACGCGGCCGGCGAGGCCGTGGAGGCCCCGGTGATGTTCTTCTCCCGCAGCCGCCGCAGCCTGACGGTGGACCGGGAGGGCAAGGTCTCGGCGATCAAGCCCGGCGCCTTCGAGATCGTGGTCCGTGAGCGCCGGCGCCGGTCCGGTGAGAACCAGGCCAGCCGCGTCGGCCTCGGGGAGCGCCTGTCGGTGACCATTCCGGTGACCGTCAAGCTGCCCGACCTCGCGTTTCTTGAGGTCGGCGCCGACCCCAGTGCGGCGGTCTACACCGGGACGACGATCCAGCTCACCGCCGAGGGCACGGACGTCAACGGCGCCGGCCGCGCGGTGACCCCCACCTGGTCCACCAGCCCGACCGCCGTGGCCAGCGTCGACGACCTCGGCGAGGTGACCGTTCACAGCCCCGGCGCCTTCGAGGTCACCGCCGAGGCCGAGGGCAAGCGGGCGACGGTGACCCTCACCGCCGCCGCGAACCCCATCACCCGCCTCGTCGTCGAGGCCGACAACGCCGCCCCGAAGACCGGCGACGTGGTCCACCTGCGCGTCGACGCCTTCGACGCGGCGGGCGAGATCATCACGGACGTGCCCGTGGAGATGACCTTCCGGGCGCGCACCGACGACGACCTCGGGCCGGGGGCCAGCGGCCAGATCGAGGCCGTGGAGGGCACCGCCCGCGCCTGGCGCTTCGTTGCGGAGCAGCCGGGACGCTACACCTTCGTCGCCTCCTCGGGGAACGCCGCGGGCCGGCTCGGCGCGGTCGCGACCGCCCGCGACGTGGCGGGCAAGTTCACCCTGGTGGGCCACGGCCGGGTGGACGACACCCACACCTCCGACCTCTGGGTCTGGGAGGGCCTCGACGGCCGTGACTACGCGGTCACCGGGACCTGGGGCGCCAACGGCGACGCCCACTTCTGGGACGTCACCGACCCCGCGAACATCGAGCGGATCTCGACCGTCACCATCGACGCGCGCACCGTCAACGACGTCAAGGTCTCCGCGGACGGGCGCATCTGCGTGCTCTCCCGCGAGGGGGCCTCGGACCGCAAGAACGGCATCGTCCTCGTGGACGTGATGGACCCGCGCAACCCGAAGATCCTCTCGGGCTTCGACGACTCGCTGACCGGCGGCGTCCACAACGTCTTCATCGACGGCGACAAGGTCTACGCCCTGTCCGCGAGCGCGCGGTACGACTCCATCGACATCTCGGACCCCGGCTCCCCCCAGCGGGTCGGCACCTACAAGGTGGAGCGGCCGAACCCTTCCATCCACGATGTCTGGGTCGAGGACGGCCTCGCCTACTCGTCCAACTGGTCCGACGGCGTGCACATCGTGGACGTCGGCAACGGCATGGCCGGCGGCAGCCCGGACAACCCCGTCAAGATCTCCAGCTACGCCTACCCGAGCGGCTGGAACCACGCGGCCTTCCCCTTCCGGCAGCAGGAGACGGGGCTGTTCTATGTGGCCGCCGGCGACGAGGCCTTCCCCTACGGCCTCAACACCGAAGGCAAGCCGACCTACCCCCGCGGCTGGATCCACTTCATCGACTTCTCCGACCTCGAGAGCCCGCGGGAGTGCGCCCGCTACCAGGTCCCCGAGGCGGGCACCCACAACCTCTGGATCGAGGACGACGTCATGTACGTGGCGTACTACAACGCCGGCCTGCGGGCCGTCGACGTGTCCGGTGAGCTCATGGGCGACGTGTACCAGCAGGGGCGCGAGATCGCGTGGTTCCTCCCGGACGATCCGGAGGGGCACATCCCCAACGCGCCCATGGCCTGGGGCCCCCAGCCCCACAAGGGTCACATCTTCTTCTCCGACTGGAACTCCGGCCTGTGGGCCGTGAAGCTCGAGCGATGATCACCACGTTGACCCTCCTGGCCGGCGTGGGTGGAAGCCTCTCCCCCCTCTCGGCCCCATCCCCGGGCCCCGAGCGGGGAAGCGCGGACGCCACCCCGGTGGTGGCGTTCGCCGCGGCAGAGTCCGCCGCCGCAGAGTCCGCCGCCGCAGAGTCCGCCGCCGCAGAGTCCGCCGCCGCAGAGTCCGCCGCCGCAGAACCCGCCGCAGGTGCTCGGCTCCTCGTCGCGGCCGAGTCCGCCGACAAGGTGTACGACCTCGCCTTCGACGGCAGCGACCTCTCCGTGCGCGAGGTCATCGATGTGGGCTACCAGGCCACCGAGATCGAGGGACCCCACGGCCTGACCGTGTCCCCCGACGGCGAGCACTGGTTCGTCTCCATCGCCCACGGCAAGCCCAACGGCATCCTCTACAAGTACGACGCGGAGACCCACGACCTCCTCGGCGAGGCAGAGCTGGGGCTCTTCCCTGCGACGATGCAGATCTCTCCGGACACGGGGCTGCTCTACTGCGTCAACTTCGACCTCCACGGGGACATGACGCCGAGCACCGTCTCCGTCGTCGATGTGGAGGGCATGGTGGAGATCGAGCAGGTGGTCACGGGCTCCATGCCCCACGGCTCGCGCCTCTCCCCCGACGGCAGCCGCCACTTCTCCTGCGCCATGATGAGCGACGAGCTCATCG
>CBFHHK010000372.1:0-2764 GCA_965655435.1 Planctomycetota bacterium | reverse complement strand
GCCTCCTTGGCCTCCCGCCAGCCCTGGACGGCGAGCTCCACCTCGACCAGGGCGCCGCCCCGATCCTCGTCGGCGCCCGCCGCGCCCTGGGAGCGCTCCTCACCCGGGGGGCTGCTCCCCGCTGTCTCGGCTTCGGGCTCGGCCTCAGGTTCGACGTCAGGCTCCGCGCCAGGCTGGGCTTGGGACTCCGCGCCGTCGGGAGCGTCCTCCGCGACGGGATCGAGCTCGACGGCGGGGCCGCGGCTCTCCGCCTCGCGGGGGGTCTTGTCCGTGATCAGCGACTCCCGCGCGAACTCCACCTCGTCGAGCTGGACCCCCGGCTGGAGCACCCCGTCGTCCGCGATCGTGTGGGTGTTGAGGGTCCCCTTCCGGACGGCCGCGGCGAGCACCGCCTCGGGCAGGCCGGACTGCTCGGCGGCCTCGGCCAGGGAGATGGAGGGGGTCGCCGGCGCAGCCTCACGCTCCGTTCCCTGGGGCCGCGGGGCGGCCACCTTCTCCTGGAGCACCTCGAAGGGGTCGTAACTCATGCCATGAGCACGCCAAACCCGGGGGGGGCGATTCAAGGCTGAAGTGCTGCTGCCGGGACAAGAGGAGCGTGCACTACGCTGCACCGATGCCGCCTTGCCGTCTGCTCCCCCTGCTGCTCGCCGCCTGCGCGTCGCCCTCCGGCCCCTCCCCCTGGACCGTGCCCGACGACGTGCGCCCCGAGTTCTTCTTCGCTGACGATGTCTCCGAGGACGTGCGGGTGGCGATGGCGGGCGCCCTGGACGCGGGCATCGAGGCCTGGGGGAACTACGGGCCCATCGAGTACTGGGTGGTGGGCATGGACGTGGAGGCCGCCGAGGCCCTCGCGGCCCGCTACTGCGACCGCCGGGTGGCGCGCGGGGACATGACCGTCCAGGAGTGCGCCTCGGACGTCCGGCGCCGGCGCGAGCTGCGCGACTGGGCGGCGCGCGCCGCCGAGATCGAGGCCACCGGGCAGCCGTTCCTGGAGGCGGGATGGAACGGGGGGTTCGAGTGGGGCCTGCACCAGTTCAGCTCCTCGCTGCCCCCCGGCTGGGCGGGCCTCGCGGACGTGCGCATCGAGGATGACCAGACGGTGCTGCTGCACGAGTACTTCCACGCGGTGCAGCAGTCCCACGTCACCACCCTCAACTGGGAGGAGCGGCAGCGGCTCATGGGCCCGGTGTGGTTCGTGGAGGGGGCGGCGGAGTACATGGCCCAGACGACCGGCGAGGCGCTGCGGCGGCAGGGGCTCCTGCCCACCGACCCTCGCTTCCGCGGCGAGCCCTGGCGGGCGCGGGACCGCATGGAGCAGAAGATGCGCTCGGGGCTCGACATGCGCGCGGAGCGCCCCGGGCTCGCCCTGGGCGAGATCGAGTACGGCCCGGACGGCCAGATCGCCTACGACCTGGGCGCGTGGGCCATCGCCTGGCTCTGCCACCGGGCCGGCCCCGACGTGCTCATCGAGCGCTTCTACCCGCGGGTCGAGACCCTGGGCTTTGAGGGGGCCTTCGGGGAGGCCTTCGGGCTCACCCCCGCCGCGTTCTATACCGAATTCGACCGCTTCCTCGAGCTCGACCGCGAGCTGCAGCTCGCGATCCTCGCCCCTGGCGAATGAGCCCGGACCCCTGAGGACGATGATCTGCGGCGCGGACGGACCCGCTGGTCATCGGCAGCCCTTCGCGGTTAGCCTCGGGGCCGGGCGACCCCCGACGTGTGAGCCGCGCAGGCTCGTACGCAGGAGCTCCGCCAGAAGCCTCCCCCTGCCTTGAATTCTCCCCCCCCCATGGACACCCACCGCGACCCGGCGAACGGCGACTCAGAGCCGACAGACATCGACGGCCATGGCGACCCTCGGCCCGAAGAGGTCGACCAGGAGGAGCGCTGGCGCCGGACAAAGATCGACGAGGACGAGCGCCGGCACATCGAGCGCTTCGCGCGCGGCGCGGCCGTGGCCGTCATCGTCGGGGTGGTGCTCATCGTGATCGGGATCCTCACGGTCCCCCACTGGATCACGGTCCTCAGCCACGAGAGCGAGCGGCGCTTCGTGGAGCCCTACGTCGAGTGGATCGCTGACCTCGCCCTGGACCCGGTGCACCCCGACGTCGAGGCCTACGTGAAGGGACTGGGAGCCGAGGTGGCGGCGCAGATGGACCTCCCCGAGGGACTCGAGCTCGAGGTCCACGTCATCGAGGGCGACGAGGTCAACGCCTTCACCACCCTCGGCGGCCACATCTTCGTGCTCGAGGGCCTGATCGAGCGGCTCGACAACGAGAACAGCCTGGCGATGGTGCTCGGCCACGAGATCGCCCACGCCGCCCAGCGGGACCCCCTCACCAGCCTGAGCCGCGGGATCCTGCTGCAGCTTCTTCTGACCACCGCCACGGGGGAGACGAGCACGTCCCGGGACCTCGGGGGCCAGCTGGTCCTGACGGCCTACAGCCGCGAGCTCGAGGAGAACGCGGACGCGCTGGCGCTCGACGCTCTCCAGCGCGTCTACGGGCACGCGGGAGGCGCGACCGGGCTCTTCGAGGAGCTGCGCGAGGTGGAGATCTTCGCCCCCGGGGGCATCCTTGCGTCGCACCCCGACCTCTCGAGCCGCATCCGCGCCATCGAGGATCGGTGCGACGAGCGCGGGTGGCCGATGGAGGAGACCGCGCCCTATCCGGACGCGGTCCTCGAGGGGCTCAGTTCTGGGCCTTGATCAGGCGGCCGTCACCGTCCCGGAAGTTGCCGGTGATGATGATGATCATGTCCACCA
>CBFHHK010000371.1:1460-2765 GCA_965655435.1 Planctomycetota bacterium | reverse complement strand
GCAAGAAGCTCCACACGGGCCGCTCGCGCAACGACCAGGTCGCCACGGACCTCAAGCTCCACCTGCGGGCCGCGATCGAGAAGATCCGTGTGGGGATTCGCGGCGCCCAGGCGGCGCTCGTGGAGCTGGCGGGTGAGCTTCACGACGCGCCTCTGCCGGGCTACACCCACCTCCAGCGGGCTCAACCCGTGACCTTTGGGCACCAGTGCCTGGCCTACGTGGAGATGCTGGCGCGGGACGCGGATCGGCTCGCCGACGCGTCGGCGCGCATGGACACGTGCCCCCTCGGCTCCGCGGCCCTCGCGGGCACGGCGTACCCGGTGGACCGGGAGGCGCTGGCGTCGGAGCTCGGCTTCGGGGCAGGCGCGACCCGCAACAGCCTCGACGCGGTGAGCGACCGGGACCACGTGCTCGAGGTCATCTTCGCCTGCACCACGACCATGCTGCACCTCTCGCGCATGGCCGAGGACTGGATCTTCCTGGCGAGCCAGGAGGCGGCGGTGCTGACCTTCGGGGACACGGTCTCTACGGGCTCGAGCCTGATGCCCCAGAAGCGCAACCCCGACGCCCTCGAGCTCTTGCGCGGCAAGGTGGGCCGGGTCCACGGCGCGCTGACCACGCTGATCACCACCACCAAGGGGCTGCCCCTCGCCTACGACAAGGACCTGCAGGAGGACAAGGAGGCGCTCTTCGAGGCCCTGGACACCACGGGGACCTGCCTCGAGGTCGCGGCGCTCGTGGCCCAGGACGTGGTCTTCGACCGCGAACGGGCCCTGGCCGCTTGCGCGGTCGGGCATCTGGACGCCACCGACCTCGCCGACCTGCTCGTGAAGCGTGGCGTGCCCTTCCGTGAGGCCCATGATCGGGTCGGCGCCGCGGTGAACGCCGCCGTCGAGGAGGGCGTTCCGCTGGAGCGCCTCTCGGCCACGGCGCGAGCGGCGACCATGCCCGAGCTCGACGGCTTGGACCTCTCCGCGGAGCTCGGGACCGACGCGCTCCTGGCGCGGCGTGACGTGATTGGCGGCACCGCCGCGGCGCGGGTCGCGGCCGAGGTCGAGCGCTGGAAGGGTCTGCTCGCGGGAGCCACGCGGTGAGCGACGAGCACGAGATCGGGCTGCGGCGCGCCACCATGCGGGACGTCGAGCCGATGATGGACCTCATCAACGGGCTCGCGGCGGACGGGGTGATGCTCCCCCGTTCTCCGGCGTCCATCGTCGAGAAGATCCGAGACTTCATCGTGGTCACCGTGGACGGTGAGTTTGCTGGCTGCGGCGCCCTCGCGATCATCTGGACCGACATCGCCGA
>CBFHHK010000371.1:0-1360 GCA_965655435.1 Planctomycetota bacterium | reverse complement strand
CTCCTGGCAGCGGAGCAGCTGGTCAAGGAGGGGGAGCGACGCGTCGGCTTCCTGTTCACCGTGGGGGAGGAGGTCGATAGCGTCGGCGCCGCGGCGGCGGACCACGCCATGGGCGACGACCCCGCCATGCGAGACCGGTGGGCGCCCCGCTACACCATCGTGGGCGAGCCCACGGGCAACCGCTTCATCAGCGGGCACAAGGGCATCTTCCTGGCAGACCTCGTGGCCCACGGCGTGGCCGGACACAGCTCGAACCCGCTGGGCCCCTCCGCGGTCCACGAGCTCGTCGGCTGCTGCACGCGGCTCACCAGCAGCAGCTGGGGGGCGGCCCCCGACCTCGGTGAGGGCACGATCAACGTGGGCACCATCGTGGGCGGACTGGCGCCGAACGTGGTGGCGCCGGAGGCGCGCGCGAGCATCCTCGTCCGAGCCGTGGAGGAGCCTGACGAGGTGCGCGCCCGCATCGAGGCGGCCCTTGGGGCTCACGTGGAGCTCGTGGAGGAGCGCGAGCAGTACGGGCCCGTGCGCTTCCTCGTGCCTGAGGGGGAGCCGGCCAAGCCTGTGGCCTTCGGCACCGACGCCCCGCACCTGCGCCGCTGGGGAACCCCTCTGCTCATGGGGCCCGGCTCCATCGATCTCGCCCACACCGTGGACGAGCGCATCGAGGCGAGTGAGATCGACGAG
This sequence comes from Planctomycetota bacterium, assembly GCA_965655435.1. Classification (GTDB taxonomy): domain Bacteria; phylum Planctomycetota; class UBA1135; order UBA1135; genus Saltatorellus. The sequence goes on along the minus strand of CBFHHK010000371.1, from coordinate 676 downwards.
GGCGCCGCGCGCCACGTGACCACGGTTCGGCGACTGCTCCGCACCTGAGACGCCAGCCCGGGGAACGGGGGCTCTTGCAATGAACGAGGGGGCGGCGCGTTCGGCGCCGCCCCCTCCTGGAGCCGCCGCCATCAGGCGACGCGCGTGTCGGACCTCACGGGCGCAGAGTGGCGCGCCGGTGAGTGGGGCTCGACGGTTCGATCACTGCAGCGTCGTCGAGAGCCCGTCCGTGAAGTTCGAGACGGCGTTGCCGCCCACGGCGTCCCGGTGCCAGGCCTGGAAGTTCCAGGTCTCGCCAGGCATCGCCGCCACGAATCCGGTGGGGGAGGGCAGCGCGTTCAGGTCCAGGGCGAGGCTGAATTCGCCGTTGCTCCCGCTGTTCTTGATCTGCCCTGGGCCCACGAAGCGGCCGATGGCGCCGCCGAGGCAGAGGACACCCTCGCTCCCACCCGGGTTGGCCACGGCACCCTGGGTCTGGCTGGCGAGGAAGAAGCCGAAGGAGGAGGTGGGGAGGTCCGCGGCGGTCAGGGTGAGGTCGTTGCTCGACACCGTCACGGAGCCGGCCGCGCTCAGGCTGCTGTTCACACCGGTGGAGTTCGGGTTGGACGTGCAGTAGGTCGTCCCGATCGTGCCGCTCTCCCACTCGATGATGTACTGGGTGGTCACGGCGTGGTTC
>CBFHHK010000370.1:0-2771 GCA_965655435.1 Planctomycetota bacterium | reverse complement strand
ATGAGGTAGGTGTAGCCGGTGCCCACGAAGACGAGGTCCGGGTGCGCGGCCTTGGCCTCGCGCACGATGTCCAGGTGAGCGCCCACGAAGACCAGAGGGTCTGCGAAGGGCTGGTAGCCGTCGCTAGGCGGGTAGGCGGCGGGGCGCTGCAGGTGAGGGTTGTAGTAGGGCGAGCCCAGGGTCACGTTCACCAGCCGGACGCCGAGGGACTCGAGCAGCGCGAGGAAGCGCTTGGGCTCCTCCATGTCGATTCGCGTCGGATCGTCGTGGTTCACCCCGAAGCCGTGGCGCCAGCTCAGGGCGGCGGGCTCGCCGCGGCGATCCTCGTGGTCGGTGCTCGGCTGGTGGGGGACCACATCCGCGAGGGAGACGCGGCAGCCGATCTCGAGCTCGGGGAGTTCGGCGCGGATGCGCTCGACCAGCTCCACGAAGAAGCGCGTGCGGTCCTCGAAGGCCGGGCCGCCGTAGGGGCCGGGCCGCTGCCGCGCGCCGAGCAGCTCGTGCAGGAGGTAGCCGTGGCAGGCCTTGACGTCCACGAACTCGAACCCTGCGCGGGCCGCCGCGCGGGCGGCGAGCACGTAGCGGTCCTGGATGTGGCGCAGCTCGTCGTCAGTGAGGATCTCCACGTCAGCGCCTGCACGGGCGTCGAGGAGCTCGTCGCGGGTCGCGGGGCGCGAGGCCATGGGGCCGTCGGGCCGCGACCAGCGGCCGGAGTGGGTGAGCTGGAGGCCCACGGGGCCGAGGTCGTCTCCGGCGCCGATCTCCTGGCGCCCCTGGCGGATCTCATCCAGCAGCGCGCCCAGCTCGCGGACGGCCTTCTCCTCGTCGTCGAGGAACAGCTGGTTGGGGTTGGCGCGTCCGTCGGCCTGCACGGCGTACGCCTCTCCGCCCCAGATGAGGGCGGCGCCGCTGCGGCCGAAGCGGCGCCAGCGCCGCAGGGTCAGGTCGGACGGTGAGCCGTCCCGGGTCCCGTCCCAACCCTCCATCGGGTGGATCGCGAAGCGGTTGGCGAGGTGGCGGCCGGGGGCCCACTCAAGGGGCTGACCTAGGGGACCCTCGGCGCCCTCGCAGGCGTCATCGAGGGCCACGGAGAGCTCGAGTTCCTCGAGGCGCCCGCGGAAGTCCTCGGGGGTTCGGAACGAGCCGGGCAGCTTGAACTTCATGCGGGGGGCTCCGTGACCGGCTCGCCGACGGACATGGTGACGGGACCCGCGTAGCCGAAGCCGGGGACCGCCAGGGAGGAGAGGTCGAGGCGGCCGTCTTCAATCCGCAGCTTGCCCGCCGGTGAGTAGAGCGAGCCGTGCGCGGCCTGCAGCTGCTCACGCTCTTCCTCCGACAGGTGAGCCTGGCCGAGGAAGTAGTGGTGCCCGTTGCGCTCCACGTGGGGAAGGCCAAGAGCCGACACCATGGCCAGGTCCTGATGCAGGGGCAGGACCGGGAGGTTCGTGAGGTCCTCTGCGGACTGGACCCCCTCACCGTCCGCGTCGATGCGAGCGCGCGCGAGCAGGGCGCGGAAGACTCCCTTGCAGGCCTTCATGGAGACCCCGCCGTAGCCGAGCGCGCGGGCGCGCGGGTACGCAGAGAGGTCCGCGTCCGCCTCGTCGATGATCACGGGAGCGCGCTCCGCGAGCCTCGCCACGCCGGCGGCGGTCTCGGGCGCGAAGGTGTTGGCGCGGTGTACGGGCTGCTCGATCGCGAGGAGCCCGGAGAGGAGCCCGGGCGCGTTGCCGCGCTCCTCGAGCTCGTCCAGCATGGCAGCGAGGCGCGCGGGGTCCTCGTACTGCTCGTTACCGTCGAGCGTGAAGTGGGCGCCCTCGGGCGTGATCGAGGCGATGGTCTCCAGGCGCGCGAGGTCGGCCTCGACCGAGCCCGAGACCTTGAGCTTGAAGCAGTCGAGCCCGAAGGTGGCGATGTCCTCGGTCAAGCAGACCGGGTGATCGTCTCCTCTCCGGTCCCCGTCGGGGACCTCCTCATGGGTGAGGGCGTCCACCAGGCCGACGGTGTGGCGGACCCGCACGGACTGAGACCTGCGCCCGAGGGAGGCAGCGTTCCAGCCACCCAGCCGCTCGTCGAAGGCCTCCATGCGGATGCCGAGAGCGTCTCCGGCGAGGGTGTCGAAGAACGACCTGGACAGCGCCGTGCAGGTGGCGTCGATGAGGGCGCGCTCGATGAGCGAGACCCCGAACGTGCGGACGAGACGGTCGGCCGCCGCCACGTCCGGGCGCTCCACGCACGCCATCTGGGCGTGGGCCCAGAGGTCGAAGGCCGTGGCTCCGCCGCCCACCGAGCCGAAGGTGCGGACCTCGTCAAAGGCGAGCCGCGCCGCGTCAATCAGGTCACGCCGGTCGTCCTCGATCGAGGTGGAGGGGTCCTTGGAGAACCACTTCGGGACCAGCAGCTCTCCCGCGCGTCCGACGACCATCCCGGCCTCGGTCTCCACCTCCAGCTCCGCGATCAGCATCGGCGCCTGCGTCATCGTCGCGATGCCGAAGCGGAAGGGCAGGCGAGCGTCGCAGCGGCGCGCGGTGAGGCGAATTGTTGAGGGGCGAAGCAGCAAGCGGATGACCGGTCGGTGGACCGAGTCTAAGCCTGCAGATGGCGCTCCGGCGGGCCGGACTCCGCTGAAGCGGAGTCAACTCAGCGCCCGGCGACGAACGCTTCGCGAATCGAGCGAAGCGCACCCTGGATCGACTCTGTTCCCTCGGAGGATCGGGCAATGGCGCGTCGGCGCCAGCGGACGATCGCGGCCACTGCGAGATCGTAGGACCAGG
>CBFHHK010000369.1:0-2775 GCA_965655435.1 Planctomycetota bacterium | reverse complement strand
GGGGTGCTTGTCGCGCTGATGACCGGCTTCATGGCAACTCCAAGCACCAGCGCAAGTCGGTGAGCGTTCGCGGCGCGGCGACCGTGGCAGGCACCGTCGTCAGCGTCTGCGGCGTTTGGGCTCCTTCGACAGCACCTCGACCATGATCTCGGCCATCTGAGCGCCCAGGGTCAGCTGGGCCTCGGTGTCGAAGTGCGTGTTGTCCCTCTGGGTGCTGAGCCCGTCGGTGTTGATGATGTGGACCTGCTTGTCCTGGGCGGCAACGGCCTCCTGCGCCGCTTGCACCGTCCTGGCCTGATCGAAGTTCCAGGGCGTCTCCTTCAGGAGGCTCGAGGAGATCCGCCCCATGACGATCGGGAGAGCGGCGTGGGCGGTGTCCTTGCGCACCCCGGCGACCAGGAGCTTCAGGTTGGCTTCATAGGCCTCGGCCATCTCCACGGTCCCCGAGTCCGACTCGCCCTGCATCCAGAGCATCCCGGCGACCTCGTACTCAACGTCCGCCTCGTCGAGCTGCGCTGCCGCGCTGCGGAAGTTACGGATGAACCTCCCATACATCCCCTTCCCCGGAACCCACTGGGTGTGGAGCTTTGTCCCTCCGGCCGAGGTCTTGGTGAGCGCGATGGTGTGGTCGGGATAGGCCCTGGCGAGGCGGTGGGCAAAGGCCATCTCCGGGCCGAATTGCTGATCACGGGCCATCGCCATCGAGTCCTCCGTCAGCGCGACCCAGGTCTTCCTCTTGTTGTCCCAGGTCACGACGTTGTCCGGATGGGATTGGAAGGCGGCGGGGAGCTCTGCCGCGAGACCACAGCCGTCCATGTTCGACTGGCCGCCGAGCAGGAAGAGCTTGACGGGTCCCTTGCCCAGCTTGACACCCGGCGAGAGCTCGACGCAGACGAGCTCGTCCTGGCTGCGCATGAGGATGCGGGTGCCGGAGACGGCGGGGGGGGCCCAGAGCTGGCCGTCGCGGGCGCGGATCTCGAAGGGGTCGAAGCGGCCGAGCTCCTGGTAGCCCATCGGGGTCGCGCGGGCGGCGACGAGGGTGCCCTTGTAGCCGTCCTGGATGAGGAAGGCGTCGGCGACCTGAACCATGCCACCGCGGCCGAAGTTCGGGTCGTCGCCGGTGCGCCAGAGCTCCTCTCCCTCGAGGTTGAAGCAGACCAGGCCGCCCTCGGAGCGGCGGCGTCGGCTGCCGTTCCAGTTCTCGTTGGCGAGGACGTAGATGTGCCCCTCGTGGAGGATGGGCTGGTGGGTCTGGGAGCCGCGGGTGCTCCGGAAGACCTCTTCGACGCCCTCGACGGCCCAGGGCTCGTCCTCGGCGTCCTGGACCCAGAGCGGATTCAGCAGCACGGAGCCGGCGCGGTATCCGCCGGTCATGAAGATCTGATTGCGGTCCTCGCCCACGAGGATCGGCTGGGCGACGGGGAGCCCGCAGAGGGTCAGGTCGTGGCGCCAGAGCGTCTCGCCGGTGGCGGGGTCCAGGGACCAGAGGGTGGAGGGTGCGGGCTTGTCGCGGCCCGAGGCGGTGTCCTCGCAGGCGTTGAGCAAGAGCTGCCACCGGCCCATGAGGCGCACGAGCGTGGGGGACGAGTGGGTGTAGCCGAGGTGCTCCGAGCGCCAGCGCACCTCGCCGGTCGCGCGGTCGAGGGCCACGAGCCCGACGTCCTTGTTCAGGGGCGCCGCGAACACGAGGTCCTCGAAGACCACGGGGTGCACGCACCAGCCGAACATGGGCTTGCGCCCACCGAGGGCCTCGGCCACGTCGACCTTCCAGAGGAGCTCCCGCTTCGTCCGGTCGAAGCAGGCCACCGGCCCGAAGCCGCTCGTGGTGTAGACGCGGTCCTCGACCACGGTCGGCACCGTGCGCGAGCCGTCATAGTTGAGCCGGCCCTCCTGGGGGTAGCCTGCGGACCACAGCTCCTCGCCAGAGTCGAGGTCGAAGACCCGCAGCACGTCGCGCTCGCCGCGCTCGTGGTCGAACAGGAACACCTCGTTGCCCGCGACGGCCGCGCCCCCGTACCCGCCGCCGGCGGGCTGGCGCCAGACGACCTTCGGGCCGGCCTCGGGCCAGGTGAAGGACTCCTCGGGCCAGGGCGCCACGGCCGTGCCCTCGGGGCCCAGGTGGCGCGGCCAGTCGTTGGCCGCAGGAGCCTCGGTCGCAGGAGCCTCGGCCGCAGGAGCCTCGGTCGCAGGAGCCTCGGTCGCAGAGGCCCCGGTCGCAGAAGCCTCGGTCGCAGAAGCTTGGGTCGCCGCGTCGGTGGACGGCGCGGCGGATTGGGGGGCGGACTGGGCGGCCGCGAGGAGCGCGGCGCAGAGGAGGATGCTGTTCATGGGGGCGTGGGGCTGCGGCGCCCGAGGATACGCCGCTCCCTTCCCTGGAGGTGTCAGGCCCGTCCCTGGCGGTGTCAGGGATACGTCACGGGCCCGTGGGTGTCCTCGCGCGCGCATCGCCCTCGGCCTCGTGCCCTCGCAGGGCGGCCTCTCAGCGCTCGAACCGGAGCACGACGCCCTCCGCGTCGCTCGCGACGAACTCGAGGGTGGCGGGTTCCGGCGTCCCCTCGACGATGTCCTCGACCGTGCTCTCGGGCGTGGCGGCCGGGGCATCGGGCGGGGTCGGGAGCTTCGCCACGAGGTCGACCTCGCCCTGCTCGGGCAGGTCGAGGCGGAAGGCTCCGGCCTCGTCCGTCCTCGCGGCCATCAGGGCGTTGTCGACTCGAGCTGCTCGACGATCGACTCGCGCATGGACTGGATCATGGCGCTGGTGTCCCGATGCGCACC
>CBFHHK010000368.1:1940-2794 GCA_965655435.1 Planctomycetota bacterium | reverse complement strand
GGCCACCGGAGCGGGAGCCGGCGCGGCCGCCGGGGTCGGCGCCTGGCGGAGGTCGAAGGTGAGGGCGAGGATCTCCGCCGTGGCGACCACGCGGAGGGAGCCCGCGACCTCGAAGCGAATCGACGTCTGGGACCCGCCCATGTACTTGCCGTTCAGCAGCTCGCCGGAGCGAAGCTCGAGCACATCGGCCTGGGCCTGCGGGAGCATGAGGGCCGTGAGGAGGACGGCCCAGGCGGTGGTGAGGAGGTTCTTCATTGCGGTCAGGCGGGTGGCGGTGCGGGAGGGGCGGCCAGGTGGGGCGCGCCGGCGATGGGGATCTGGGATGGGCCCGGCCGAGCACGTGGAGCCCAGCGGGGGCGGCCCAAGGGAGGGAGCCCGGCAGACCGAGCGACGCCGGCGGAGCCGAGCTGGGCGTCGAAGCTGGGCTGCCGAGCTGGACGGTCGGTCCGGGGGGGCGCCCGCTGGCGAGCGGCTCAGGGAGCCGGGGCGAAGACGGTGCCGAAGTCTCGGGACATGGAGATGACCTCGATCTCCCCTTCAGCTGCCGCGCTCAGGGCGCGCTCGTTCCCGGCGTCGTAGGCGAACTCGCGCTCCCCGTCGTCGTGGTGGAGGAGCAGGGTCAGCGTGCGAGCGTGGCGCTGCGCGACGTACTGCAGCATCTCGAGGTCGCCGTCGGAGTTGCCCACCGCGAGGATCGGCGACCGACCGATATAGCGGTCGATGTTGACCGGCTTCGCGGCGCCGTCATTGAGCGGGATCACCAGCTCCGCAAGCCGTACGAACTCGCCGCGCCCTTCGATCTCCCGGTAGGCCTTCTGCGTGGAAGAGCCGATGACGTTCTCGGGGCCGATCCC
>CBFHHK010000368.1:0-1931 GCA_965655435.1 Planctomycetota bacterium | reverse complement strand
CACGAACTCGCCGCGCCCTTCGATCTCCCGGTAGGCCTTCTGCGTGGAAGAGCCGATGACGTTCTCGGGGCCAATCCCGTAGACGTCCTTGGCGTAGCAGCGGACGAAGTCCAGCCCGCCCCCGGTACAGATCCAGACCTGGAAGTCGGCGTCCTGGAGGAACGTGACCAGCTCGAGCATCGGCGCGTAGACCAGCTCGGTGTAAGGCCGCTCCAGGTCGGGGTGGCGTGCGGACGCGAGCCACCCCTCGGCGATGGCGACGAACTCCTCATCGAGCATGCCCGTGTGAGTCTTCATCGCCAGCTTGATGAAAGCATCGATGTCCTTCGTACTCCCGAAGGTCCCGTTCATCAGGGAGCGATACGGCTCCTCCTCGCGCAGGGTCGGGTCGTCCGCCACGTACTCCTTGGCGCGGTCGATCATGAACGCGAGCTGGGAGTAGACCGGCTTCTCGCAGATCAGGGTCCCGTCGTTGTCGAAGACCGCGATTCGCTCCTCGGCAGGCACGAAGTGGACGCTCTCGGGGTCGGTCGCTCCCTCGACAAAGCGGACGATGGACGCCTTGAGGTCTCCATCGGACCAGGAGGGGAGCGCGTCGCCGCCGCCGAAGAGGCCGGCGGAGGAGATGGATGCGCAGGATGCGAGGAGAAGCAGGGGGAGTACCAGGAGGCGCATTGCAACGGGGCGTGAGGGGCGAACGGGAGGAGGCGCTCCCACCCATTCAGCCCAGATGAAGCGCCGCCCCAGGAGGAGGAGGGCGCCGAGAGAAGGGGCCGGAAAAGGGCGCCGCCAGAGGGTGGTCTCAGACGTTGACGAAGTCGGCGTCGCTCGGAAGGTCGTGGTCGTCCGCTCGTCGGTTGCGCTCAAAGTCGTATCCGCGGGGGACGCAGACGATTCCGGACTCGGTCACCGTGAAGCGTCTTCGGTCCTCCTCGAGGTTCACGCCGATCTGGGTGCCTGAGGGGATCGTGGTCCACTTGTCGATGATGGCGCGGCGGATGATGGCGCCGGGCTGCACCACGACGCCGTGCATCAGGATGCTCTCCTCGATATCGGCGTCTTCGCCGGAGTAGACCCGGTTCCCCATGATCGAGCGCCGGACCCGGGAGCCTGAGATGATGGATCCGTTGCAGAGGAGGGAGTCCACGATCTGCGCGTGGTGTCCCTCTGGCTCCGAGAAGATCGTCTTGGCGGGGGGGTCGTTGTGCCAGAGCGTGTAGATGGGCCAGTGCTTGTCGTACAGGTTGATCGACGGCACCACCTTGCAGAGGTCGAGGTTGGCGTCGAAGTAGGCGTCGAGCGTGCCCACGTCTCGCCAGTACGGGGTGGCGTCCCCGGCGTCCACGGCCTCGGCGCTGCTCACGGCGTCCACGTCGCGGAAGGAGTGGGCGATGACGGTCGTGCCGTCCTCGACCATCGCCGGGAGCACGTCCTTCCCGAAGTCATGGCTGGTCCCGGAGGTCTTGGCCATGTCCTCCCTCAAGCGCCGGATGAGCTCCTCGCGCTCGAAGATGTAGATCCCCATGGACCCCAGGCAGCGACCGGGCATGCCCGGGATCTCCGTGCCCACCTCGGGCTTCTCCTGGAAGCCGGTGACCTTCGACTGGCCGTCGACCTCCAGGACTCCGAAGCGCGGTGCGTCCTCGGCGGCGATCTCGACGGCTCCGATGGTGCATTTGGCTCCGGCCTCGACGTGCTCCTCGAGCATGTCGCCGTAGTCCATCTTGTAGATGTGGTCGCCCGAGAGAATCACAACGTGATCGCATTCCACCTGCTGCAGAAGCTCGAGGTTTTGCGCGATCGCGTCGGCGGTGCCCCGGTACCAGCTGCCCTGACCACCGTGCTGGGGGGGGCGCGGGACGATGAACTGAGAGAGGCGGCGGGGTAGGAAGTTCCAGGCGAGGCGCAGGTGCTCCTCCAACGAGTACGCC
>CBFHHK010000367.1:0-2796 GCA_965655435.1 Planctomycetota bacterium | reverse complement strand
CCTGGGCATAGCCGAAGAACTCCTGGAAGAAGCGCAGCGTCCGGGGCTTCTTGGTGTCGGGGTCCGTGAGGAGGCGCTCCACCTCTCGCTTGACGTCGTCGCGGTCCTCGAGCCGCCCCTCGCGGGCGGCCTGCATCAACGCCGCATCGGGCCGGCGATCGGTGAGCGCATAGGCGATGGCGAACGCCAGCTCGGTGCTCGAGAGCATGCGCCGGCCCTGCCTGCCTCGCTTCCCGAGCCCGATCTCGAGGCGGTAGACGGACTCGTGGTGCAGCATCACGGCCATCAGGACGACCCGCAGAGCCTCCGCCGTGCCGCCCTCACGCGCGGCGCTCCGGAAGAGCCGGTCATAGTCCTTCAGCTCGCGGCGGGTGGGGGCCCGGTAGACGACGGTCTCGAAGTGCCCCTGGAGAAGCGGCGCGAGGGCCTCCTTGTCGGGGACGTCGCTGGAGGCTGCGAGCGCCGCGTAGCGGGTCTTGATGAGGGCGTCGGCGGCCGTGCCCGCGTTGCTGACCAGCGTGTTGACCACCGCGGAGTCGGCGAACAGCAGGTCGGCGTAGTCCTTGATCCCCATCTTGTCCTCCAGCAAGAAGGGCTGCCGCATGTGTCCGGGGTCACCGCCGTAGTACGCCTTGTAGCTGTCGAAGACGTTGGGGCTGGTGCGCCAGAGCCTCGCCGGGGAGAAGGGGGCGGTCTTGATCTCGCCGCTGAACAGCTTCTCGTGGTCGACGTAGTTACCGAACGAGGGACTCTTGAGCTTGGCGTAGACGTCGGACTCGTTCCCCGACTTGGCGAGCTCGTCGTCGATCCACCGGATCACGGCGTTCCGTTCGCGCGTCTTGGGCTGCTTCCCGCTGGAGGGCGGCATGGCCTCCACGACGAGCTGCAGGAGCACGTTCTTCCAGAGCTCCATGTCCTGACCCGCCGCCAGCTCCGCGCTGATGCCATCGAGGCGGACGTCCGCCTCGGTCCGGCTCCCCGCGTGGCACCTCGTGCAGTAGCGGTCCAGGAACGGCCGGACGGTCTCCTCGAAGGCGGCCCCGTCGACGGCCGTCTTCACGCCCTCGTCGCGCGAGAAAGGCATGGGCCAGGTGCTCGGGGCGGCGTGGCCGGCCGAGGCCGCGAGCGAACCTGAGAGGATCAGCAGGCCGGCACCGAGGCAGCGCCGCTGGACGCGAGATCGGCCCTCAGGGCCGCGCGGAGTGGTCTGCTGTAGAGGGCTCATGGGGGACGTTGAGCCTTGTCAGCGCTCCGCCCTACAGTAACCGGCGCCCGCGGCCTCCTCAAGGAGTCCGGAGGGGGGGCGATCTCCGTCCCAGAGCGGGTCGCAGTACGGGCGGGAGCGGACGCAGCCCACGTGTGAGTTCGTTCCGGGCGCGCCGAACGAACGGTCGCGATCGACGGGGCTCTCAGTCCCCTCCGTAGCCCAGAGCGCGGATCTTTGCGCGCTCTTGTTCGTCGAGCGGGGCGGACGCCCTGGCGGCCGGTAGGTTCGCGCGCTGTTGAGCGAAGGTCGAGGCCTCGCGATCCAGGAGGCGCTGTTGCTCCAGAGATGGCTTCCCGAGCCCCGCATCGGTGGCGGGGTCGATGACCTGCCACGCATTCGAGGTCCGGACGGCGGACCAGCCGGGACCGCGGACCCACCACGGCCCGTCGGGCCGGTCCGTTCGCACCAGGAGACGGTCGGCTGTGGCGGACGCGTGCAGGTCCAGCCCTGGAAGCTCGGGGCGCGGCGCGCCGGCTGCAGCGAGGATCGTCGGTGCCAGGTCAACGAGGCTGACCAGGCGGTCATCGACCGAGGGGGCACGCTCGGGCCATCGAATCAGCAGGGGCACCCTGAACACTCGATCCGAGGTGCCCGTGTGGAGGCAGGCTCCGGTCTCGAAGAGCTCCTCGCCGTGATCGGCGGTGACGATGATCACGCTCGTCTCGAGGAGCCCGCGGTCCTGTAGGCCCTCGAAGAGCCTTGCCAGATCGCGGTCGAGGGTTCGCAGCCCGGCGTCGTAGAGGTCGGAGATCCAGGCCATGGTCTCCGCGCCCAGCGAGACCTCGCCGTCGTGGTGGGCCTTCAGCAGCTCCGATCCGCCGAGGCCGCGTACTCCCGTGAAGGACCGGGCCCCTTGGAGGGCGCCGAACGCCTCGAGGTCGTCGGGGTGCGCTTCGTACGGGAGCAGTCCCTCGTCGGAGTGGGCGTCGAAGAGGTGGCAGAAGAGGAAGAAGGGGCCTCCTGCGGTCGCGTCGAGCAAGCGGAGTGATTCAGCGATCTTGGCCGGAGCCGGGGCCGGGGTTCGACGGTAGACGTCGAAGCCACGGCGGAACCCGTACCGCGGGCTGACCCACGGGCAGTCGTCGGCCACACCCAGCGTCCGGTAGCCCGAGTCCCTGAGGAGCTCCGGCACGGTGGGGATCGCGCCGGGCAGGGCCCTGGATTCCTCGACGCCGTGAAGCCCGGGGGTCAAGCCCGTCAGCATGGACATGTGCGCGGTGAGGGTCCACCCCGAGACCGTGAAGGCGTTCTCGAACCGGGTGGCCTGCTCTGCGAAGCGGTCCAGCGTTGGACTCGTCCCTCGACCGTAGCCGTAGGCGCCGAGACGATCGGCCCGGACGGTATCCAGCGAGATGAGGATGACGTTCGGTCCCCGCCCTTGCGCGGCGGGTTGCCCGGCGAGCCCGCCGAGAAGCAGGGTGCCCGCGGCCACGAAGGCGAGCGGCGCGGTGCGGCTCAGTCGAGGTGGGCGAGCGGCGAGGGCGCCGGCGGCCGCCGCGAGGGCAAGGGCGACGATGGTCACCGCGAGC
>CBFHHK010000366.1:1715-2822 GCA_965655435.1 Planctomycetota bacterium | reverse complement strand
CGGTCGATCAGGCGCATGGTGAGGATCTCCTTGGTGGTCGGACGCCCCTCGCGCTTGAAGAAGCCGCCGGGGATCTTGCCCGCCGCCTCGGTCTTCTCGCGGTAGTCGCAGACCAGGGGGAAGAAGTCGATGTCGTCGCGGGCGTTGCCAGCGGTGGCTGCTGCGAAGCAGCGGGTGTCGCCGAGGGTGGCGATCACGGCGCCGCCGGCTTGGCGGGCGACTTGGCCCGTCTCCAGCGTGATTTTCTTGCCGGCGATCGTCGCTTCGACTCGTGTGGGTTTCGTGCTCATGATGTGGTTGAGGCTCATCTCGCCTCGTCTTCTTTTCTTGCTGATAACAGTGGTTTGTACGGATGTGGCCGGCGCTCCGCCGCGGGGCGCGCGCCAGGCCGACGGGGCAGCCCCTGAGCGCCCTCAGGCGCGTGGGGCCTTCGGTCCCCGGTCCCCCATTGCCGCCCGCCAGGGCACCTCGTTGGATCAGCGCCCGCGGGATCCGCGGAGCGCCGACCCGGGAGGTGTCGAGCGGGGACGCTGGGAGAGCGAGCGGTCGCTCAGCGACGCAGGCCGAGGCGGCCGATGAGCTGCGCGTAGCTCTCGGGCGAGCGATCGCGCAGGTAGCGCAGCAGCTTGGTGCGACGGCCGACCTTGATCAGCAGGCCGCGACGCGACGTGAAGTCCTTGCGGTGGATCTTCAGGTGCTCGGTCAGGCAGCGGATGTCCTCGGTGAGGAGCGCGACCTGAACCTCGGGGGAGCCGGTGTCACCGTCCGCCTTCGCGAACTCCTTGATGATCTCGGCCTTTCGATCGGTGGCAATTGCCATGGGAATAGTGCTTGTAGCTGTGCCCTCGGATCCCAGCAGAGAGGCGGCGCATGGGATCTTCGAGCGGACTTGCCCCGTCCGTAGAGTCGCCCTCCGATCGAGGGGGGCGAGGACTGCAGCGGCGGGGTGCGGGAATAAAATCGCGCGCCTCTGAGGGCGAGTACCTTAGCGGCCAAGGCCCCCCAGAGGGCCCCACCGGCCCCATTTCCAGGGGAAGACTCGGGCAAAGATGCCGCAGGAGAAGAGGGCTGGCGCCTCGCTGCCAGCGCCCGGCCGCGGAGTTCTGC
>CBFHHK010000366.1:0-1705 GCA_965655435.1 Planctomycetota bacterium | reverse complement strand
GGGGAAGACTCGGGCAAAGATGCCGCAGGAGAAGAGGGCTGGCGCCTCGCTGCCAGCGCCCGGCCGCGGAGTTCTGCCCCTGAGTTCTGCTGCTGGGCCCTGCTGCTGGGCCCTGCCGCTGACACTGCCGCCTGGCAATGCCGCTGAACTGGCAGCCGCGGGCGGCCCATGGACCGTACCGCCGTGCGGGTCGAGAGTCCCGGGACCGCGCGGCTCGGCTCGGCACCTGGCCGCAGGCCCGTCGCAGGCCCGTCGCAGGCCCGTCGCAGGCCCGTCGCAGCCTCGTCGCAAGCGAGGCGCCGATCCCCGAGGGGACCTCCGCCTATCCGGCCCGGTCCACCAGCACCCCCGCACGCGGGTTTGCTCCGGGACGACGGCCCACCTGCGCGAACTGGAATTGCAGCCGTGAGACCACGCGCCCCCCGGGACAGGGCGACTGGCAGATCTCGCCGACGGGGCCGTCCGCAGGGCCGTCCGCGGGGCCCCGAAGGGGCGACTCACGGGCCGCCTGGCGGACCTAGTTCGTCGCGGACTCGTCCAGGAATTCGGGCTCGAGAGTCCTCCCGGGGAGGGTCGAGATCAGCGTCCGGAGGACGTCATCGCAGGCACGGGTGAGGTCACGGCTGGTGCTGCTGGCCGTCCCGCCCTCCAGCGAGAAGCGGAACTGACGATCCAGCCGCGCCTCCCACAGGACGGGCCCGGTGGGGTCGCGGGGGTCGATCAGCCGTGCGATGAGCGCCGCGTCAATCGAGCGGAGCGCCATCCAGTCGGGCATCTCCCAGCGCTCGACGGTGACCTCGAGGAGCGCGTCCTCGCCGAGGGCTCCCGGGGAGTAGCTCGCTTCCATCACGCCCCCATCTTGCCCCACCTGTGGGACCGCCATGGCGATCTTCTCGTCCACGACCTCCATGGCGAGGGGCGAGTACTTGCGACGCACAAGCGCCTTGGCCGAGGCCGCACGGATCATGGCGAGGGGAGCCCCCACCACCCCCGGAGCGGACTCCACGGGGAGCACCGCGATGTCCACCGGGTTGACCGCGGCGAGGTCTCCGATCGAGGTGGTCTCCACGCCCGAGCCCTTGAGGGACGGCGTGGTCTGGCAAGCGGCCCCGCCCCCGACGAGGACCGCAACAACGGTGAGGGTTCGAATCGCGCTCTGCATGGGGCTGATGCTACGAGAAGCAGCCGCGGGATTTCGAGCCTCCTGTGCTCCTTCCGGCGACTCGCCCCTCAAGGGTCATTAAAGCGGCGCAGGCCGGCGCCTCTCCGCCCCCCACCGATCCCCTCGCGACCCGGCCCCTGTCATTCAGCCGCCCCTCGGGCCCCTCTTCCGCTGGGGACCCGTCCCATGGGGACCCGTCCGATGGGGACTTCAGGCAGGCCACCTCGCACGCGGCCCTTGGGCCGCCCCGCAGGAGGGCAAAGGAGGCCTGGAGGGGACGCCGGAGCCGCCGAGGGGCCGCCGAGGGACCAAAGGGAGGCCGCAAGGACGAGCCCGGGGGCCGTCGACCATGGCCCACGGGCCCGATGAGGCCCGAGCCCGCCCAACAGGCGTGAACAGGCATCGGCCTGCGGTCAGGCCTGCGAGCTCCGGTTCACCGGCGTGCCCCGATTCATCGGCGCGCCATGGTCCATCGGCGCGCCCCGGTTCAACGGCGCGGCATGGTCCATCCCTGGGGGGGGCGGGGCCGTCGAGGGTCAAGGT
>CBFHHK010000365.1:0-2842 GCA_965655435.1 Planctomycetota bacterium | reverse complement strand
AGGAGGCCGCCCTGGAGGCTGCGCGGCTGGCGGACGAGGCGCGACGGGCGGACCTGGTCCGCTCAGGTGGGGAGGTTCGCCCTCTGGCCCCGGCGAGCCCCAGCGAATGACCGGGTGCGGACTGTCGCGCGCGGCGCCGATTCGCTGGCACGGAGTCCGCTGCGACCGGCAGCGGGCACCTGGCCCGCTGCGTGGGCTCTGATCGCCGCGTGGGCCCAAATCGCCGCGTGGGCTCGGCTTGAGGGGGAACCACCCCAAGGGCGAGCACCGCTGACCTGGCGCGACGTTGAGCTTCGCGCCAGGACCAGGGGGCCTTGTCCCTAGGCCGCCGGGGGATCCGCGGGGACGTGCTCGCCCACGGAGTCACCCGGCATCAGGCGATAGGTCCCTTGGAGCGGCTCGACGAGGTCGTCCTCGAAGAGCTCGCTGGCGATGGTGACGCCCGGCCTGCTGGCGATCTCGATGAGGTTGCCGTGGGGGTCGCGCACGAACATCTGCATCTTGCCGCCGGGGAGCGCGCGGACGCGGCCCCAGGGCTTCGTATCGATGGCGCCCGTCGCCTTCGAGCGGCGGAAGACCCCCTCGAAGTCAGGGACCTCGAGGCAGAAGTGCCCACGGAAGGCCCGCGCGTCATCCAGCACGTTCATGTGGATCTGCTGCCGCTCGTTGATGCGGAAGAACTGGGACAGCATGCCTTGCTCTGGCGTCGGGTCCAGCGGGAGGCCGAGGACGTCGCGGTAGAAGGGGATGGCGGTCTCCAGGTCATCCACGTTCACGTTGATGTGATGGATGTGCGCGTCGTGCTCGGTCATGGCTTCAGGCTCAGCGTTGGATCAGCGGAAGCAGGGTCTCGGAGGCACGCTCGTAGAGCATGGTGTAGTACTCCTCGGACAGCAGGCTGGAGCCGTGGTCCTCGATGAACTTCAACTGCTCCGGCGAGATGTCCACCGGGTTCTTCTCCACCTGGTTGGTCCAGGGCGACACCGGCGTCCGGTCGATCGGGGCCACGGCCTCCATGGTGAGGGCGCCGTCGTAGCCGATCTCGTCCAGCGTCTTGACGAAGGAGGTCCAGTCCACCGAGCCCATGCCCGGGGCGAGACGGTTGTTCTCGGCCACGTGGACATCCACGAGCCGTGAGCTCGAGGCGCGCACGGCGGCCAGCATGTCCTTCTCCTCGATGTTCATGTGGAAGACATCGAGGCAGACGCCGCAGTTGGGCCCAACAGCCTCAGCGAGCGCCATCGCCTGGTCTGCGCGGTTCATGAAGTAGGTCTCGAAGCGGTTGAGCGGCTCGAGGGCGAGGCGGACGCCGCGCTCCTCTGCGAGCGCGTAGACCTCCTGCAGCCCCGCGACCACCCAGCTCCACTCCTCCTCGGGAGTCCCGTCGGGCGTGACCTTGCCGACGGTGGCGGGGACCACGGTGAGCTCGTGCCCCTCGAGCTGGTGGACCATCTCCACGAGCGAGCGCATGTAGTCCACGGTCGCGGCGCGCTGGGCGGGGTCCTTCGCCGCGAGGTTGCGATCCCCGAGGGTCAGGGTGACCGCGCCCCAGCAGCGGATGCCGTACTGCTTGAGGAGCGGGAGGCACTCCGCAGGCGGGTACTGCCCCGGTTCGCCGCTGATCTCAATACTCTCGAAGCCAAGGCGCTTGATCCGCTTGAGGGTGACCTCGAGCGGCTCGGCGCGCATCCAGTTGTGGGTGGAAAGGTGCATGGGCTGATTCTAGGGTCCGTTGATGCTCTTGTCGGGAGCACCTTCCGGGAACGAGCATCTGCCTCGCATTCGAGGCCGCGCCTCGTCGGTCGTCGCCATGGTCCCCTTCCCGCGGCTCGTATGTCCTCCAACCCTCAAGCGCGTTCCGACCCGCAAGCGTCCCCCGGCACTCCAGGGGCTCGCGCTGCCACGTTGGCTTCAGCTTCGGACGTCTCCCAGACGCCTCGTCGATGGTGGGCGCGATGGGCCGTCGTGGCGGCTGCTCTTTCCGGCGTGACGTTGGTGGTGTATTCGGTCGCTCCCCTCCTGGTCGGCGGCGCCTCGGCCGAGGAGCGGAGGCTCATCGAGGCCACCTGGGACGCGGAGGTGGCCTTCGTGGTTGAGGAGCCCTCCGCGCTCGAGGAGGCAGGGGGCCCTGGCGAGTCCTGGGAAGGCTCGGACCTTCAGGCGGCGTCGAAGGCGCGTGATCCGGAGGAGGCGGATGCGCTCTTCCGCGCCATCGGGTCCGGGGAGTCCTGCCCTGTGCCCACAGGCTCGAGAGCCGCCCAGGAGTTCTGCTTGAGCGCCGGTGGGAACCTGATCTCTCGGAGCCCGGAGGAGTTGCTCGGTGTCCTCCGGCTGACGCGTCGCATGGAGCGGCAGGCACCGGATCTGTTGACGCTGATGGTCGCCGTGACGGTGGGGGACGAGGCGTTGAGCTGGGCGCGGGCGCAGGGGCTCGCCGGGCCCGCGCTCGCCGGCCTCTCGGCTCCCGATCCCGAAGAGATGGTCCGCGCGTTCTGCCGCGAGCAGGTCGCCGTCGTGGCCCAGTTCGGTGCGTTGGGAGCGAGCGGGGAGACGCTCGACATGACGACCCTCGGGCTCAAGGTGGCCAGCATTGGGGAGGCTCGTCGGCTGCGAGAGGCTCTCGCTGGTCCGACCCGCCGCGGGTTGAGCGCGCCGGCCCCTGTACCGGGCCCGGGCAGGCTGGCGGTTTGGCGAGCCATGTGGCTGCAGCGACCGGCTGAATTGGCAGAGGTCGTGTTCACGCCTCTGATCGCCAGCCACATCTCCGGCGCGGTGGCCGCGTGGGAGGCCCACCTGGCGGAATGGGACGCCCTGTTGAGCGCCCGCTGAGCGGAGGCGACGG
>CBFHHK010000364.1:0-2847 GCA_965655435.1 Planctomycetota bacterium | reverse complement strand
CAGACGGCCTCGTCAACGGTGCCTCCAGGCCCCGGAGAGGGCCAGCTCCGCTGCCGCAGCCCGAACCGTCGGTCCCGCGGGATGAGCGCGGCCGGGCGCTGGGGCTCCATCGCGTAGAGGTCGGGCCGGGCCTGGCGGTCGATCTCCACGAGATCCTCGAAGCCCTCGTTGGTGACGAGGGCCGCGTCTCCGGTCCGGCCGGTCAGGAGCGCGTTCAGGGCGACGGTGGTGCCGTGGACGACCGTCGCCCCTGGCGCGTTCGGGATGCCAAGCTGCCGCAGGCCCTCCAGGAGGGCCTGGCCGGGGTCGCCCGGGGTGGAGGCGACCTTGGCGATACGAACGGGCTCCCCGGGGACCGCCAGCACCAGATCCGTGAACGTCCCGCCCGTGTCCACGCCTACGCGCGTGCCCGCAGGCAGGGGGTCAGAGGCGTGGTTGTGGGGGGGCGCGGCCATGGGATCGAGACGCGAGTGTACGCGCGGACAGGAGCGGGAATAACATGGTCGCCCCGCCTTCCCCGCTCTCGACCTCTCCCATGCTCGCGCCCGTCCTCGCCATCCTCGCGTCCTACCTGCTGGGATCCGTCCCCTTCGGCCTCGTCATGGCGCGGGTCATCAAGGGCGTCGACCTGCGTGAGGTCGGCAGCGGCAACATCGGCGCGACCAACGCGATGCGGGTGCTCGGCAAGCCCCTCGGGCTCGTGGCCTTCCTGCTCGACTTCGGGAAGGGCCTCGTGCCGACCTTGCTCCTCGCGCCGCACGCCGCCGCCCTGAACGAGACGGCTCCGTCGCTCGCCGCCGCTCTGTGCGGCACGGCGGCCGTGGTCGGCCACTGCTTCCCGCTCTACCTCCGCTTCAAGGGGGGCAAGGGCGTCGCCACCGGCTGCGGCGCGATCGTCGGGGTGGACCCGTTGATCTTCGTGTTCTCGGGGCTCGTCTGGGTGGCGTGCCTCGTCACGACCCGATACGTCGGGCTCGCGTCCATCGCCATGGGGCTCGCCTTCCCGGTGGTCGCTGCGATCCGCCTTGAGGACTCGGGCGCCTTCGTCGGCGCGTGCGGGCTGCTCTCCCTGCTCGTCGTCGTTCGCCACCGCGCGAACATCTCGCGGATGCTCGCCGGGACCGAGCCGCGCATGGGCCAGAAGGGGAAGGGGACCGCCACCCCTGGGAAGGACACCAAATCATGACTGAACCGACCGCTGACTCCGTGAAGAAGGCCCTCGTCATTGGCGACGGCTCCTGGGGCACCACCCTCGCGCTGCGCCTCGCGAAGAACGGGATCGACACCGTCCTCTGGAGCGCCTTTCCCGAGCAGGCCGCGGCGATGACCGCGGCGGGCTCGAACGAGGCCTACCTGCCCGGTGTCCCCTTCCCCTCGAACCTCATCGCCAGCGCCGACCCGTTCAGCGCTGCCGAGGGCGCCGACCTCGTCGTCTCCGTGGTGCCCACCCAGTTCGTTGGCCAGGTGGCGCTCCGGTTCGAGGACGCCTTGCCGGGGGGGATCCCCCTGGTGACGGCCTCGAAGGGGCTCGAGATCGAGACCTTCCGGACCCCGAGCCAGATCCTGCGGCGCATCCTCGGGGAGCGCCCCGTCTGCGTCCTCACGGGCCCGAGCCACGCGGAGGAGGTGGCCCACGACCTGCCGGCCTCCGTTGTCGCAGGGTGCGAGGACCGGGACTTCGCCCTGCGGGTTCAGGAGGCATTCAACAGCAGCTCCTTCCGGGTCTACACGACCCCGGATGGCTACGGAGCCGAGCTCGCCGGCGCGCTGAAGAACGTGATCGCGATCGCGGCGGGCATCTGCGACGGGCTCCAGCTTGGCGACAACGCGAAGAGCGCGCTGCTGACGCGCGGGATCGTGGAGATGGCCCGCTTCGGCAAGGCGCGCGGCGCGGACGTCCGCACCTTCTTCGGGCTCGCGGGCTTCGGCGACCTCGTGACCACGTGCACATCCAAGCACTCGCGGAACCGATCCGTCGGCGAGGCGGTGGGGAGCGGCAAGACCCTCGAGCAGGTGCTCGGGGAGATGAACATGGTCGCGGAGGGCGTCTGGACCACGAAGGCGCTGTTCGGCCCGGAGGCCAACGAGGACGACGTCTCCATGCCGATCGCCGAGCAGGTGCACGCGGTGCTCTTCGAGTCCAAGGATCCCCGTGAGGCGGTCCTCGACCTGATGAGCCGGGAGCCGACGGACGAGATGGCAGGCCTCTTCGAGGGGATCGGTCGAAGCTGATGGGACCGGTCGCAGGCTTCCTGACCGCGCTGCTCGTCACCGTCGCCTTCCTCGTGGGGGCCGCGCTGACGGGACGCCTCCGGCGCATCCGAGCGCACGTCGCCATGGTGCTCGGGTCCGTGGTCTCGCTCGGCGTCGCGATCTACTTCGCGCTCAGCGTGGGGGAGATCTACGACCTCGAGGCGGCGGGGACCATCACCCCGATTCACCTCGGGCTGGCCCGGCTCACCACGGCCGCCTACCTCTGGCCGCTGATCACGGGCCCCCTGGCCGCGAGGGGCAAGGTCCCCCGCAGGGCTCACCACGTGGGGGCTTACGTCGCGCTCGGGCTGACGGTCGCCGCGACGGTGACCGGGGTCATGATGCTGATGGGGGCGGAGCCCCTCGACCCGAGCTGACCCCCGCGGGGTCGCGAGGAGCTGGAGCCTGACCACCGAGCGCGAAGGCACCGGGCGCTCAGGCACCGGGCGCTCAGCCCCCGAGAGTTCAGACCCCGGAAGACCAGCTTCCAGGAGCGCCGTCGCATGGGCCCCCAGTCCCGTGGCCCCCAGTCCCGTGGGCGTCAGTCCCGTGGGCCCCGGTCCCGTGGGCCTCATTCGCAGGGCCTCCGCCCCA
>CBFHHK010000363.1:0-2855 GCA_965655435.1 Planctomycetota bacterium | reverse complement strand
TCCAGGCGCTGGTCCGGCTCGACGCCCGCGAGGCTCAGGACCGTCGGCCCGAAGTCGATGAAGCTCACCAGGCGGTCGGTGGCCGTGCCGGGCGCGAGCCCCTCGGGCCAGCGCTCCTCGGGGAAGCGCACCAGGAGCGGCACCCGGGTCCCCGTTCCGTAGACCGAGCGCTTGCCCCGGGGGAGCCCCACCCCGTGGTCGGAGAAGAAGAACACCACCGTGGAGTCCGCGAGCCCGGCGCTCTCGAGCCTCTTGAGCTGCTTGCCGAACCACGCGTCCATGGCGGCGATGTTGTCGTAGGTGCGCTTCATGGCGTCGCGCACCGTGGGCGTATCGGGGTAGATCGGCGGGATCGGCACGTCCTCGAGCGCCACGGCGCTCGGCCGCTGGCGGGCCTCGGGGAAGGCCTGGCTCTCGTGGGTGCCCGTGTGGTTGAAGACCGCGAAGAAGGGCGCGCCCGCGGGCCGGTCCGCGTAGGTGGCCTTGCGCGACGAGGCGTTCCAGACCGCCGGCGGCGCCACGAACTGGTAGTCGGTCTTGGAGCTGTTGGTGGTGTGGTAGCCGGCGAGGCGCAGCTGCTCGGGGAAGCAGCGCACGAAGGGCGGCGGCACGGCCTCATACAGGGGCAGGTCGCCGTAGGCCTCCTCCCCCGCGGACTTGCTGCGGGACCGCACGCGCATGTGCATGGCCCCGATGCGCGTGGGGTACATGCCCGTGATGAGCGCGGTGCGGGCCGGTGCGCACACGGGGGTGTCCGCGAAGGCGTTGTCATAGCGCAGGGCCTCGGCGGCGAAGGCGTCGAGGTTCGGCGTCGGCACCGTGCGGTCGCCGTAGGCGCCGATCCACGGGCTCATGTCCTCCACCGAGAGCCAGAGCACGTTGAGCGGGGGAACCCCATCACCCGACCGGACTGCAGCGGGCCCGTGGACAGGTGCAGCGGCGAGGGCGACGGACGCAGACAGCAGGAGGGCGGCGCGGAGCATGACCGAGGGTATCGGATCGAGCGCGAACCCGGCAGCTGCGCCCCAACGGGGAGCGGCCCGGTAGCATGGGTCCATGCCGACCCCGCTCGTCCTCCTCTCGCTTCTCCTCCCATGGGTCGCGGCTGGCGTGGACGAGGACCCCGCTCCGGTGGACTTCGCCAAGGACGTGCTGCCGATCCTCTCGGACCGCTGCTACGCGTGCCACGGGCCCGACGGAGCAGGCCGCCAGGCTGGCCTCCGCCTGGACCTGAAGGAGCACGCCTTCGCCGACCGGGACGGCTTCCCCGCGCTGGTCCCCGGGGACCTGGAGGCGAGCGAGCTGGCCGCCCGCATCCGCTCGGAGTTCCCCGAGGAGCAGATGCCGCCCCCGGACTCCAACTACGCCCTGAGCGAGGAGGAGGTCCAGCTGCTCGAGCGCTGGATCCAGGAGGGCGCCCGCTGGGACGAGCACTGGGCCTTCGTGCCGCCCGCGCGCCCGACGCCCCCCTTCCTCCCCCCGGGTGCTGATTCTCCCGGCACAGGCTCCCGCGGCGCCATCGACCGCTTCGTCCTGGCGGCGCTCGAGCGCGACGGCATCGCTCCGGCCCCCGAGGCGGATCCCGGCGCTCTGCTGCGGCGGGTGACCCTGGACCTCACGGGCCTCCCCCCCACCCCCGAGGCCCTCGAGGCCTACCTCGAGTCCCCCTGGGACGACCGGTTCGAGCGGGCGGTGGATCGCCTGCTGGCGAGCCCCGCCTACGGGGAGCGCATGGCCTGGGAGTGGCTCGACGCTGCGCGCTACTCGGACACCGACGGCTACCAGGCGGACCCCACCCGCTCCATGTGGCCCTGGCGCGACTGGCTGGTGGACGCCCTCAACCGCAACGTCCCATTCGACCAGCTCACGGTCGAGCTGCTGGCCGGCGACCTGCTCCCGGACGCCACGCCCGAGCAGGTGCTCGCCTCCGCGTTCAACCGCAACCACATGTACAACGGCGAGGGGGGCCGGATCGCGGAGGAGACGCGCACGGAGAACGTGTTCGACCGGGTGGAGACCACGGCCACCACCTGGCTCGGCCTGACCGTCGGCTGCGCGCGCTGCCACGACCACCGCTACGACCCGATCTCCCAGCGCGAGTACTTCCAGCTCTACGACTTCTTCAACCAGACCTCCGAGTCCGGCGCGATCCAGGGCGGCCGCGCGGCGCCGACGCTGCCGTACCTGGACGCCGCCGACCGAGCGCGCCTGGAGGCGATCGCAGCGGAGACCGCCGAGCTGGAGGCCGCGCGCCTCGCGCCGGACCCCGAGCTGGACGCCGCCGAGGCCCGCTGGCTCGCGGCGTGGCGGGACCGAATGGAGCAGGACCCCGCCCTGAGCCAAGCGTCGGCTCTCGGCACCTGGCGCACGTCCGGTCCCTACCTCCCCGGCGCGGAGGGTCCAGGCTCTCTCTTCGCGGGGGCGTTTGCCCCTGAGCCCGGAGCGCCCGCAGAGGCCGCGCCAGCGGAGTACACGGACGCCCCCGAGCTCGTGGACGGCCAGGTGCACGAGTCGACACCCCAGGTGGCGGCCATGTACTTCCGCCGAGAGATCACCGCGCCCACCGCTCGGCGCGTGGAGCTCTCCCTGGGCTCCGACGACGCCATCAAGGTCTGGGTCAACGGCGCGGAGGTCCTCGCGAAGAACGTGGCCCGCGGCGCGGAGCCCGACCAAGAGCGGGTCACGGTGGACCTCACGGCCGGGGCGAACGACCTGCTGGTCAAGATCGTCAACACCGGCGGCCGGAGCGGCATCTACTTCAAGCTGCTCGGGGAGGAGGTCGAGGGGCTCGACCTCGGCCTCCTCGCCGCGTCGGCCTCCGAGATCCGCGCCCGCTTCCGCGCCGAGCACGACCC
>CBFHHK010000362.1:0-2862 GCA_965655435.1 Planctomycetota bacterium | reverse complement strand
CGCGGCCAACCGCCGTCGCTTGGTGCACCTTGTGCTCGGATCCACCGTGCTCTCCACCCTCTTGACGGTCGGCGTCATCCGAGATGTCAAGATCCACAGGAAGGTCGGAGCGGTCACGCCTGCAGACGCTGGCGACCTCTCCGCCCTTGAGCAACGCCAGGCCGAGCTCGGGCGCATCGCGCGGACCCATCACTTCTGGACCGGCGCGTTCGGACTCAGCGGTGAACTCTCGGACCTGACCGTCGCCATCGCGGGGCTTCGGCGGGCAGCTGACGCCCGCGCGGCCGAGTCCGACAGGGAGGAGGCGCGGCTCAGTGATGAAGCGGAGCTGGAGCGTATTCGTGGGCTCGCTGCGGTGGAGCGCGGTCGGTACGCGGAGGCGTTGGGCCACTTCAAGGCGGCCCTCGAGATCTCTGACTCCCTCGGAACAGCCGGATTCGCGGGCGGCCCCTGGGCCCACCGCGAGCAGGTGGTCCTCGACATCGCGGCCCTTGAAGAGTGGGAGGCGAAGCGCCGCTGAGCGCACGGCTATGGCCTTCTTGAAGAACATCTGGACGCGTGTCTCGGGACACGCCGGGGGTCGCACCTCAACGCCTGAGGCGGCCGCTCGCCGCATCCGAAGGCTCGCGGGCGGGGGCGACTACAGCGGCGCGCTGGAGCTCTGCCAGTCCGCCCTAGACCGCTTTCCCGAGGATCACAACCTCCAGCGACTCTCCCGCGATGTCCGCCTCGCGGAGCGGGATACTCGCAAGGTCGCGCTGATGAATGAGCTCGACTCGGAAGCCTCTGTTGACGGCTTCCGCGAGCTCTGCGACCTGATGCTGAAGCGGGGTGAGGCAGCGGCGACGCTGGACCTCGTCGGCCGCTGGCGGCAGATGGACGCGTCGGGGGAGCCGCTTTACTACGAGGCCGCAGCCTTCAGCGAACTCTTCTTTGGGAACCACCTGAGCCGAGACGGGCTGCGGGCG
Source organism: Planctomycetota bacterium (assembly GCA_965655435.1). Classification (GTDB taxonomy): domain Bacteria; phylum Planctomycetota; class UBA1135; order UBA1135; genus Saltatorellus. The sequence goes on along the minus strand of CBFHHK010000362.1, from coordinate 1,894 downwards.
TTCCAGCTGGCCGCCGAGGCCGGGAAGATCCGGAGGGATGACCCGCGGCCGTTCCGCCTTCAGTTCGAGATCGCCCGGCGTTGTGGCGCCTGGGAAGACGCTCGGATCGCGCTGGCACGCCTCCTGGACCTCATGCCGGGGAACCGGCTCATTGAGGGGCGTTTTCGCGGCGTGATTGCCAACTGCGCGAACTCGCGATCGCTCTCCAAGGCGATCGCAGACGTGGAGCGCACGGGCCGCTTCCTCGACGACGACTTCGATACCGACGGGACCCTCGACCGGGACCTTGTGCGCCCTGGGCTCCAGGAGCTCGCCGCCCGAGATGATGTCCACGTCGCGTTCTTCCTCCGGGGCAACACGGCCCTGGTCCAGGGAGCTACGGGCGCCGCCGCCGATCGATCGGCGCGAGCGATTCGCGACGTGCTGTCGATGACGCGGAGCTCCTCTCGGAAGCTCCTGCTCGGCGTCCCTCAAGAGCTCCGCTGTGAGGGGGCCGGCGGTTCGCTGGTCTTGAAGGCGGGCGTGGAGGGGGCGAGCGCGGTGTGGGCGGCGCGTAACCTCACCGAGACGTCGAGCCGTCTGATGTCCGAGCTCTCGAGCGGCGTCGTTGCGACCGAGGAGGCAGCGTGATGAGGGACGTTCTTGATTCGGTGACGACTCTGCCCGGAGTCCGGCTCGCCGCGATCTTCAGCAACGAGGGGGTGCCCCTCTGCATCCTCGAGGCCGACGCGGCCGCCGGCACGTGGGCTGATATCACCAGCGGCTCGGCCACTGCCGCGGACTCCAGCGGACAGCAAGTGGACGCGGCCTCGATCGTCGCCTTCGCTGCCAGCTTGGTCGAGGATCTCGCCCGGACCTGCGGCGGGGTCGGGTGGGACTTCGAGAAGCGCTTTTCGATGATCGCCTCGGAGGGGGCGCTCGTCGTCCAGCGGGGTCCTGGCGCCAACGTGCTCGCCGTCCTCGATCTCGGGGTCGATCCCGAGGCCGTCCACTTCCCCCTGGATGTCGCCGTGGAGCGCCTGCATCGGCTGCTCCGGGAGATGGGGCGATCCGAGCAGGTGCAGCCGCCCGCGCCCTTCGCGGGTGGGCAAACAGAGAGCAAGAGGGCGGCCGTTTCGGCTGCCTCTTCGGAGGCGAGCGGATCGGTTCCGCTCGGCGAATTGATGACCAATACTGCCAGTGAGCCGGGCGCGGCCGCTGACGTTCCGGCGGCCAGTGCCGCCAACGACGCAACCAACAGATCCTCTGGAGACCACTGAGATGGTTCAGATCAACTTTGCTCAAAAGAGCGTGACGGTGAAGATCGTCTACTACGGCCCCGGCATGTCCGGAAAGACCACGAACCTCGAGGTCGTTCACCAGCGCGCGCCGGAGTCCAACAAGGGCGACCTGACCAGCATCTCGACGGACGGCGATAGAACGCTGTTCTTCGACTTCATGCCGCTGGATCTCGGGACCGTGGCGGGTATGCGGACCCAGTTCCAGCTCTACACGGTGCCCGGCCAGGTCTACTACAACTCGACGCGAAAGCTAGTGTTGCAGGGCGTGGACGGCGTCATCTTCATCGCGGACTCCAGCGGTTCGATGATGGAGGAGAACCTCGAGTCTCTCCGGAACCTGGAAGAGAACCTCCGGGAGTACGGGAAGGACATCTCGACCATCCCGATGGTGATCCAATACAACAAGCGCGACCTGCCGGACGCGCTGACGGTGGAGGAGCTGGAGGCCAAGATCAACCGCTTCGGGGCTCCCTCCTTCGAGGGCATCGCGAGCTCAGGCCAAGGGGTCTTTCCGACGTTGAAGTCGCTCGCCGCGAACGTGCTGGACACGATCCATGAGCAGACCGGCGCGGCCAGCGCTGGCCGGCCGACGAGCGCGCCCGCGACCGTGCAGC
>CBFHHK010000361.1:1362-2877 GCA_965655435.1 Planctomycetota bacterium | reverse complement strand
ATACCGTGGCCGCACGCAGCGGCCTCCTCCATCGGCCACCCATCGGCCCTCCTCCTCCCAGCCACCCGCTCGCTCACCGGACGACGCTGCCCCAGCCGGGCGCCGAGCGTCCGGGGAGCGCGCTCTCGAGACCGCGCCTCCGCCATGGCGCACGCACATGAGCAACACTGAGATCGACGAACTGAAGCGTGAGGTCGCGGCCCTGCGCGACGAGCTCCACCGCACCCGCCAGCAGGCCGACACGAGCTACTACTTCTCGACGGACGCGGAGCACGACCTGTCCGGCGAGGCGCACATGCCCGCCGCTGGCCTGCCCGCCAAGACGGTCAAGACGCTGATCGAGAACGCCCACTCCCTCGACTTTGACCAGAAGCTCAACACGTCGTCGTACGTGAACGTGAGCTTCGAGCCCGAGGAGGAAGAGGTCGCGCTCATGGGGCTGCAGATCAACCTCGCGGACCAGACCGTCTACCCGAAGTCGTACGCGATCCACGACTCCGTGGTGAACATGATCGCGACGCTCTGGAACTGCCCCAAGCCCGACGACTTCGACGAGTACGGCGTCTACCCCGGCGCCGGCACGGTCGGCTCGACCGAGGCCTGCCTGCTCGCCGGGCTCGCCCTCAAGTTCCGCTGGCGCGCCTGGTACCAGAAGCTCCACGGGCTGAGCGACGACGAGGTCCGCGCCATCCGCCCCAACGTCGTCATCTCCACCTGCTATCAGGCGGCCTGGGAGAAGCTCTTCAAGTACCTCGACATCGAGCCGCGCCTCGTCGCGCCCTCGCGCGACACCTTCAAGGTCGACCCTGAGGGCGTCCGCGAGGCGATCAACGAGAAGACCATGGGCGTGGTCTGCATCATGGGCAACCACTACGGCGGCCAGTACGACCCCGTTTGGGACGTGGACAAGGTCGTCACGGACGTGAACACCGCCAACGGCTGGCAGGTGGGCATCCACGTCGATGCGGCCTCCGGGGGCTTCATCGCGCCCTTCCAGGATGACCTGCCCCCCTGGGACTTCCGCCTCGCGAACGTGCTCTCCATCTCCTCCAGCGGGCACAAGTACGGGGAGTCCTGCTGCGGCACCGGCTGGGTGGTCTGGCGCGAGCGCCGCGACCTCAGCGAGCACGTGGCGATCTCCGTGACGTACCTCGGCGGCAAGGCCGACTCCTACACGCTCAACTTCTCCCGGCCGGCCAGCGGCGTCTACGTGCAGTTCTACAAGCTGCTGCGCTTCGGGATGGCGGGCTACCAGCAGTGCGAGGAGAACATGATGCGCAACGCCAGCTTCCTGCGGGACGGGCTGCGCGCCATGGAGCACGAGGGGAAGCCGCGCTTCGTCCTCCTGGATGACGGCGACGAGCACTGCCTTCCGGTGGTCACCGCCATGCTCAACCCGGACGCCGGCTTCACGTACGACGACATCGACCTCCAGCATGTGCTCTCCCAGCACCACTGGTACGTCAGCGGCTACAAGATGAACTACCTGCACCCGATCAGCGAGGACACCCTGCC
>CBFHHK010000361.1:0-1353 GCA_965655435.1 Planctomycetota bacterium | reverse complement strand
TGTGCTCTCCCAGCACCACTGGTACGTCAGCGGCTACAAGATGAACTACCTGCACCCGATCAGCGAGGACACCCTGCCCCTCTTCCACGACGCCGAGGCGGGCCAGACCATGTTCCGCATCGTCGTGAAGGGCAACCTCACCCGGGACATGGCCGAGGACCTCCTCGAGTCCTTCAACGCCGCCCTGAGCTTCCTCGACTCCGTGGACTTCTCGGCCCTCCACGGGGTGAGCGCCAAGGACATGCGCCACAAGGACCAGCGCATCGTCAGCAACCACTGCTAGCCGCTCGGCGGCAACATCACGGAGGCGGCGGTTCCCCACGGGGGGGCCGCTGCCTCCGTTCCTTTGGGCCTCCCGCTCCCTTGAGCCTCCCGGCTTCCTTGAGCCTCACGGTCTCCTTGGAGATCCCTCGCTGCGCTGGGCCCACGACCGGTGACCGACCCGACGGCCCCCCATCGGCCCCATCGGCCCACGAACAACCGGCCGGCACGCTGGCCCCTTCACCCGAGCGCGGCCTATCCGAACGGCAGCCTGCCCGAACGACGGCTTGCCGCCGAGCCGCGCGGGGGAGCACCGGTCGCGTCAGCGCGCCGCGAGCGAGTCCATGACGCTGTTCCGACCGCCGTCCTCGCACTGGGGGGGGTCGGCCATCAACACCGTGTGGCACCACCCCGAGACGTGCCCCTCGTTCTGGGCCCCGGGGAGCTGGCCACGGCTGCGCTCGGTGGTCCCGTCCTCGGGGTTGGCCAGCAGCAGCGCGGTCAGCAGCTGGCAGGCGAAGAAGCCGCCCTCCTCCGTCGTGTGGTAATAGACCTCCGCCCGCGCCCAGCTCGGGATGCCCGCGAGCCAGACGGGTCCGCCGCCGGTCGTCAGGTTGTTGTTCACGCCGCAGGCGAAGAAGCCCAGGGAGGCCAGCGGCGTGCCTTGGTACGGGGAGCCCACGCTCTGAATTCGGCGCGGCCCTTGGGCCCGGTCGAGTGGGCTCTGGTAGTAGGTCAGCAGGTGCAGCGCGGCGTTGCCGCCCTGACTGTGCGCCACGACCCCGAAGGAGGTGAAGGCCGAGGCCTGGTTGGCGATGCGCCGCGCGAACTGGTCGTGGCTCCGGTTCTGCGAAGTGTCCTGGAAGACGAACAGGGGGGCGCTGAAGTCAGAGGTCGGGAAGGGGTTCCCGGAGGCGCAGTACCCGTGGGACAGCACCAGCCCGGGGCTCGGGAGGACCGGGGAGATGGGGACTGCCGTCGTGGGTGCCGGAGGGGCCGAGGCGTTCGCCGTGGGGCCGAAGAGTGACGCGGAGGGCACGAGACCGCGGCCCGCGAGGGGCGGCAGCGGTCCGGCCGGCACCGGCAACGCCG
>CBFHHK010000360.1:0-2880 GCA_965655435.1 Planctomycetota bacterium | reverse complement strand
CCTGCATGCGGAAGGCCAGCTCGTACTGCTCCACCCGCGTGTCGCGCTCGGGGTCCTCATCCTCGCGCAGGCCGTTCAGCCGCTCGAGGTCGTCGAGCATCGCGCGCCGCCGGGCCCGGTCGATGCCCGGCGCGTTCGCGAGGTAGAGCACCGGGTCCTCTCCGCTGCGCAGCTTCACGCCCTGGTGGCGGGTCGGCAGGAAGCCGCTCCCCCACAGCCGCGCGTAGAGGGGCTGCTTGGTGGCGCTCGAGGACACCATCACCACGAACGTCGGCAGGTCCTCGTTCATGGAGCCGAGCCCGTAGGACAGCCACGCCCCCATGCTCGGCCGCCCCGCCAGCTGCGAGCCGGTCTGGGCGAAGGTCATGGCGGGGTCGTGGTTGATGGCCTCCGTGACCATCGAGCGGACGATGCAGAGCTTGTCCGCGATCGCGCCCGTGTGCGTGAGCAGGTCCCCCATCAGCGCGCCGCTCTCCCCCCGGCGCGTCGCGCCGAACTTCGACGGCGCGATGGGGAACGAGGACTGTCCGGAGGTCATCGTCGTGAGCCGCTGGCCCTTGCGCACCGACTCGGGGAGCTCCTGACCGAACTGGTCCACGAGCCCGGGCTTGGGGTCGAGGGTCTCGAACTGTGAGGGCGCCCCCGACTGGAAGAGGGAGATGACCCGCTTCGCTCTTGCTTTCGCTCCGGGCGCCTGCGCTCCGGGGGCCTGCGCTCCGCCGAGTGCGGGACTCAGGCTCCCGAGCGCGAGGGCCCCGAGCCCGGCGGCTCCACCACCGAGGAAGGTGCGCCGGTTGGTGCGCAGGGCGGCGCCCAGAGCGGCCGACCGCCGAAGGTCTTGTTCGTCGCTGCTCATCGCTGGGTGATCGCCTCGTCGAGGTTCAGGAGCGTGGAGGCGATCATGGTGTACGCCGCCCACTCGGGGGTGCGGGCGCGCGGCGAGGTGGCCGTGGCGCCCACGCCCAGCAGCTCCACCGCGGCCATCGAGTCCGCCTCGAACTCGCGTCGGTACCGCCCGAGGGCGCCCTTGAGGACCTCGAGCTCGCCGCCGGTGGGCCCGCGGGAGAGGACCGCGCGCATCCCGAGGGTCAGCCGCGCCTCCTCGCCCTCGGCCTCCAACATGCGCTTCGCCAGGTGACGGGAGGCCTCCTGATAGGTCGGCCCGTTCAGGAGCGCCAGCGCCTGGAGGGGCGTGTTCGTGCTGGGCCGGCGGGCCGTGCAGAGCTCGAAGCCCGGCGCGTCGAAGGTGGTCAGCTGGGGGTGCGGCACGGTCCGCTTGCGGTAGGTGTAGAGGGAGCGGCGGAACAGGTCGTCCCCCGTGGACTCCACGTACGCCCCCTGGCCGGCGCCGCCCGCCAGCTCCTTCCAGAGCCCCGCGGGCTGGTAGGGCTTCACCGACGGTCCGCCCACCTTCTGCACGAGCAGCCCCGACGCGAGCAGCGCCTGGTCGCGCACGCCCTCCGCGTCGAGGCGGTGCCGCGGGCCCCGGGCCAGCCAGCCGTTGTCCGGGTCACGCTCGCGCGCCGCTGCGCTCGAAGCCGAGGACTGGCGGTAGGTGGCCGACAGCGCGATCCGCCGCTCGAGCGCGCGGAGGTCCCAGCCGCTCGCCACCAGCTCGGCGGCGAGGTGATCGAGGAGCGCCGGGTGCTCCGGTCTCGCACCGCGGATCCCGAAGTCCTCGACCGTGGCGACCAGGCCGCGCCCGAAGAAGCTGGCCCAGGTCCGGTTCACCGCGACCCGCGCGGTGAGCGGATTCGTGGGCGCCACCAGCCAACGCGCGAGGCCGAGCCGGTCCCGGCGCGCCCCCTCGGGGAGCCCCCCGAAGATCTCGGGGACGTCGGGCGTCAGGACCTCTCCTTCGGGATGGTCGTACTCCCCACGGCGCAGGAGGCGCGTCTCCCGGGGCTCCTCTCGGTCACGGAGCACCATGGCCGTGGGGATCTCGTCTCGCTCGAGCCGCGCTCGATCTCCCCGCGTGCGCGCGAGGCGTCGCCGCACCCCGGCCGCCTCCGCGTCGAAGGCCGCCAGGAAGAAGCGTACGCCGTCCTCCGCCGAGGCCCGCTCCCGGGCCAGCGCGAGGACCTCTCCGCTCCCGAGGACCCGCCCGTCCACCCGGAGGTCGCGGACCTCGCCCGCCAGGTGCCCGGCGTAGCGGCGGGTCCCGACGCGCAGCGGCTCCTCGGTCGCGAGGGTCCCGTCGAGTCGGTCGACCTCGGCCTTGAGGCCAGCCGGCGCGCCGTTGATGAACACGGAGACGCCCGCTGCCTTGCGCGAGCCGTCATAGGTCACGGCCACGTGGTGCCAGGCGCCCTGTACCAGGGGCTCCTGGCCCACGACCTTGATGGCGTTGCGGTTCCAGTCGTGGATCAGGTGCACGGCAGGACGCATGCCGTCCAGGAGCACGAGGTCCACCCCGCGGTAGCGGTCCGTGTCCTCCATGCGGCTGAACACGGCGCCGTGGGCGTCCGGCTTCAGCCAGAGGGACACCGTGAACGGTCGGTCCTGCTCGAACTCCACGGACCGGCCCAGGTCCGGCGCATTGGCGCGGGTGCCGTCGAGCACGAGCGCGCCCTCCACCTCCAGCAAGGGCTCCTCCCCGGGCTCGCCTTCGCCCTGCGCCACGCCCCCGCCCTCCGCCCGGAAGGCAGCGTGGCGGTCCGCGGCGCTCTGCTCGAGCTCCAGGAGCGACCCCTCGAGCCCGACGATCTGCGCTGCGAGCGCGTCGAGACGAGCCTCCTGTTCAGCGGAGGGCACGCGCAGGATCGGCGCCACGTTGCCCCGGACCTCCGAGTAGACGCCCTTCTCGTCCACCTGATCGAAGAAGCCGAAGAAGCGGTAGTAGTCCAGCTGGGAGATGGGGTCGTAGCGGTGATCGTGGCA
>CBFHHK010000359.1:0-2884 GCA_965655435.1 Planctomycetota bacterium | reverse complement strand
GGTAGACGACGAGCACCCGAACCGGGTCCCCCACCTCCAGGAGTTGAGCCGCGCGATCGTTCTCCGGGAAGGCGTCGGGGACCTCCGAGGGCAGTGAGGAGAGCCTCACGGCCACCCCCAGCTCCCCGGCCCCGGTGGAGAAAGGCGGCAGCTCCACCGTCACCGAGAACGAGCGCGGGCCGTCGCCGGCTCGGGCCGTGACAGGGATCGCAGCCACCTCCCGCCCTCGGATCGTGCGCGAGGCCTCCGTCTGCGTGGAGCTCCTGAAGTCGAGCGCCCACTCGACGATCACCGACGGGTCACCGCCCCCGGCGGGCAACGCGCCGTCCAGGAACAGGTCCAGCCGCGCTGGAATCCGCGCGCCCGGTTCGGCGGGTTCAGGAACGTGCAGGGCCCTGACCCCGACGTCGGGCAGCGAGGATGCTGGGGGTTCGACGAGCCGGATCCCCCGGACCATCGGGTCCAGCAGCGCCAAAGGGATCTCCCCCGCCGCGGCTCGCCCGTCCCCGAGGATCACCACCTCACCAGGGGGGCGCTCGCCGTCGGTGATGGCCTCGAGCGCCACCTCGGCCGCCCCCACCAGGTCGGTTCCCAGATCACCGGCGGTCGAGGACCTCAACCACTTCGACGCGTCCCCGCGGCGCAGCCCGGCCATGAACTCGTCTGCTCCCGCGGGTCCGAAGCGGCGCTCGACGCCCCGGTCGAAGGCCACCAGGACGATGTCCTCGCCGCTCGCTGCGGCCCCACGAGCTTCTTCGGCCAGCCGCTGGATCGCCCAGCGCGGCCAGCCCGGTCGCCCCCTCGTCGCGCTCGCGGAGCGGTCGAGGAGGAGCGCTCGAACCGCCGCGTCACCCGGGTCCGCTGCGGGCTGGCCGGAGCTCCCCAGGAGCGATGAGAGCGCGGCGAGCACCGCGAGGGCCACGCCGAGCGCCAGGAGATCCGCCCCTGGTCGTCTCGGCCCGAGCGCGGACGGGTCCCGCGGCCGAGCCGCCAGAGCGTCGCCGGCCGTCACGGCGTCGCGGACGTGCCGGCCCCCTCCGCCGCCTCCAGCCCACCCCGCCGGGCCGTTCGGATCCAGCCTCCGCCGAGGGAGAGGTCCCCCCCGGTCCCGTCCGCCTCGAGCTCGTAGAACGCCGCGCCTTGCCCGGGGGCCACCGCCATTTGAGGCTCATCGAAGTCGACCCGAGCGGAGGTCCCGTCCGGCAGCACTTGAACCGTCGCAGGCGCGGCCCGGTGGCGATACCGGACCTGCACCGCGCACCGGAAGGTGCCGCTCGATGGCACGTCGAAGCCGAGCCAGTTCAGGTCCTCGACGACCATGCTCGGCGCCTTGCACTCGGCCTCGGTGCCGATGACGACCAGCCCTTCCTCAGGGTGGATCTCGACCACGTACATGGGAACACCCACCGCGACCCCGTGGCCGCGCCGCTGGCCGATCGTGAAGTTCTCCGTGCCCGTGTGAGGTCCGTGGTCCTTGCCAAAGACGTCGACGATCCGTCCTGGATGCAGCTCCACGCCCCGCTGCTCCAGGAGCAGCCGGTAATCGTTGGAGGGGACGAAGCAGATCTCCTGGCTGTCCTTCTTCGCGAAGGTCCGGAGGCCCGCCGCCCGCGCCAGCTCGCGCACCTCGGGCTTCTCGAGGTCGCCGAGCGGTGTGGCCGTGCGCTTGAGGTTCGCCTCGGCGACAGGGAACAGCTGATACGACTGGTCCTTCGCCCGGTCGACGCCACGCCGCAGCCGGACACGCCCATCCTCCACCGAGACGCGCGCGTAGTGACCGGTCGCCACCCCGGCGCAACCGAGCTCGTCCGCGAAGTCCATGAGCTTCCCCATCTTCAGATCGCGGTTGCACACCGCGCAGGGGTTCGGCGTGCGTCCGCGGCCGTACTCGGAGACGAAGTAGTCGATCACATCGCCGAACTCCTCCTTCAGGTCCATGGCCTGGAAGGGCACGTCCAGCCGGGCCGCCACCATGCGCGCGTCCCGTGCGTCTCCCAGGGAGCAGCACGACTTCTTGGAGGCCTCGGACTCCTTGATGTCGACCCCGTTGCGCATGAAGAGGCCCACGAGGTCGTGGCCGGCCTCCCGCAGCATCCAGGCCACGGCCGAACTGTCCACGCCGCCGCTCATGGCGACAACGAGCCTGTCTGAGGAGTTGAACTGTGTTTGCATGGCGAGGGCTTGGAGACCCCGTCTCTGGGGGAGGGCGCCCACATCCTATTAGGCTCCGCGCCCGGGGATCTCTCCCACGACGCCCAGAGATCCACTTTCGCGCTCTGTGACCGCGGCTGTACCGGACCACAATCTGCGCCGGACCGCCCGGGACCCCGACTCGAGCCCGCTTGACCACGAGTGGGCCCACCAACCGGCCTGCAGTCCTGGCCTCCTCCCCTCGCCCAGTCCCTGGGACCGCCCCCCCCCCGGCGCTGGACCCACTGAACCACTAGCCCCCTCCCATGACCGCGCCCTCAGCCCCGACCCGCCCCACCTCGCCCATCATCTTCCAGGAGACCCCGGCTCCGGCCGGAGAGACCGCCGTGATCGGGCCGCCCCCCGGCCCCGGCGAAGGGCCGACGGAGGCTCCGCAGGGCTCCCTCCTCGACGGGATGGTCCCGTTCCTCGCGATCGGCGCCGTCCTCTGGTTCCTCATCTTTGCCCCCGAGAAGAAGGCCAGGAAGAAGCGCCAGGCCATGCTCGATGACATCAAGAAGGGCGACCGGGTCGTGACGACCAGCGGACTCCACGCCGAGGTCGTCGCCGTGAAGGAGCACGAGATCGATCTCATGGCCGGGGGCTCCCGGTTCACCTACAGCCGCGCCGCGGTCAACGAGATCCTGGACTGAGCCGCCCCTACCCCCGCGCCGCCACCGGCCCCCGCGCCGCC
>CBFHHK010000358.1:0-2892 GCA_965655435.1 Planctomycetota bacterium | reverse complement strand
CATGGGCGAGGGCACCAGCATGATCGAGGGCGCCTACGGCGCCGGTGATGAGATGACGGCCTCGGCCGGTATCTCCTACTACGACGACGGCGGCGCTACCGACGGCGGCGGCTTCGCGATTGAAGCGAGTGCTCAGTCCAGCCAGTTCAGCCTCTCTGCGAACATGGTCTCCCGTGATGACAGCGGCGTCGGGTCAAACTTTGACACGAACGAGTCGCACATCATGCTCACCCGGGCTGAGTACGCTGCCGCTGCGGTTGAGGGCGACAACAGCCCCTGGTCCATCATGGGGACGTTCGCTCTGAACGAGAGCTGGGAGTTTGGCATCCGCTATCAGGACCTTGACGACACGGCCAGCACCGACGTCATGGATATCGGCGCCAACTACTACGTCGACGGCCACGCGATGAAGTACATCATCAACTGGACCTCGGTCGGATCGGACTCTGCTGCCGGCGACACGGACCTGATCCGACTCGGCTTCAACGCCGCCTTCTGATCCGATTGGGTCGGGCGGGCCTCCGGGGCGCGCCCCACCCAGGATCTATGAAGAGAGCCCCGCGCTTCTGGCGCGGGGCTCTCTTCGTTGTTCAGACCTTCGAGCGGCGGGTCAGGGCCGGGGGCCCATGCGGAAGTCGACGAACTCCGCTCCGCACGAGGTGCATCGCTGGACCCTGGACGCGTTGGTCCACAGGAACCAAAGCGGGTACGCGGCCACGGCGACCGAAAGGCCGTAGGTCCACGGCGCAAGCCCGACGGCCAGAGCGAGCCAGATGAACCCCATCAGGGTCGAAGCGCGCGAGGCTTCGATGCGCCACTTGAGGTCGGCCGCGCCGCAGTGGAGGCACTTCTCGATGGTGCCGTCTTCTCTTCGGTGGCTGAGGTCGAGCTCGATCCGCTCTGTGCAGCCCTCGGCCTCGTAGTAACTCCGCAGCGAGAAGGGTCCGTCGACCTTCCAGGGGATGAGTTCGCCCTCCCGCGAGGGGTGGGGCAGCCGGATCTCGCTCCAGCGGATGACTTGCTCGTTGATGGGCAAAGGAATAGACGGCTCGTGGGGACCGATCTCGATCGGGGATCCGGTGGCGATGCGGACTGGGGAGCGGCCCGAGGGGCGGGTCCCGTCGCTCGGAAGCTTACCTCCATGGGACCCGGGCCGAGGTCATTTGCCGGGGAGTGGCGACGCTGCGGGCGCCGGGGGGGGGTGCCGGGATACACTCGCATGTCATGACTGACTCCAGCCAGAACCCCCTCCGGGTCTTCATCACAGGTGGAACACGGGGCATTGGACGCGCTATCGCGCTGCGATTCGCTCGGGAGGGCGCCATGGTGGCTGTCGCGGCCCGAACCTCCTCTGATCTCGATGCGATCGTGAGTGAGATCGAGGCGGCTGGCGGGCAGGGGGACGCCTGCCAGACCAACATGCGGGATCACGGATCGGTCGAGGCAGCCGTCTTTCGGGCCGTCGACTTCTTCGAGGGCACGACAGACGTCGTCGTGAACTGCGCGGGTCTGGTGGAATTCAAGGCCTTCGATGAGCTGGCCGTGGAGGACTGGGAGCGTGCCCTGGCGGTCCACCTGACAGGGCCCTTCCTCGTGATGGCCGAGGTGCTCCCGTCGCTGCGGGAGAGCGAGCGGGCGCACGTGTTCAATATCGGGGCGCACCTGGCGGGCCAGCCGGGCCCCGGGCAGTCGTTGATGGCCACCTCCAAGGCGGGCCTCGAGGGAATGTCTCGGGGTCTGCGTGCGGACCTTGGCCCCGAGGGAATCCGGGTCACGACTGTGCTCCCTGGATATGTGGACACACCCGGCCTTGAGCCCTGGAAGGGGACGCTGGACGGCGCGGCGGTCACGTCATCCGAGGCGGTGGCCGACGCGATCTGGGACGCGTATCAGGCTGAGGCGGCGCCGGACGAGATCTCGATCCGCTGACGCATCGCGCCGCTTTCGAGACAGATGTGTGGCTCGACGCCACACGAAATCTCAATCGGAGCAGGGGCGACAAAACAGTGGAGGTATCGCGCATGCGAGGCCTCCGAGGGCCGATGACTCCCTGAGCCGAGCCGGGTGCGGCGGTGTTTGGATTGGGTTTCCACCCTTCGGAGCAGCGCCGGATCCGGCTCTTACGAGAGTCCCTTGAACCGGAGGCCCCCCATGAAGCACTCATACGATCACGACAACGCCGCGAAGCTGGTCCCCCTGCTGGAGTCCATCTTTAACGAGGTCGCCGACCGCCGTCGCGCGATCCGCGAACTAGAGCGGACCCTCAAGGCAATGAAGCTCGAAGGCTGCTCCTCGACCGCGACCGGAACGGTGGTGGCCCAACTGGCTACCCAGCGTCGTGAGCTCCGGCTGACCTCGAAGGAGTTCGAGCGTCTCGGCTGCGCAGTGGATGAGCACAACCCGAACCGGGTCTTCATCCCCGGTGCCAACGGTGGCCTCGAAGGCGGCTTCCACTGGCAGGCCGGAGAGTCCACGGTGCAGAACAACGCGCCGGAGCACAGCACCTTCTGACGCCATCATGAGCCCGGGCTCGCCGAGCCCTGATCATCGCGGGCCGCGTCTTCCTCGGGGAAGACGCGGCCCGCGCGCTTGGATCAGGCCTGTGGCCAGATGGAGTCGGCCCGTCAAAGGGGAGCGCCGTCGTTCCCGCCGGCGCGCTTCTTTGAGCCCGCAGCGGGCGGGGTCGTGCCGTCCGAGGGCTTGCGGGGCTTCTTGACCTTCTTCGGCTTCGCCGGGACTTGGGTCGGCTTCGGGCTGCCCGTCTGGTCGCCGCCGGAAGCCTGCTTCTGACGCGCTTCCTGGGTGCGCTTGGCGTCGAGCTCTGCCTGCTTCTTGCGGGCGGCGGTGGTGCGAGCCTCGGCGCTCTCCTGGGCCTGCTTCTGGCGGGCGTCC
>CBFHHK010000357.1:0-2910 GCA_965655435.1 Planctomycetota bacterium | reverse complement strand
CCCTCGACCACGCCCGCCACCCTCGCGGTCAGGAGCTCTCCATCCGTGAGCATCCGGACCTCGATGCGATCCGCGGCCTCCGCGCCGCCCAGCTCACGGAGAGCGTCCGCCACCCAGAGCCGCGCACGGGCATGGATGTTCTCGAGGTCCGCGAGCCGGAGCGCGAGCGCCATGGCCTCGTCCCCCAGCCCCACCTCTCCCATGCGCACCGCGCACAAGGCGAGGGCCTCCACGGTGAAGGAGTCCCGCAGGCGCCCGGCCTCCAGCCAGGCCAGGTGGCTCTCCGCGAAGCGCCCGAACCACCGGCCAGGGTCCTCGAGCCCCTCACCGGCCTCGGGCAAGACCGCCTCCAGGACGTCCTGAGGGATCACGGCGGGCTCCCCAGGCTCGGCCCTCCAGAACATGTCCGGGTTGCCGACCTCGGCCGCACTGAAGCGGGCGGTCCCGATCTCCAGCGCCCGGAGCGCGCGGTCCTCGTCCCCGCAGGCGAGGAAGAGGGGCGCGAGCTCCACGGCCACCGCGCGCTGGAGGCCCTTGGAGAGGTCCAGGGCATCCACCGCGATAGGACCCAGCCGCTGGAGCGCCTCGGCGGGTCCGACCAGCTCCTGCCAGGTCTTCACCGCCAGGGTCTGGGTGCGCTCCATCTCCCAGGGACGCTCCCCCGACACGCTCTGCAGGAGCGCGGCGATCGGGGCGACGCGCTCCTCGCCCACGAGGTTCTCCTTCACGTCCTCGATGAGCTCGGGCAACGGGACGCTCGAGATCACGTAGGCGCCATCGTCGTTGAAGGGGCTCTCACTGGCGATCCCGATCAAGGCGCACCACCGGTACATGCGCAGCGCCATCTCACGGTCTCCGCTGCGGAGCAGCGTCCGCGCGAGGCGCATGACCTGGGCCGCGTCCATGGGAGGCATGGTGCTCACGAGCCCCGCCAGCGCCGCCGACGCCTCGCTGGTGATCAGCTCCGGGTTGAGGTCCAGCAGCGTCAGGAGCTGGATCTGCGCGAGCCGTCCGCCGGAGCGGCTCACCTCGGCCAGCAGCCGCTCGAGCGTCGCCTCAGCGCCGGCCACGCGGACCTCCGCCTGCAGCATGCCCCGGGTGAGCTGCTGGATCCGGTCCAGCTCCGCGGGCTGAATCGATCGCAGGTAGCGCTGCTGCTCCGCCACGATCTCGGGATAGGCCGCGAGCTTCTCGTAGGCATCGGGCGCCGGCGGCCGCTCGGGGGCCTCGGGGGCCCGGAAGGCCACGAGGCCCCCACGACGACGGGCCTCGGCCCCGGGATCATCACCCTCTGGAGCGGACTCTCCCGGCCAGCGCAGGCTCCCGAGCGGGGACCGGCGAAAGTAGAAGAAGGACGACCTGCTCGCGGCGGGCTGCCCGACGGGGAACTCGCGCCACAGCCGACGGAAGACGCGGGCCGCGTCCCCTGCGTCGCCCGCGCTCAGCGCCTCACGAACGTCGCGGAACGTCTTCGGGAGCCCCCCCTTCTTGGGCTTGTCGTCGGCGTTGTAAGTGACGCCTCCGATGGTGAGGGACAGGGTGCCCGGCGGGAGAGCGAAGCCAGCGGAGCCGGGCGCCGCCTCGTCGCCGAGATCCTCGAGCATTCGCTGCGCCTCGAGGGCGATCTCGGGGGCCGCGAGCCGCTCCCAGGCACGCACCGCCCGCTTCAGCAGCCTCTTCTTCTCATCGTCGTCCTCCGCCACGGAGAGGCAGCGGACCAGCGTCTGCGCCGCGGCGAGCTCTCGACCGAGCTTCATTTGAGCGTCACGGATCAGGTCGAGCCGCTGCCCCTCCGTCTCCTCGTCCGCCTCGAGCCCTTCGAGCAGCGCCAGCGCCTCCGCGGGCCGCTCCCAGGCGAAGTAGAGCTGCGCAAGGGCGAAGTCCAGCGGCGTCGCGGTTGGCGACGCCGGAGCCACCTCCGCGAGGGCGGCCATGAAGGCATCCCTCGCCGGCCCATCAAAGGCCGCCGCGAGCTGCTCGCAGGCCTGGCGCCGCTGGTAGTCGTCCTCGGTGTCGGCGGAGAGCGCCACGAACGCCTCAGCGCCCTCGTCCACTAGCGCCTCCGGGCCCTCCAGCGCGCACCGGTGGATGACGATCGCGGCGTCGAGGACCTCCGCCTGGGTGCCCACGGACGACCGGATCTCACGGCAGACATCGAGCACCAGCTGGTGGCTGTGGGGCACGTCAAGGAGCCGGGACACGTAGTACTCCAGGAGGTCTGCGCCGTCCTCCAGCGCCCCCGGGAGGGAGTCCCTGACGAAGTCCGCCATCTCCTCGGGGAGGTCCCCAGGCGCCTCGGCGATCATCCCGAGCAGGAACCTCGCCCGTCCCTGAGCCTCGAGCTTCGACCAGATCGAGCGCAGGGAGGAGGAGCGGTCCTCCTCGGGCAGCAGGAGCAGGACCGGGACCAGCCCGAAGGCGTAGGCCTCTCCGAAGCCGTCCACCAGCGTCTGCACCTGCTCGGCCGACACCGCGGCCTCGCCGAAGCGCTGCGCCAGCTTCGGCAGGACCCGAACCAAGCGAGAGTTCCTCTCTGGCTCTGCGACGATCAACCCGACCACGTAGCGCGCGAGCGCGAGGCCGGTCTCCTCGCCCAGACCGGGGACCAAGGCGTCGATCAGCTCCTCAACCTCATAAGGGTTCGGCGAGCTGGCGAGGGAGAGTCGCAGCCAATCGCGGGCGACGCGGAGCGCCAGCTCCTCATCGTCGGCGCTCCTCGCCGCCGCGAAGAGCACCGCCATGCCCTGGAGCTCGTCGTCCGCGAGCCGGCCCACGTTGGCCCGCTGCACGATGGCGCGGACCCGCTCGTCGTCGCCTGCCGCGAACGCGGGGAGCGCCGCAGCGACCGCCTCATCAAAGGGGATGGAGCCGGCAGCGCCGTCCGCCTCCGACGCTCCGCCGCCGAGTCGC
>CBFHHK010000356.1:0-2912 GCA_965655435.1 Planctomycetota bacterium | reverse complement strand
CCCCGGCGCGGGGCGCCCTGGATCGCGATCTCGGCCACGTCCGAGACGCGCACCGGGCGGCTCCCGCCCGTGCGCAGCACGGCCGACGCGAGGTCGGCCTCGTCCTCGACGCGCGCGCGCTGGGCCACCTCAAGCTCCCGGCCGGCGTCGTCCGGCAGGTAGCCGCTGCTCCCCGTGCTGTGGGCACGCCCCACCGCGTCCGCGAGCTCACCGAGGGACACGTCGAAGGCCCGCATCGAGCTTTGATCCGCGACCACCGCGAGCTCCGGCAGCCGCCCTCCCATGACGGAGACCTGCGCCACGCCACGCACGGACAGCAGCCGCGGGCGGAGCTCGAACTCCGCCCAGGACCGCAACTCGAGCCCGGCGGGGTCCGCCTCGGTCGCCACGAGGGTGATCTGCACGATCTCGCCGGTGAGGGAGGCCTCTGGCCCCATGGCCGGGGCCAGCCCGGGCGGGAGGTCGCGCGAGACGGTGGTCAGCCGCTCGGCGACCCGCTGACGCGCGGCCTCGATGGCCGCGCCTTCCTCGAAGTCGACGTAGGTGACGGAGAGGCCGCTGACGCTGGATGAGCGCACCCGGTCCACGCCGCGGGCGCCGAGCATGGCGCGCTCCACCGGCATGGTCACCAGGCGCTCCACCTCCTGGGTAGCGAGCCCGGGCGCCTCGGTCATCACCGTCACCCGGGTCCCCTCGAGGTCGGGGAAGACGTCCACCGGGAGACGCGCGAATGCGCCCAGCGCGACGGCCAGGAGCCCGAGCGCCAGCGCGACCACCGCCGCCGCGTGACGCACGCAGACCGTGACGAGGGCCGTCAGCATCAGTCTTCCTCGGCGTGGAACGAGCCATCAGCGTGGACGTGCCCGCCGCTCTGACTGGCCCCTTGGGCGGCGAGGGCGAGGCGGCCCGCGCCCCGGGCGACCACGCGGTACCCCGGTTCGATCGGGCTCTCGATGAAGGTCCACTCCGGCCCCTCCTCGAGGACGGTGACCGGCACGGCGAGCAGCTCCATTGCTCGGGCAGGGTTCTCCACCCAGACGACACGTTCTGCGCCGTCGCGCCGCAGCGCCCCGGTGGGAACCGCCACACGGGACGCGGAGGCGGCGCGTGTGACAGACGGCGTCGCGCCCGGGGGCAGGGAGGCCGCCGCGGACTCGAGGCCCGCCTCCACGCGCTCCTGCGCCTCCGCCACCGTGACGCCCGCCTCGAAGACCACGCGGACCACCGAGGCGCCACTCGAGCTCGTCGAGGTCATCGCCCCGACCCCGGCCTCGCCGGCCAGCGCCTCCTCGAGGGGCACGCTGACCCGCTCCGCCACCTGCTGCGCCGAGAGCCCCTCCGCGGCGGTGGCGACCTCGACGCTCGGCCCCGGTGAGGGGATCGACACGATCACGGAGAGCCCTGGCCGGGCCCAAGGCGGCGGGGTCGCGCCGCGGAAGAACGCGAAGACCTCCGCGCTGCGCTCACGCGCGTCGGCCGTGAGCCCGGCCCGAAGGATCGCCTCCGCCGTGCCCCCCGCCCCGGTCGCGGACCGCACCTGGACCCTGGAGCCGTCGGTGAGGCGCGACAGGTCCGCCTGGAAGACCGCGCCCTTCACCTGCACCGCGCCGCGCCGTCGCACGCGGACGACCGGGTCCCCCGCCTCGGCCCAGGCACCGTCCGTGGTCTCGAGGGAGAGCACCTGGCCCGACCGCTGCGCGCGCACCTCGATGCGGTCGATGCTCCACCAGGTCCGCCCGCCGGTTCCGCGTCCGATGAGCGCCTCGTCTTCGCCCCCGATGAGCTCGGCGACGGGGACACCGGTCAGCGTCGTCGCCCGCGCCAGGAGGGACTCCCTGCGGGCCTCGGCCGACGTACGACTCGCGAGGCGCTCCGCTCGATCCACCGCCAGGCGGGCGCCCACTTCCTGGGCCTCCGCGAGCCGAGCGCGGGCGTCCAGCAGAGACGCCTGAGCGTTGACCAGCGCCGCGGCCTGGCCCCCCCCCGCATCCCGGATCGCCTCCAGCTGCTCGAGCCGGTCGGACCAGCGCCCCTCGAGGGCCGAGAGCGCCTCCTCGTGCCGGTGGTGCGCGAGCTCCAGGTGCTCGGCCTCCTCGAACCACGCGACGTGGCCCGCCAGTTCGGCGCGGACGGCGGCGAGGTCGGCCTGCAGCACCCGCCACGAAGGCGCGTCGATGCGGAACAGCAGCGCGCCCTCGTCGACCTCGCTGAGGGGGAGCGCCACCACCTCGACCCGGCCCTCGAGCGGGGCGGCGGCCACCTGCAAGGCGTCGAAGGACGGCTCAACCGCCCCTGGGAACTCGAGCAGCGGGCCTCGCCCGCGGAGCTCCGCCTCCACCAGCACCAGCCCCAGCGCCTCCCGCCCCTCGGCGTTCAAGAGCACGGAGCGGGTCGTCCCCGCCTCGGCTCCGTGGCCCTCGCCGCCGGCCTCCTCACGCTCTTGGGTCGCGCTCGCCCCTCCCCCGCAAGAGGCCGCGAGGAGCAGGACGAGCGCCAGGACGCCGCCATTGGATCGGTGCAGTTGCTTCATCACTCTGGCTCCTCGTTCGTTCCGTGCGGCGCCAGCAGCGCCTCCAATTCCATGCGCGCGACCAGCTCTTCACCGAGCAGCTGCAGCCGCTCGAGCTCGGCCGCCTGGCGTCGCTCCATCGCGTCCACCAGCAGGAACGGGCGTAGATCACCGAGGGTCAAGAGCTCGGAGAGGATGGACTCCTGGTCGATCGCCAGCGGCAGCAGCCCCTCCTCCACCGGAGCCCGCCGCCCACGAGCGGAGCGCATGGCGCGCCGGGTGCGCTCCTCTCGCTCGAGGGCGCGCTCGTAGGCGAGCTCGTAGGCCCGGGCGGTGACCTCCCGCCGCGCCACCGCCTGGGCCAGCGCGCCCAGGCCGCGGTTCCAGAGCGGGATCGGGACCT
>CBFHHK010000355.1:0-2912 GCA_965655435.1 Planctomycetota bacterium | reverse complement strand
GAGCTTGAGTCCGTGCGAGCCGAGCTCGCCTCGCTCGTCGAGTCCAGCGCCGCCGCCGAGGAGGCCGCCGCCGCGGAGCTCGCCGCCCTGCGCCGCTCCACCCAGGAGGCTCGCGAGGCCGCCTCGGCCGAGTCCGGCGTCGTCCAGGGGGAACTGCAGAGCCGCCTCTCGACGCTGGAGCCCCTGCCCGAGCAGCTCGAGGCCACCCGCAAGAACCTAGAGACCGTACGGCGGGACCGGGACACCCTGGCCGAATCGACGGCCGCCGAGATCTCTGAGCTGAAGGGCCAGATCGAGCAGCTGCTCCCCCTCGAGGAGCTGCTCACGGACAGCCGCGGCGAGACGGACAAGCTCCGCACGGAGCTCGCGAACCTCGAGGCGACCTCCGCCAACCACGAGTCCGAGCTGCGGGAGCGCATCACCGAGCTGGAGCCCCTCCGGGAGCAGCTCAGCGCCACGCAGAGCGACCTGCGGAACTCGCGGGATCGGGTCTCCGAGCTCGAGCCGCTGGTCCCCCGCCTGGCTCGCGTGGAGACGGAGCTCTCCGCCGCTGGCACGGCGAACAGCTCGCTGAGGACGTCGAGTGAGGAGGAGATCGTCGCGCTCGAGGCGCGGATCGAGGAGCTTGAGCCGCTGGTCGTCGAGCTGGCTCGACGCGAGGGCGAGCTCACGGTCATGCGCGAACGCACGCTGGCGCTCGAGCCGCTGCCTGCGCAGCTCCGCGACCGCGAGGCCGAGCTCGAGGCGCTCCGCGCGACGTCCGAACAGACCCAGGACAACGCGCGTCTGCGGGAGCGTGAGCTCGAGCAGCGCCTGAAGCAGCTCGAGGGCATCGAGGATGAATTCCTCGCGACCCGCAAGGAGTACGGCGACTTCAAGAAGGCGGCCGCGCGCGATGCGCGGGCGTCCGAGCTGGAGGCCAAGCGCCTCGCGACGACCCTCGACGAGCTGACGGCACGCGCCGCCGAGGTCGAGACGCTCCGCGGGCGGTTGACCGAGCTCCAGGCCTCTCAGAAGGCGGACCAGCGCGAGGCGCACCAGCTGCGTGGCCAGTCCACGAAGCTGGAGACTCGCCTGACGAGCACGAAGCTCAAGCTGGATGAGCATGCTGCCCAGCTGAAGGAGGCCCGGGTCGAGCTCACCAAGCTCCGCAAGGTGGCCGCTCGCGCCGAGGCCAAGGACCTGGCAGCGGCCGCCAAGGCCCAGTCCGTCAAGGCCCAGTCCGTCAAGGCCCAGTCCAGCAAGGCCGCAGCCGGCGCGAAGCCGCGGTCCACCAAGGCCGCCCCTGCCCCGAAGAAGGCGCCCGCGAAGCGCGTCGAGGCCAAGGAGAACGTCAAGACGATCCAGCCGGCCCCGCGCCGCGGCCAGGACGACCTGACGGCGATCAGCGGCATCGGCCCCAGCTACGAGAAGGTGCTCAAGAAGGCCGGCATCCACCGGTTCGAGCAACTGGCCACCCTGACCGCCCCCAAGCTCTCCGCCCTGGCTGAGAAGATCGACATCCCGGTCGACCGGATCAAGAAGGACCGCTGGGTCCAGAAGGCCAAGGCCGCCCACCAGAAGAAGTACAAGGCGTAGGCCGAGGCGCCACAGCGCCGAAGCGTCGATGGAGGAGCCCGGCTGTCCACGCAGCCGGGCTCTTCTGTGTTCGCAGCCGGGCTCCTCTGTGTTCGCAGCCGGGCTCTTCTGTGTTCGCAGCGGTGCGCGGATGGCCCACAATGGGGTGATGCCCGCCCGCCCGAAGCTCCCTTCAACCCGACCGCAGGGGGCTGCATCCTCGGATCCAGGCGGGCCCCCCGATCGCGACCGGTACTCCCTGGCAGCCTCGGTCTACGACCTGGCGACCGCGGGCTGGAGCGGCGGTGCGATCTGGCGGACGAGGGCGCGGGCCCTCGCGCACTCTCCCCCCAACTCGACGGTGTTGATCCCCGGTCCAGGCACCGGCCGCCTCGCAGTGGAGGCCGCGCGGCAGGGCCTCCTGGTGACCGCCGTGGAGCGCTCCCCGCGGATGCACGCCCGCTGTGAGAGACGAGCGGAACGCAGCGGCCTCCAGGTCGAGCTGCTGCTCGGCGACGCCCGTGAGCTCCCCACCGAGCCGCTCTATGACACCGTCGTGCTCGAGCACTTCCTCAACGTGTTCCCGCCCCATGAGATGGTCCGCGTTCGGGACCAGATGATCGCGCGGGTCCGCCCCGGGGGCATTCTGGCCGTGGCCGACTTCACTCCCCTCGATCCGCAGGCGTCGAGGCTCGCAAGGCTGGCGCAACGGCTCCATCATGTGACCCCGCTGGGAGGCTGCGCCCTGCTCACGGGAAACGCCATGCACTCGATCTACGACCACGGCCTCGAGCTCGACGGGAGCCCCGACCTCTCCCTGGAGGAGGTTCACGACGAACGCAGCTTCCACCTCGGGCCCGCCTGGTTCCGCTGCTGGATCTTCCGCCGGCGGGAGGCGAACGAGTGAGCCCCGCAGCGCCTTCGATCGCCCGCGCCACCGCGGTGGCCCTCGCCAGCGGAGCCCTGTTGCTCACGGGCTTCTTCATCCTCGGCTGGAGCGGACTCGACGCGGCCTGGGCCGGGCTCGACTTCAACGCCGCCCTCTTCGAGGACTTCCTCGGCCCCTACTGGCAGACCGCCTCGGCCCTCGCCGCCGGAGATCACGAGCCTGCGGAGCTCTACGTCTACCCCGCCTTCGGCGCATGGCTCCTCGCGCCCCTCACCCTGCTCGGCGACGCCGCGGCGTCATGGAGCTGCGCGGCGCTCATGATCGGGGCCGCCGCGCTGCTCCTCGCGAGCCTCTTCACCCTGCGCCCGCCGTCGAGCACCTGGGGGGCCGCGGCCGTGGGCGCCGCCGCGCTCCTCGCCCACCCGGTGGTCCATGGGGCCTACTGGGGGCAGGCTGCGCTGCCGGT
>CBFHHK010000354.1:0-2917 GCA_965655435.1 Planctomycetota bacterium | reverse complement strand
CCTCCGATGTCCTCATTGCGCCTTGGAACCTGAGGTCGGTCCTGCTTGCCCCTGCGATCCTCAAGGCGCGCTTCAGCGGCGTCGGGACTGTTCTCTGGGGACATGGGTACAGCAAGCGGGAGAAGCGCCGCAAGGTCTGGCTCCGAGATGCCCTCGGGCAACTCGCGGACTCGCTTGTGTTCTATGACGCGAGAACCGCCGACGCCTTCCAGGCCAGGAATCCAGCCTTCCGAGGAGCCTTCGTCGCGCCGAACACTCTGAACCTTGATGCCATCGAAGCCGCCAGGTCGAGCGGGCTCGCGACGAGCGCTGCGCCACGCCTCCAACAACTCCTCGGGGACCGGTCCCGCTCGACCGTCGGCGGAGGACCCACCGTCCTGCACGTGAGCCGGCTCTGGGAGGACAACGGCGTGGACACGATCCTCGAGGCTACGGCGCTGGTCCCTGGGATGAACACAATCATCGTGGGGGACGGTCCACTCCTGACCGGACTCCGAGCTCGCGCGACATCCCTCGGAATTGCAGACCGCGTGCACATCGTCGGGGCGATGAATCGCGATGAGGACCTCGCTCACCTGTTCGCCCTCGCGGATCTCTTCGTCTACCCGAAGAACGTAGGGCTCAGCCTCATCCACGCGCTGGCCTACGGCCTTCCCGTTCTGACCGGTGACGACCTCGCCTCCCACAACCCGGAGGTCTGCGCGCTGAAGGACGGGGTCAACGGCGCCCTCTTCCGCCACGGCGACGCGGCCGCCCTCGCGGAGAAGGTCGAGACCCTCTTCGGCGCGCCCGACGTCCTCGCGAGCATGTCCCGCGCAGCCAGGGCGGGGGTGCACCAGGACTTCCCGATGGATCGAATGGTCGACGGGCTCGAGCAGGCCATCCGGTTCGCGGCCAGCCAACGCCGCGGCCGCTGATCGCCGAGAGCTCGCCGTCGGCGGAGGAACGACCCGTGATCCACCCAGGTGACCGCTGCCGCACTCGGCGGCCTGGGTCCCTCGACCGGGCACGGGAGGGGCCCCACTGCGGTGCGACCGCCAGCGGGCGAGGGACGTGTGTACCGCCGGTGGCACCTCGGGGCGACACGTGCTCGGGAGCGACCTCTCGATCGGCGGGTCCTTCTCAGCCCTGGTCAACCTCACCGAGATCCCAGGCGCCGGGGGCGAGATCCGCCCTCCGAACCTCGGTCGAGACTCGACCGAGGTGCGCAGCCACGGGAGCCGGTACTGGTCGACCTGACGCTGGACGACGGAGAGGCGCCAAAGACTTGGCGCCGCGCCGGGTCACCGACGTCCCACGCGAGGCCCGACCACACCGGCCTGCGCCGCTCCAGCTCCATCAAGGCCCCCACCGAGAGCCTCTTCATCACGCCCTCCTTCGTCGACCCGACGAAGCCCTCGGTGCATCGGCGGATCACGGGGTCGGAGACGCGGCCCCCCTGGCCCTGAAGCGCCCGCGCAGGCGTCGCTCAGGCGCCGAGCGACATCTGATGTACCGTCCAGACGTGCGCGAGGCTCGCCGCAGAGTAGGAGGCGGCGCGGACGACCGGGCTCGATGTCCAGTGGCGCGTGAGGTCCTCGTCCCCCTCGGACGTCGAGCCGGCGTCACGGCCAGAGAGGAACAGGATGGCGAGCACCGGGAGGCCGGCTCCCACGGTCGCCGGGTACCCACGGTCGCCGGGTACCCACGGTGGCCAGGTACCCACCGTCGAAGATGGCGAAGCGGTCGATGCGGGCCGTGACGACGAGCAGCCCGGCGTTGGCCGCGGCGAAGCCCACGGAGAGGAGGAGCCCCGTCCAGACTCGCGGCGCCCCCGCAGAGCGCGCCCGCTGGGAGGGAGCGAGCAGGAGCCACGTGACCACCAACGCGAGCGCCAGAACGGCCCCGCCCCCACCGCCATCAAACCAGCGGCCTGGAGCGGGGTAGCTCGCGCTCACGAGCGCCAGGTGCGCGATCAGGGGCCAGGCAGCGGCGGGGCGGATCATGATTCGACGCCGCTGACGTTGAAGGTCGGAGAGCTCTTGAGGTGCCCAGGGGGCGCTCAGGGCTGAGCGCTCCACGGCAGGCGGCCGCTGGCCGCCTGCCGTGGAGGCTTCCGACCATGGGTCCGTGGGCGACTCCCTCGCCCTAGTTGTCGGTCCAGCGCTCCCAGGGGGCCAGGTAGAAGGAGTAGCGGCCGCCGACACCGCCGGCCTGGATGAACTTCTGATAGGCGCCGATGCGCTCCTGCCCCAGGAGCGCGATGGCCGCCTGGCGGTGCTCCCTGCGCTCGGCGTTGAAGCGCTCGGCCACCTCGTCGTCCGTGAAGTCACCGCTCGCCCACGCGCGGGTCAGGTCGCGCATGCGCTCCATCTGCAGGTCCATGAGCCCCTCCAGTTCACGCCGGTCCGCGGTGCCCATGGGCATGGACTCCCCGAGCTTCGCGACGCGCTCCTTCAGGCTGGCCTGGACCTCCTCGTACTCCTCGAAGGCATTGGTCTCCTCCACCTTCCGGGTCTCGATCTCCGCCGCGCGTGCCGCCGCCGCTTTTTGCTCGTCGATCTTCGCCACGGCCTTGCTGACCTCCTCGAGGAAGGCGCCCTCGCCGCCAGCGGCGAGGCTCGCGAGCCCTCCCTCGGCCTCCGCCCCCGGCGCCGCAACCGCGGCCATCGGAGAGCGAGCGCCGGCGACCTGACCCAGCTGGGCGCGGAGCCCCCGCAGCTCCGCCTCGAGCCGCGCGACCCTCATCTGCAGCTCCGCCTCGGACCCGCCAGGGGCGCTGACGTCGCCGCCCTCGGAGGGCGCCTCTCGAGCCACCGGGGCCTGGGAGCGGCGGCCCTCCGGGGCGGGCACCAGGAGGAGCACCGCGGCAGCGCCGGTCGCCGCAGCGACGAAGGAGACCGCGGCGAGTTGAAGGGTCGATGTATTCATGGGAGGC
>CBFHHK010000353.1:0-2955 GCA_965655435.1 Planctomycetota bacterium | reverse complement strand
CTCCACGTGGCCGCCCTGGTAGGAGGTCAGGGCGATGCCGTGGGCGTCCTCCTGGATCGCGCAGTCCACGATCTCCGCCACCGACCGGTTGTGGCCCAGGTGGATCACCTCGGCCCCCGACGACTGGAGGATCCGGCGCATCACGTTGATCGCGGCGTCGTGTCCGTCAAAGAGGGACGCCGCCGTCACGATGCGGACGGGGTGCTGGGGGCGGAAGGGCGCGGTGGGCTCGCTTGCGGTCGAGTGGAGGGCCATGCTGATGGGGGACGGCACCCCGAACGGAGTGTTCGGAGGCGGGCCGTCGACCCCTCAAGTTAGGGCGCGGGCGGGGGGGCGGCAATCGGTGCCCCCGCTTCCGTTCATCCCGGGACCCGGGGGGCCGCTCAGCGGCCAGCCGAGCGCCACTCGAGGTCGATCACCACGGCCCCGTGGTCGCTGGGGAAGGCGCGCTCGGTGCGCGGGAGCTCGGCGGGCTCATGGCGGTCCGGGAGGACCCTGGCGGCGACGGGCACCAGCCGCAGCTCGCCCCCGGTGGCGGGGCGTCGGTAGAGCCGGTCGATCCGGTCCAGGGGCATCGGCGCGTCCACGGTCCCGCGTGCCATGGGCGTCCAGGTGAACCCAGGGCGGCGCAGGGGATCAGGGTGCACCTCTCGGAACGTGTCGATGAAGCCCTCGGCGGCCATGCGGCGGCTGACGGGGAGGTCGAGGGGGCGCTTGAAGCGGAACGCCCGCGCGGTGTCCTCGGTCCAGTCGAGGTGAGACGGGCAGTTCCAATCGCCGCCCACCAGCAGCGGCACGGAGCCGTCGAAGCGGCCGGACTCCTCCAGGTGCGCCAGGAGCGCGTTGGCCTGCGCCAGCCGGCTGGAACCCTCGGACTCGCAGCGGAGCAGCTCGGCGTCCTCGATGGCCGGGTTGTCTCGCAGGGCGTAGGCGATGTAGGCGCGGTAGTCGATCCAGGTGCTGTAGACGTCAAACGCCCGGCCAGCGCGGTCCTCGAGACGGGCGCCGACGCCGTGCCAGGTCGCATGGAAGTAGCGGTCACGGATCTCGAGCGGGGTCAGGACACAGAGGTGTGTGCTGTCGCCTTGCCAGCTGTTCCAGCCGAGCTCCTTCGCCATCCAGGCGCCAAGCTTGGGCCGCTCCCCGTCGATGTCGTAGCTCTCCTGGAGGAGGCAGACGTCCGGGGCCAGGGCGCGGATCTGCGCGAGGGCCTTCTCGGCCCCGTCCGTGTAGGGGTTGGCGCCTCGCTCGATGTTCCACACGAGGACCCGCATGCCCTGCGTCCCGCCAGGGGCCGGGGGAGCAGGCTCCTGGGGCGCGAGCGCGAGCAGCGACGCCGCCGCGGCGAGGAGGATCACGGGCGCAGGGCCTCGCCCCTGTACCGGCACAGCTCCGGCCCGATGGAGGGGCGCGAGCCGCTTGAGGACCGGGCCGTGCGGCTCATCGGATCTCCGGGGCGGCGCGGTCTGCCATCAGCGCCTTCCCGGCGTCCTCGTCGAGCGCCTTGGCCACCGACTTCCTCGTGCTGCTCTCCACGCGCATCTCGTAGTAGTACGTCTCGCCACCCTCGCCATCGAAGCCGAACACTGTCTCCACGGGCTTGCCGTCGATCACGGAGCCGTGGAAGAGCGCCTGCACCACGGTGCGTCCAGCGGGGAGGTCCCAGCAGAGGTAGCCAGCTTCACCGAGCCGGCCGATCGTCTGATCGTTGACGACGATCTCGACGGTCCGGACCCTTCCCATCATCTGGGTGGACCGCGCGACGTAGATCCGACACATGTCCTCGGCGGGGCCGGCCTCGGAGTCCGGCGTCGGGAGGTTCTGGAACGTCGTGGCGGCGCAGGAGAGCGAGAGCCCTGCGACGAGGCCAAGGAGAGCGAGGCGGAGGAGCGAGTTCATGGCGTGGTCGAGTGGGGGTCGTAGATCGGCTCAGGCTAACCCATCGTTTGCGTGGGCTGTTCGGGTCTGTCCGCTGGCGTGGCGAGGGCACCGAGGATGCAGGGCGCCCTCCCAGTCTTGAGAAATGGGCCCAGGGAAGCGAGCCCAGGGAAGCGAGCCCTGAGAGGCGAGCCAGGGGCCCGTGGCTGTGCCTCCAAGGGGCTTCCCCGGAAGGGACTCCGGCGGTCGGGCCTCCTCGGCGGCCTGTCCTTCAAGCGGCCTCGGGGGCTCTGGGGACGCACGGCTCTCCCCGGGGCAGGGGCGTGGCCTGATCTGGGCGGCCTGCGGGAAGAACCTGGACTTTGCTCTTCGATCTCCGGGCGCCTGGCCGATCTTTCTCTTCGCAGCGCAGGGCGGCCCTGAGGCCGCCCCGACCGACACGATTCCGATGGAACAACCGATCCAAGAGGCCGGCTCATCTGGGCCGGGCAAGGGCCCGCTCCCGGCGACGCTGGTCGATCCTCACCCCGGACGGCTCGACGAAGGGCACCCCTACCGTGGGGCCATCATCGACGCCCATCGGGCCGCGATCGCGAGCGGAGAGGCGCTGTATCTGGACCCCGAGTCCGGGCTCTGGGTCATGACCGCGGCCACGCTCTGGGAACGGGCGTGCTGCAACAACGGTTGTCGGCACTGCCCTCACCTCGAGAGGTGACGCGGCGGGTCCTGAATTGAGTCAGGGCCGACGGTGGCAGGGGCCTGCTGGCTGCGCCCAGTGAGGGGGAGACCGGCGATCGTCATCGCTTCGGGAAGACCCGAGTGGCGTTTTGCCCTGAGCAATGCACACTTCTAGTGGAGCCCTGCAAGGGCCCCGCTCCTTCCTTTCCACCGTCCCTTTCGTATGCCGAACCGAGCCCTCCAATACGGGTCGGGGAGCACCCGCACGTCGAAGCACTGGCTTCCCGAGATCGTGCTGTTCTCCGCCTGTCTTCTGACCCTGCTGATCGGCTTCAGCGGCTGATCAGCCCCCGCGGCAAACTCGCTCGGGCGCGCGCCCAGGTGCCTCCAGCCCCGGGC
>CBFHHK010000352.1:0-2995 GCA_965655435.1 Planctomycetota bacterium | reverse complement strand
AGTCCAGGCCACAGATGGAGTCGGCGGCGCGGGCCTTGTAGGCGGCCGCGGACAGGTCGCGCCGCGCAGCTTGCGGGCGGGCGGTGAGGTCCTCTGCGCGGCCCAAGGTGCGCCGCCCACAGGCGGCGGAGGCCGAAGCGGGGCTGGTCATCGCCGACCGGCTCGGCGCCCCCTCGAGGGAGATCGCCGCCGGCTGAGCCAGCAGCGGGCAGGACAGCAGGGCGCTGGCGACGATCATGATGGGGAGACTCGGCATGGCAAGAAGGGGGCAGGGGGGCACTGTCGGTGGGCACGCCGCTCCAGCCGGGACCTGGCCGGGAAATGAGCCGGGAAATGGGCCGGGCCTCGGGGGCGTTCAAGAGACACGCGGCGGGGTCCTTCTAAGCCCGCACAAAAAGCCCCGGAATCACCCAGGACCCGACCTCGAGGCACCCAAGCCGCCCCCTCCCGGGCGACTGCCGCGAGACCGTGGCTCCCTCGATCCGCCCCAGATCTCTGCCGCCCTGGGCGACGCTGCTTACCTGGCACGCCCGGCCCATCGGAGCACACGGCTCCCGCTCCGAGGCGCCCGTCTACCGTCACCAAAGGGCGGTAGCCTGGGGGGCCGCACTCCACGCCGCTCCTCGCGATGCCGAACCGGCCCGAGGCGCAGGCGCTCGACCTCACGCGCCCCCGGGACGGCAAGCAGGTGTCATTGGCGAGCCCCCCTCGAGCCGGCGCCCCCCCTGGCAAGACACCGGAGGTGGCCCGAGAGGCGCGGCCGCCCGACGGGCTGGCGGGACAGCGCCTTCATAAGGTGGGCGTTGCCAGTGTCTCCTCCAAACGGCCTCAGCAGCAAGTCAGCGCTGCTGCGAGAGACGCTTCGCGCCTTGAACTACTGCATCGGTGTCCAGTCCAGGTCAATCGCGGCGGTGCCCCCTTTATTGGCCTCACCGTTGAACGCGGATCGGTCTGGAGCGGCGAACTTCCCTACCCCGTCGCTCTCGAGGCCCATGACCCAGGAGCTGAACCCGGTCGCCCATTCGATGTCCTCGACAAAGTCGAGATCATGCGCGCGTTGGCCCCCCTCGTCGTTAACCCGACCGAAGGCGACGAGGCAGCCGATTCTGTATGCACGCTGCCTGTCTGTGTCCGATTTACCCTTGGTGTATTCCTCCCTGTAGTAGTCGTGGCAGGTTGCCAGGAGATGCCACTGAAGGTTGCGCGGGAGCCCGAACTGGTCCATTCGCTGCACCAAGTCCTCATCGATGTTCGGATCCTTGTTGCTCGGATCCAACAGATCCGCGAACGAACTGATCACGAGCAGTTGCTCTGCTGCCAGATCGCGCTTCCCGAGCTGGGCATACGCTCCAGCGATGTTCATTCTCGCGAACGCGACCGCATGGCTGCCATTGGAAGAGTCCGAACCGAATAGCTTGCGGAGTCGCTCAGGCGGCACAGCGGCTTTGCCCTCCTCTCCGCCCGCTCCCTCGAGCGCCTCGCGCTGATCGATGAGCCTCCATGCATGATAGAGGCCCGCGAGACGGTGCGCCGTCTCGCTCACTTCTTCGGTCTCGTCGCTGATGTCATCCGCGCGGTAGGACCTCTTCGGCGCCTTGAGCGAGCCGCTTTCGCTGCCCGCGGACATGTTGATGGCCACGAGCAGCGCCTCCGCCATCGCTCGCTGGACCCCGTAGTCGAATCCATGCTCCTTGCTCTCCTTCTCCACCTCTTCAGTGTCGATCTTGGCGAGGAGAGCGAGCACGTCCGCTTCGGCCGAACGAAGGTCTCTCTCTCGCAGAGAGCTATCCGCGCGGCTGATCAAGACCCCGAATTTCGTTGTCTGGTCCTTCACCGTCGAACAGCCCGTTGCCAGGGCGAGCATCGTGATCGTGGATAGGATTCGCGCAGCGGGGTTCGTCATGTTGCTAAGAGCGTTGGGGATCATTGGGCACCCACGTTGAAGATCTCTTTCTTGGTCTTTCCTTCCTCGTCCGTCCACGAGTACTCGAACTGCAGCACGGAGCGCCGGACGTCGACGACGTAGTCAGCCTGGCCGCGCGGGACCTCAAAGACCAACTCTCCGTCCGCGGCACTCCTGGGCGCATGGAAGAACAGGACGCCCTCCGTGAAGGAGGTCACGTCGCCCCCCCCGAACCGCAAGCTCTTCTCCTCGAACCGGCTACCGTTGACCTTGGCCCTGTGATCCTTATCGACCTCGCTCAGAAGACGGTCTAGGTCCCACTCGGTGAGTGCGGTTCCGTCCTCGAGGAAGAGAACCGGCTTCATGTTTTGCAGGCTGACCTTCTCATCTTCCGAGGCCCAGAACTCTGCCCTCAGCCTCACAGCAACGACGCGAATATCGTCTGTCAGGTCGTAGCCAAATTCAGTCTTCGGATCGCGTACGTGTTCGAGTTGGCATCGGAGAATGCCGTCGTCAGCCTTGGCCTCAGACATGGCTTGCCGCTGGGCTAGCGTTCCTGGTCGGAACGTCACCCTCTTGGTGGCCTCACCGCAGCTGCTCACGATGAGCAGCAGTGACAGAAGGGGGGCCGCTCGTCCCGCCCCGCTGATGACGGATGGTCTCGAGTAGTTGATCATCTTGCGCTCCTTGGCTGCCTCGTGGGTACGGCCTTCATTGGTCCAGATGAACAAGGACGTGCTCCTTGCTCTTGCTCTCATGGGAGACGATCCCAAGCTCGGGGTGCAGGAGGAACCCGCCCTCACCGCTGCCAGACAAGAGCCGCAGGCATATCGCACCGGCTCCGCCCGACTTGCGACTCAGCCTCTCGCCACGCCCCCAACGGAACAGTTGACCTCGCTTGACGCGATCGTCGAACGACTTCCGCTGAGCTCCGAGGTCAGCTCGCTCGAACTCAAAGGCCTCCGGTATTTGATGGAAGGTCATCACCACGGTGTCTCCCTCCCATTGAATGGCGGCATCTTCAAGGTCCGCAGTGGTGAACGGGCTCTCGCGGGGCTGTCCGGTCTCCCCGAAGATCGCCTTCTTGAGCTC
>CBFHHK010000351.1:0-3007 GCA_965655435.1 Planctomycetota bacterium | reverse complement strand
GCGCGCGCCTTCCGGAAGCTGGTCGACGCGCAGTACCTGGAGGGCTCGTTGGAGACGCACCTCGCGGTCGTTCCCGCCTTCCGGCAGCTGGACCGAACCCAGACTCGGCGGCTGAAGAGGCTGGCCGTCTTTCGGCGGTTCGAGGCGGGGGACGAGGTCGCCGCGAGCGGCGAGCCTGTGGAGGCGGTCTACCTGATCCGGTCCGGGGCCGTGACGTTTCACCGTGACCTGGGGGCCGGGCGGGGGGAGCGTCTGGACGGCTACCTGATGGACAACTCGTCGTTCGGAGAGAGCGGCCTGTGGGAGGAGGGTGCACGTTGGGAGGGCGCCTATCGGGCCCACACGGCGGTGGACCTCCTCGCGCTCCCGATCGCTCAGATCCAAACCGAGTTTGCGGGGGACCCGGTCCTCCTCCAAGCGCTCCGAGAGGCAGCCGAGGCCGTCACGCGGGCCGACCGTGGTATCCGGGGGGGGCTCCACGAGGATGAGCTGCACGGGATGGTCCACCGTGGGTCGGTCAAGGGCGGCGAGGCGCTGGTGATCGACCTGGAGAAGTGCGTCCGGTGCAACGCATGCGTCGAGTCGTGCGTCGCGGTCCATACGGACGGCGTGCCGCGCCTCAGCAAGAAGGGCTTCCGCGTCGCCCCGGAGGCGAACGCCTTGAATCGGCCCGTGGCCCTGGTGACGTCGTGCTACCACTGCCAGACGCCGGGCTGCATGATGGCCTGCTCCTACGGGGCGATCCGCCGGGACCCCCAGGGGCTGATCCGCCTCATCGGGGACAACTGCGTGGGCTGCGCCATGTGCGTCTCCGGCTGCCCCTACGACGTCATTCGCCTGACCGAGCCCCCCGGTGAAGCCGAGGGGGATCAGGGGTCCTTCCTCTCTCAGATCCCGGTGATCGGGAAGCTGCTCGCGCGGGCCTCCGTGGAGGCTGACGACGCCTCGCGCGGGTTCCACAAGGAGGTCGAGGCGCAGGGGCGGGCGGTCAAGTGCGATCGCTGCGAGGGCCTTCCCTTCGAGGCGTGCGTGTACAACTGCCCGTGCAACGCCATCTCACGGCGCGCGCCCGCGGAGATCTTCGGGGCGGGCGCTCCCGGTGAGGTGGCGCCGTGAGCTTCATCGTCCAACGGGGGAAGGCCCGCCTCGAGATCCCGGGCAGAGCCCTGGAGATCGGGACCCACTCGGGCAGCCAGCTGGTCCTCGATGATCCCCTGGCTGCGGATCTGCACGCGACCCTGTCTCTGGGCTCCGGGGGCCTCAACGTGACCGCGGGGCCGACCACGCTCGGCACCTATCTGGACGGCGAGCTCGTCGAGGGGTCCTGCCCCGTCGCTGCTGGCAGCGAGCTCGTGCTCGGGGCCAGTCGCCTGCGGGTCGAGGCCGTGGACACCGGCTCGGCCGAGGTCTCCTTGACCTTGGAGGAGCGCTCTTTCTTCCATGTGGCGAAGCGTCGGGGCGAGTTCCACAGCGACACCGACGAGTGGGTCCGCAGCGAGACACGCTTCGGGCGGATCCGGCCCTTGCGCTGGCTCAACGGCGGGGTCTTGCTCCTGGTGGTGCTGGCGGGGGGGATGTTCTTCCAGGACGAGGGAGAGCTGGGGGCCTGGCGCCCGAAGGCGGTGAGCGCGGCGAGCTTCAGCAGCGTCCACGGGATCTCGGATGCGCACGCGCGGGTCTTCGGGCTCGACGCGAGCGACGCCAAGCGACAGCACGGCCCTGCCGTCGCGGCGGCCGCCGCCATGGGATGCGCGGCCTGCCACGGCGAGGGTGGAGGGGTGGACTACGTCGGGGCAGGAGACGAGGCACCGGGGAGCGCGGGGTGCCTCGCCTGCCACGGCGAGGTCATTGAGGCGATGGGCGTGGTGAAGAACCTCGGGGGCCGGCACCCCTTTGATCACTCCGACGCCGGGCGGAGCTGCAGCCAGTGCCACCGGGAGCATCGCGGAGGGGAGGTGCCTCAGCATGGCTTCGAGGAGGGGTTGAGCTGCACCGAGTGTCACGCGGGCGAGGAGCGGAGCTCGCTCAACGCTCCCTTCAAGTCCACGCCCGAGGGGCCCCCTGCGTACCTTCAGCCGACTCGGGGCTTCGAGGGCTTCTCCCACGACCGTCACAAGACGCTGGAGTGCACCGAGTGCCACGCGGCCGGTGAGGGGGCGGCGGCGTACACGGTGCCGAAGAGCTTCTCCTCCTGCCTGGCGTGCCACGCTGAGGCCTCGGACCGCGAGACGCCATTCCGCGTCAAGCTCACCCCCGAGGCGCACGAGACCCACGGTGGAGAGACCTGTCTACGGTGCCATGAGGCGGTCCTTGAGCCCGCCCTTAAGGAGCGCCTGGGGCTGCCGCCGGCGCTTGCCAGCGTGGAGGTCTCCAACCATAGCCACGAGGACGTGATAGAAGGGAAGGACTGCCTGGAGTGTCACCTCAAGCCCATCTCGGTGGCCATGGCGTCGCCGCAGACCTTCGATCACGCCCTGCACCTCGAGAGGTCGGAGGCCGTGCCTGGCGCTGCGGCCTGCCTCGAGTGTCACATCGGAATGAACGACGCGGGAGGCCGAGAGGCGCCCTCGACTGAAGCGCAGGGCTGGAGCAAGTGCCTGGACTGTCACGACGAGGCCGTCGTCCCGAAGAGGGGGCAGCGCAGCCGGCCCCAAGCTCTCGCCGAATTCAGCCACGCGGCTCACAAGGGCACGAAGTGCGCGGAGTGTCACGTAACGCCTCGCTCGGCGGAGGGGGCTTGGGGCGTCGAGAGACTCATCGACGAGGTGAGCTGCGCCACCTGCCACTTCGATCAGGAGAGGCGAGAGCACAGGGAGGTGACCGGCGGCGAGGAGTGCATGCACTGCCATGGGGGCCTCTCCGAGGCGGCGCAAGGCTTCGTCGGGGCGCCGTCGCGCGAAGGGCGGAGTGACGCGACCCCTCGCGCCGTGGCCGTCCACCGGGAACACGAGCGCGTGAAGTGCGAGGAGTGCCACCTCGCTGGAGACACCGGCGAGCTCGTGATCCC
>CBFHHK010000350.1:0-3041 GCA_965655435.1 Planctomycetota bacterium | reverse complement strand
GCCCGTGGTCTACCGGGGCATCGTCTTCCTGGGAAGCTCCAGCATGGCCAGCGCCTTCGACGGTCGCACGGGCAAGCGCCTCTTCAAGGAGCGCCTGGGCCCGAACACCGCGATCATCGCCTCCCCGGTCGCCGGCGACGGCAAGGTCTACCTCACCTCCGAGGAGGGCACCGTCCACGTCCTCGAGGCGAGCCGGGACTTCAAGGTCCTTGCGACCTGCCCCCTGGGCGAGCCCTGCTTCGCGACCCCGGCGATCTCCGAGGGCGCCCTCTTCTTCCGCACGACCGGGAGCCTGATCGCTATCGGTGCGCAGCCGCGGGCGAAGGGCGACTGAGGGCGGTGCTCATCGGGACGTCGGTTCGAAGCCCCCGCCAAGGCGTGGCGCCAGGGTTCTCATGTCACCTTCCCACGGGCCGGCCCGGAGCGTCATCGTGGATCCGCCGCGGTCGACCATCCAGTCGACGGCGCCGCTCGAGAGGTCCATGAACCGGGTCTGGACCTGCATCATGTTCGCGAACTCGGTGCCATCCGCCCCGTAGATGATGTCGCCGGTCTGGAATCCCGCCGCCCCCAGGAGTCCCTGTGGGTCCTGGACCGATACCGCGAGCGCGTTGATCTCCTTGGCCTCGAAGACGTGGGAGGTGGGGGGGACCTGGATCGTCATGGGTGCGCTCGCTCCCCTGGAATAAAGTCGGTAGGTGCCGGCGGGGACGCCCTCGAAGGTCGCGACGCCGCTCCCGTCGACGCTGGCCTCTTGGCGAGCGCCGAAGCCCGCCTCTTGCAGCTCCAAGATCAGCTCGGATCCCTCACCGAGGCCGGGCGCATCGACTCGCACGTCGTGGAGCGTCGGGAGGGGGATGGAGACGCGGTTCTCCCCTGGGCGGACCGTGATCTTGACGCTCGCGAGTCGCTTGCGGTTGAAGTGACCCCCGCTGTCTCCCGCTGCGTCCAGGACGACCGTGTAGTCACCCGGCGCCAGCGGGCCGACCCGTGCGTGACCCTCCGCATCCACCAGGCCCTGATCGTCCCTCCCCGAGGAGAAGGCGGAGCGCCCGCCCCCGGACCTGGTGACGGAGACCCAGTACCGCCCCGAGGTGTAGCCTTGCACCTCGACGTCGACGGTCGCGGGCGCGGCGAATTGAATGGTCAAGGTGGGTGCGCTGGCCTTGACGATGACGGACTGGGCGCCGAAGTCTGCGTGCGTGGCGGTCAAGGTGGTCGTGACCGGTCCCGAGCCACGCATGCGGCTGCCCACCTCCAGCGCGCGCGCGGCGACCCGGTTGTGGCCGGCGCTCTGCCGCGAGAGGCCGTTCAGGCCAGAGCTCGACGAACCGCCGTTGCCCTCATGCCGGATCGTGAACCGCACCTCGTCGAGGCTCTCGCCCGTCGGATCGAGGCAGGTGATCGTCACGTACTCCGACAGGTCGAAGGACGGCGCTTCAACACGGCACCTCGTCTCTCCGTCGCCAACGACGACCTGGGTCAAGTTGGTCGCCCCGAGCAACTCGTCAATAGGACCTCGTCCGGCCAGGACCGTCCAGTCGCCTGGGTCGACGTCGAAGTAGACGAACCGACCGCCGATCTCCACAGGTCGCTCCTCGAAGCGCACGTGCTGCTCGAGGCCGCGGCCCGGGCGCTCGGGATCGAAGAGGTGCGTCTCCACGAGCCGCAGCCAGGCCTCAGGGGCGTCGAGATCCGCGCTCGGGTCGACGAGCTCGATGGACAGGCGTCGGCGCTCCTCCAGCTGGATCGTCGCGGCCTCTCCCGCAGTTCCTGCCACCTTGACCTCGCTCGACCGCCAGGGCGATGCGTCCTGGAAGGTCCGCGTGGAGGGGACCGGGCCCGCCGAGGCGGTCACGGACGCCTTGCCGAATCGGTTGCTCACCTTCGGGTGTTCGGGCGTCCAGTCGGCTTGCGCGGAGCTCGAGCCCAAGCCGGTGTGCTCGGTCAAGGTGATGCGGGCTGCGGCGGGCTGGGTCCCGTCCGGGAGTCGCACGTCGAGGGTCAACCAGAGGACCGGGTTGCCTCGCACGATCATCGGGTCGTCCGGGCTCGAACCCCTCGAACGCGATGCGCGGTCGATCTCGAAGGTGTGGTCCTCGAGGTAGGTCCGCAGCCTGTCTTGAGCGCTCTGGGGGAGGTCCATCCTGAACGTCCCGTCCTCGCGCGACGTCGCGATCCGCCGACGCTTGCGCGAGGCCAGCGCCTTGCGACGCGCCTCCGCCAGTTCCTCCTCGAGCGTCGGCTCGGTGTATGTGTTGCCGGACGATCCCCGAGAGGAGCGACTCTCGGCGGGGGTGTACCCGACGATGGTCGCGCCCGCGATGGGCGCATCGTCCGGTCCGAGCACGATACCGTGGAGGATCCTCCGCTCGGCCTCTGGCGTCTCGGTGACGTTCACCTCGGCGATGGCCCGCGCCGCGTTCCCCGGCGCCGCACCCGGCGCGGCGAGCTGGAGCGTGTCATCGACCTGGGCCGGGGCCGCCGGCCGATCGACCGCCCGCGAGCCGGCCTCGACCGCCTCCGTGGCCAAGGGCTGCTTGCCGAGCACGGCAAGAGCGACCAGGAATCCCACCGCGAGCCCCGCGGTCAAGGTCATGAGGGTGCGAGCGTTGGTGTTCATGGTCTGGCGATGGGCGATGGGCGACGCGGCGGGGGAATCAGGCGAACGCGCGGGCGACTCCGGCGAACGGCGGGCGCGGGGCGCTCGGTCGTTCGGTGGAGGGGGTCGGCCGCTGATGTACGGTCGTATGCCCGTGGACCTGGCTCCGCAAGTGACCGCCCACCTGGCTCCCTCGAGGCCGTGTCCGGAGTGGGTCCCGCCTCGGATTCAGCGATTCCGTCGCCGGACCGCCCTCGGAGGCAGACTTATCCACACCGTTCGCGCGGGCCCGTGGTGGTTCACGGGTCCGAGTGGTCGTTGGCGACCTCTCTGATCAGGATCCCGGCGCGAGCTCGACGCACACGAGCTCGTCCTGGCTGCGCATGAGGATGCGGGTGCCGGAGACGGCGGGGGGGGCCCAGAGCTGGCCGTCGCGGGC
>CBFHHK010000349.1:0-3057 GCA_965655435.1 Planctomycetota bacterium | reverse complement strand
CCCTCGTACAGCTGGCCCTTGCGGCCGCGCAGGGGCTTGTTCACCGCCGCGGTCTGGGTCTGGCCGCCGTTGTCGTTCGTGAACAGCACGAGGGTCTCCCCCGCGACGCCGGCGCGGTCGAGGGCGGCCAGCACCTTGCCGACGTTGTCGTCCATGGCCTTCACCAGCCCGGCGTAGTTCCGCCGCCGCTTCTTCTCGATGGAGGCGAGCTCGGGGAGCTCCACGTCGCCCGGTCTCGGCTGGAGCGGGCCGTGGGGGGCCGTGAAGGACACGAACAGGAAGAAGGGCCCCTCGCGCTCCTTCTCGATGAACTCCACCGCCGCGTCACCGAACCGATCGGTGACGTAGCCGCCCTCGGGGGTGGGAGTACGATCCCGCAGGAGCACGCGGTGGGGCGTCGGATCCTCCAACTCGAGGTAGGGCCGCGAGCCCTGGAGGCAGCCCATGAACCAGTCGAAGCCGCGCTCGTTGGGGTGATAGGGGTCGGGGTACCCGAGGTGCCACTTTCCCACCAGCGCCGTCTCGTACCCGGCGCCCTTGAGCCGGTCGGCGAGCGTGGCCTCCGCGAGGTCCATGCCGCCCTTCATGTAGCCGGGGGGGATGTTCTTCTCGTGACCGAAGCGCTGCTGGTAACGGCCAGTCATGAGGCCCGCTCTGGATGGAGAGCAGACGCAGGCGGACATGTAGAACGCGCGGAAGGCGGCGCCCTCGGCCGCGATGGAGTCGATGTGCGGGGTCAGGCTCCGCATGTCCTCGGCCGTGTCGGGCTGGAAGCCGAAGTCCGAGTAGCCCGCGTCGTCGGCGAACAGCACCACGATGTTGGGCTGGGGCGCGGCCGTGCCCGGCTCCGCACCGGACTGCGGTCTGGGCCTCGAACCGAGCTCCGACTCGGTGCTCGGATCCGCGGCGGGGGAGACCGCGCAGGCGGCCAGGATGATCGGTGTGAGACAGAAGAGTTGGGCGGGACGATTCACCGCACCATCTTAGGCGCGCCGCGGCTGCCTCGCCCCGTTTGGTCTCCAGGACGGGCGCGGCGCCCGACTCGCGACGCTGCCCCGCTCCATGGAAGCGTCAGAGCGAGCCGACCCGTCGCAAGGAGGAGCGGAAGGCCTAAGATCTAGGCATGCAATTGCACGCGATGTTGTTCTCCGTGGCCCCGTGCCTGCTCGCTGTCCCGGCCCTCGCCCAGAACGGAGACCGCAACGGCGAGGTCCAGGGAGCGCTGCCCGCCGACCTCGCTATCCCCGCGGCGCCGGTGCTCTCGGCAGAGGAGGAGCTCGCGACCTTTGAGCTGCCCCCTGGCTTCAAGGTCGAGCTGGTGGCGGCGGAGCCCATGGTCGTGGACCCCGTGCAGGTGGTCTTCGATGAGGTGGGGCGGCTCTGGGTCGTGGAGATGCGCGGGTACATGCCCGATATCGAGGGGAACGGAGAGAAGGAGCCCATCGGGCGCATCGCCGTGCTCACGGATGAGGACGGCGATGGGACCATGGACCGGCGCGAGGACTTCGCGGATGGGCTCGTGCTGCCCCGGGGCGTCGCGCCCATGTTCGGCGGCGCCCTCTGCATCCTCCCGCCCGAGCTGGTGTTCCTGCGGGACGATGACGGGGACGGGGTCCTCGATCGACGCGAGGTGGTGATGGATGGTCTGACCAAGGGCCTGGAGAACCCTGAGCACGACATCAACGGGCCGACGGTGGGGCTCGACAACTGGGTCCACTTCGCCAACTGGAACCGGGCGGTGCGGCGCACCGAGGACGAGAACGGCGAGGGGGTCTGGGAGATTCGTCGCGAGCGGCAGGGCGGCCAGTGGGGTCTGGCGCGAGACGACGTCGGCCGCTTCGCGCGGAACACGAACCCGCAGCCTCTCTTCATGGACATCGCCCCCGCGCGGTACGCGGTGCGTAACCGTCACCAGCGCAAGTTCCACGGGTCCTTCGCCGGGGTGGAGGCCACGCGCGAGGTCTTCCCCGCGCGCATCAACCCCGGGGTCAACCGCGGCTACCAGGAGGTGACCCTTCGGGACGACTACACGCTCCACTACTTCACCGCCGCGTGCAGCGCGACGCCGCTGCGCGGCGCGGCCCTCGGCGAGGAGTCGCGGGGCGACATCTTCGTCTGCGAGCCGACCGGTAACCTGGTCAAGCGCTACCGCATCGACGAGCGAGACGAGACGGCGAAGCTCAAGGCGACCGACGTCCGCGGGGAGCGAGACTTCCTCACCTCGACCCACGAGCGGTTCCGACCGGTCGCCATGACGACGGGGCCGGACGGGGCGCTCTACATCGCGGACATGTATCGGGGGCTCATCCAGCACCGGATCTTCCTGACGACCTTCCTCCGCCGGCAGATCGAGGAGCGGGGGTTGGCGGGGCCCATGGGCCTCGGGCGGATCTGGCGGGTCCGGAAGGAGGGGGAGCCCGCGCGCCGTCCGGACGTGGACCTCGCGGGGGCCGAGCTCGAGGAGCTGGCTCAGCTGCTGACCTCGGACAACGCCTGGGTGCGGGACAGCGCCCAGCGCATCCTCGTGGAGGACCTCGACGGCGAGGCGGCGGCCCTCGCGGTGCTGCGCTCCATCGTCGACGGCGGGGACTCGCCCCTGGGCGCGGTGCACGCGCTCTGGACCTTGGACGGCGTCGACTTCATCGACGACGGGACCCTCCGGAGCGGCCTCTCGTCCCCGGACCCGCGGGTCCGCGCGGCGGCCGCGGAGATCGCGGAGCGGCGCCTGGACCTGGAGGGCAGCGACCTCATCGACGACGTGCTCGCCGGCGCGCTCGCCGACCCCAACGCCCGGGCGCGGCTCCACGCGCTGCTGGCCCTCGGCGCGTCGGACCAGGAGGTGGTGCTCGAGGCCTTCGTCCAACGCATGTCGGCGGACGCATCCTCGAGCCTCGAGCGCTCGGCGGTCGTCTCAGGCCTCCAGTTCCGCGAGGCGGACCTCCTGCTCGACCTCGCGCGCCGCGAGGCGTGGGCCTCCGACCTCCCCGGGCGCAAGGAGCTGCTCCGCTCCCTCGCCTCTTGCGTGGGGCGGGAGAACCTCCAGGAGAACGTGGGGCT
>CBFHHK010000348.1:1909-3077 GCA_965655435.1 Planctomycetota bacterium | reverse complement strand
GCGAGGGGCACGCTCAGGAGGATGACGAAGGGCTGGACCAGCGACTCGAACTGGCAGGCCATCACGACGTAGACGAGGAAGATCGCGAGGAGCAGGGCGAACGCCAGGCTCCTGGTCCCCTCGTCGAGCTCTCGCTTCTGGCCGCCGAGGCCGACGGAGACCTCCCTCGGCGGGGTCAGCTGATTGAGCGCCTCCTGGACGCGGGCGTTCAGGCCGCCCACGTCCTCCCCGGTGCTCGCGGCGGTGACGACCACCGCGCGCTGTCCGCCGATCCGGCGGATCTCGGCGGGGCCCTGGGTGCGCTCGATGGAGGCCACGGCCGAGAGGGGCACCGGCTCCGTCGCGGTCGGGTTCACGATGAGTTCGGAGACATCCTCCAGGGACGCGAGGATGCGCTCGTCACCGCGGACCCTCACGTCGATGCGGTCGTCCCCCTCGATGAAGCGGGTCGAGACGGACCCGAGCACCTGGTCGCGCACGAACCCCGAGACCTGAGCGAGGTCGAGGTCATAGGCGAGGGTCTTGTCCCGGTCGAAGGTCACCAGGGCCTCGGGGTACCCGGGGCGGACCGTGGTGCGGATGTCGGTGAGGCCTTGGATCTGCTCGAGGCGCTCGGCCACATCGTTCGCCGCCACCTCGAGGTCGTCGAGGTCCCAGCCCTTGATCTCCACCGAGACCGGCGCGTCGAGGGCGAAGGGGGTGGGCCGGCGCACGTCCACGACCTCCATCTCGGGCTCGACGCCCACGAGGGCTCGCACCCTGGAGATCATGCGCTCCTCCTCTGCCGGCCCGAGGTCGGGGTGCAGGCGGACGGTCAGCCTCGCCGTGTGCTCGCCTTCGATCTCCCGGGTCAGCGTGTCGGCCTCGACCCCGACGGTGAGCGAGGTGACGTTGACTTGCTCGAGGCGGCGGACCTGCCCCTCGAGGGCCGAGTAGACGACCTCCGAGTCCTCGATCGGGGTGCCGATCGGGAGGGAGAGGAACGCGGTGAACTCCGACTGGTGGACCTCGGGGAGCAGCTCCAGCCCGAGGGACTTGGCCCGCTCGGTGGCGAACCAGCCCAGGGCGCCGGTGCCCAAGAGCACCAGCAGGGGCGCGGCGAGGGCCGCCTTGAGGGCCTTCGGGTACATCGAGGAGACCGCGCGCCAGGCCAGGTCGAAGGTGATGC
>CBFHHK010000348.1:0-1900 GCA_965655435.1 Planctomycetota bacterium | reverse complement strand
AGGGCGCGGCGAGGGCCGCC
This sequence comes from Planctomycetota bacterium, assembly GCA_965655435.1. Classification (GTDB taxonomy): domain Bacteria; phylum Planctomycetota; class UBA1135; order UBA1135; genus Saltatorellus. Next base: position 1,880 of record CBFHHK010000348.1, on the reverse strand, counting down.
TTGAGGGCCTTCGGGTACATCGAGGAGACCGCGCGCCAGGCCAGGTCGAAGGTGATGCGGACGGGGAAGGTGAGCACGAACAGGACCGCGCCGAGCCCGAAGCCCAGGGCGCGCAGGGACCGGAGCGTGACGAAGCTGATCATCAGCAGTACGCCGCCCAGCGCGCCGGCGGCCCGCTCGCCGATGGACGCATCCGGCCGCCGCGGAAAGAACTCGCGCAGGGTGCTCGGGCCCCGACGCTGGTCCTCGTCGGTGAGCTCGACCTTGACCCCTGCGAGGGCCTTGCGTGAGGCCAGCATGGGGATGAAGAGCAGCGCGACCAGGAGGGACACCAGCAGCGCCGAGACCACGGTCACCGCCTGGTCTCCGAAGATCTGACCGGCGATGCCGCTCACGAACACGATGGGGGCGAAGACCGAGACGGTCGTCAGCGTCGACGCCGTGATGGCCCCCGCGACCTCCGTGACACCGCGGACCGCGGCGCGAGAGAGGGGGTCGCCCTCCTCACGGCAGCGGGCGATGGACTCGATCACCACGATGGCGTTGTCCACGAGCATGCCGACGCCGAGGGCGAGGCCGCCGAGCGACATGATGTTCAGGGACACGTCGAGCAGGAACATCGGCGCGAACGTCACGAGGACCGAGATCGGGATCGCGAGGGCGATGATGAGCGTCTGCGTGACCTTTCGAAGGAACAGCCACATCACGATCACGGCGAAGAGGGCCCCGAGGATGGCGGATTGCTTCACCTCGTCGACGGCGTCCGCGATGAACGTGGACTGGTCGGAGAGCAGCTCGATGGCGGCCTCGTCGCGGAGGTTCCAGCCCACGAAGTTGAGCTTGCTCCGGTCGTACCACGGGATGTCCTCGATGCGCTTCTCGGCGTTCCGGGCGGCGACCTCGACCTGCTCCTCGGTACCAAGGACGGCCTCGCGGACCCTGCGCGAGACGTCCACGATGTTGGCGCCGGCCTCGCGATAGATGGCGACCTCGACGGCCTCTCGGCCGTTCAGCTGGGTGACCACCTCGCGCTCGGCGTGGGTACGGTCGACGGTGGCGATGTCTCGCACGCGGATCACCGCGCTGCCGACCCGGGCCACCGCCAGGTCGCGGATCTCCTCGACGTCCTGGAACTCGTTCAGGGTGCGCACGAGGTAGACGGTGGAGCCCTCGCGGATCTGGCCGCCGGAGGCGTTCAGGTTCTCCTGGGCGAGGCGTTGGCCGATCAGCGCAGGGTCCAGGTCGAGGGCCGCCATCCGGAAGGGATCGACCCGGACCTGGATCTCCTCCTCCATCCCGCCGCGCACCTGGACCGCGGCGACCCCGCGGATGCCCTCGAGGTCGCGCTTGAGGCGATTCTCTGCCAGCCAGCGCAGGCGGATCAGCGTCTCCTCGTCGGAGCCCGCGCGGCCCTCGGGGGGCGCGACGCCGAAGCGCAGGATCGGGTCGAGGTTCGGGTCGTAGCGGAGGATGAGGGGCTTCTCGGCCTCGGCCGGCAGGAACACGCCGTCGAGTCGGTCGCGGACCTCCTGGACCGCGAAGGTCATCTGCGTACCCCAGTCGAACTCGAGCAGCACGTCACTCGTGCCGGCGCGGCTGATGGAGGTGGTCTCCACCAGATTCGGGAGGGTGGCGAGCGCCTCCTGGAGGCGCGTCGAGAGGCGATCCTCGATGTCCTCCGGCGCAGCGCCGGGATAGGACGTCCGCACCGTGAGCGTTGGATAGCTGATCTCAGGCAGCAGGTCGACGGGGAGCTTGGCGAAGGAGACCACGCCGAAGACGCCGAGGGCGATCATCAGCATGGAGATCGCCACGGGCCGCGTGGCCACGAAGGCAAGGGCGCCCTGGGTGGCGCGGGCGGCGCCCTCGGCGCGCGTCTC
>CBFHHK010000347.1:0-3126 GCA_965655435.1 Planctomycetota bacterium | reverse complement strand
ACGAACGCTGCTGTCGGCGTGACGGTCCCCGCCGGCACCCCGCTCTCCGTCCGCCTCAAGGACTCGCTCGACTCGAACCGGCACTCGAGCGGACACCGGTTCACCGCCGTGCTCGAGGGGAACCTCGTGGTGCAAGGCGCGACGGTCGCCCGGAAGGGCTCGCCCGTCTACGGCGAGCTGTTGGGCAAGAAGAAGTCCGGCCGCCTGCGGGGCCGCTCCGAGTTCACGGTCCGGCTGACCGCAGTCTCCATCGACGGGACGATCGTCCCGATCTCCTCCAGCGGCTGCAAGGTCGTCACGGAGAACACCGCCAAGCGCACCGCCGGCACCGTCGCCCGCGGCGCCGCGATCGGGGGGCTGGCCAAGGGTTCCAAGGGAGCCAAGAACGGGGCGAAGTGGGGCGCGGGGGCCGCCATCCTGACCGCCGGGAACAGCATCTTCATTCCCGCCGGGACGCTCCTGGAGTTCTCTCTCACCGCCCCCCTCAAGCGCTGACCGGCGGCCGCTGGGCCGGGTGCTTTGCCGCGCGCGTGTGCAGCTCCCCCCCGGCGGCCCATCGCCAGGCGAACGCGCCCCCTGAAGCAGAAGGCCCAGCTGCAGAAGGCCCAGCTGCGGGAGGCTCGGCTGCGGGGGAGCCTCTTCCAGGGGCCCGATCGGTCCATCCGGGCGGGTCAGCCGGTCGGATGAGACGGGCGGGTGAGCCGGTCGAGTGGTCCGGTCCCCAGGCCCACTTGAGCGGTCGATTCGCTCGGCCATCCCCCGGCGCTGACAAGACCTCCGGCGCGCCGGATCACCGCTGCGTCGTGGCACAACCGCCTGGGTCGACAGCGAAGGAGCGCCGCGTCGCCGCTCGATGCCACCACGGCTCCGGGCCCGCCTCCCCCATCGCCGCTCCCATCGCCGCTCCGAGGCCCGTCGCTCCGAAGACCGTCGCCCCGAAGATCGGGACCCCGAAAACCGGGCCCCCTGGGGGCTCAGCGCCGCGTGCTGAAGGTGAGCATGGCCTCGATGCCCTCGACGTCGAGGTCCCCGAAGTTGCTGCTCAGGTTCACGCTCGTGTCATACCAGCGGGCGCCGACGCCGATGAAGGAGCCCGGGCTGATCTCGAGCTCCACACCGGTCCGTGCATACCCGCCCACGCCAAAGCCGCTCCCCGATCCGGCGTCCACGCCCGCAGCTGCGGACTGGTGGTAGTTGGCAAACTGGACCACCGGCCCGGCCGCGCCGTACACCCGTGCCCGCTCGCCGAGGGGTACGCTGACAAAGGGACCTCCGTAGAAGTCAACGATCAGCAGGTCGAGGCTCACGGCGACCGCGGCGCCGCCGCCGCCGACCACGAAGGCACCACCGTTGGCTCGCCCGCCCAGGGACATCATGGCCTCGAGGCCCAGGTCGAGCCGCTTGCCGCCCAGCTTGAACTGCCCTCCCCCGCCGATCACGGGGTACTGATTGATCGAGCCGCTGCCGCCCTCGATGTCGCCGAAGCCCCCCCCTGAGCGCGACAGGTCCTGGATGGAGTTGATCGCGAGGTAGCCCTGAAGGAGCGCTTGGCCATCACGCCACTTGGTGCCCTTCCGCTGCGCGGAGGCGCTCGCGGGTGCTGGCTCGCGCAGCCCCGAGAGGTAAACCGCCCCGGGCTCCACCGAAGGGGTCACGCGGGGATCAGGCAGCAGGGGAAGCCCTGGGGCGGAGGCCTCGATCACCTCGGGGACCACGATGGCACGCTCCCCTCCGACTCGGCAGCTGACCAGCGCGAGTGAGGACAGGAGGAGCAGGACGAGGCGCGCGTGCGTGGAGAAGAGCATGCTGAAGGTGAGGAGAGGAGGCCCGCCCGGAAGTCGGGCGGGCTCGCAGCATACCACCGGGGCCCTGGCCCGAGGCTGGACCCCGCCAGCCCCCACCACGGCTCAGTCGAAGGTGATCGCCAGGGAGTGGGTGAAGTTGGACGTGGGGAAGAGCGTGACGTCGCGGAACCAGGCCTGGAACCGGAACGTGTCCCCGGCCACGGCGCCGACGGCGCCGGTAGGCTGCGGCAGGGCGGTGAGGTCCAGCTGGAAGAGGAACTCGCCCGCGGCCCCCGAGGTCAGAACGTCACCGGCGTAGCGACCGATGGAGCCGCCGAGGCAGAGGTTCCCCGAGCTCCCGCCCGGGCCGACGATCAGCCCCGCGTCCGTCGAGACCAGGAAGTACCCGAGGGTGTTCACCGGGAGCGACTCGGCGATGAGCTGCACGTCGTTATCCGCCACGGCGCTGGAGCCCGCGGCCCGGAGCGTTCCAGGGGCCCCGGTTGAGTTGGCGACCGCCGGGGCGCACTCGGCGACGCCGATCACGGTTGGATCGCAGTCCACGGTCCCGACCTGGACCCCGTCCACGCCCGCCTCGACGATGGACTGAACGTTCGCGTCGTTGGCCGTGAAGCGCAGGAGCATGGTCGCGCCCGGCAGCACCCCGGCACCCGCGAGCTCTGCCGCGGAGAGGGTGTCCTGGACCCACCCGCCGCCGGTCGAGGCGCGGTGCTGGCGGAGCGTGGACCAGCTCGATCCACCATCCGGGCTGACCTCGACCTTGAGCTCGTCCTCGGCGTTCTGGTTGGTCAGCTCGAGGTAGTAGAGGTAGGTCACCTCGCTTGCGGCACCAGCCACCGTCAGCGGCGGCGAGGTGAGCTGGACCTCGCCGTTGTCCACGTCGGAGTTGCCCGCGGTGTTCTGGGTGACGAAGCAGCTCCCGCTGCCGTCCCCGTCCGCGGCGGGGTCATAGGCCCAGGACGGGTCGTTGACGGGCACACCGCGCTGCCAGTCGCCGGTGGTGGCAGTGGAGGCCGTCTGCCAGCCCTGCGCGACCTCGAAGTCATCCGCAAAGCTCGTGGTGGCCACGCCCACCGCCGCGGTGAACGGGTCCGAGGCTCCGCCAGCTGGGGCGAAGACCTGGCCACAGGACAGGGACTGAGCGCTCACGAAGTACTCGGGCGCGTCGCCGCAGGCGTAGATGGGGAGCTGAGCCGTGAAGACCCCACCGCCCATGTCCACCATGGCGATCGACTGGAACATCCCGGCGGAGCTGGACCGCTCGTGGAGCGTCACGCTGCCGGGAACTACCGGCCCGAGCGCCAGCGCGGAGACCGCGACC
>CBFHHK010000346.1:0-3140 GCA_965655435.1 Planctomycetota bacterium | reverse complement strand
CGGCGCCGCGGCGGCGGGTCGAGGGGCGGTGCCCGCGGCGGTGCACGCGGCCGAGGCGGGAGAGGTGGTTCTCGCCGCGGCGGCGGCGCTCGCCGCCGCTGAACTCTCCGCGGCCCCTGCGGTCCCGGGGAGCAGAGTGCCCATGACGCCCAGAGGGCCCGCGTCGTATGATCCGACGCATGTCTGACCTCCCCTCTGAATCCGTTGCCGAGGAGCCCGCTGTCGGGGTGATCGGCGGCTCGGGCCTCTACGAAATCGACGGCATCTCTGACATCGAGGAGGTGGTGCTCTCGACGCCCTTCGGGGACCCGAGCGACGCCTTCGTCGTGGGGCGGCTCGACGGGGTCCGGATGGTCTTCCTCCCGCGTCACGGACGCGGCCACCGGATCAACCCGTCGGAGATCAACTATCGCGCGAACATCTGGGGCATGAAGCGCCTCGGGGTCACGCGGATCCTCGCCATCGGCGCAGTGGGCTCGCTCCGCGAGGAGATCCCCCCCGGCGACTTCGTCGCGGTGGACCAGTTCATCGACCGGACCCGCCACCGGGCCGACACCTTCTTCGAGAAGGGGGTCGTCGCCCACGTGATGTTCGGGGATCCCGTGTGCCCGGCGCTGCGCGCCGAACTCAGGGACGCGGCCAAGGAGGCGGGCGTGACCGTCCATGACGGGGGGACCTACGTGTGCATGGAGGGCCCGCAGTTCTCAACGCGCGCCGAGTCCAACATGTACCGCGGGCTCGGCGCCCACGTCATCGGGATGACCAACCTCCAGGAGGCCAAGCTGGCCCGCGAGGCGGAGCTCTGCTACGCCACGCTCGCGATGTCCACCGACTACGACTGCTGGCACGAGGGGCACGACGACGTGACGGTGGACGCGATCCTCGAGGTCATGTCGCGCAACGTCGGGCACGCGCGCGAGTCCGTGCGGCTGGCGGCGCCCAAGGTCGCTGCCCTCGGCCCCTGCGCCTGCCACAGCGCCCTCCAGGGCGCCGTCCTCACCGCTCCCGAGGCCATCACTGAGGACGCTCGCCTGCGCCTCGGGCTCCTGCTCGGCCGGGCGCTTGGGCTGGATGGAGGCTCCTGATGGGACGGACGCTGCTGGGCCCGACCGTCGCTGGCATCACCGCCGCCTGCATCGCCTCCGCCTGGCTCGGGGGCTGCAGCTCCGCATCGGGGCCGCCTCTCCCCGAGAAGTTCGAGGAGCGCTCGCCCGTCGCTGGAGCCCACGCTGGGCCCCCGGTGGATCAGGGGCAGACCGGCAGCGCCCGGTTTGTCCACGCGCTCCTGGACGCCTATGACGCGGAGGCTGCGATGGGCGTAGCGGCGTTCCTCGACGGGTTCTACCGCGCGCCTGCGAGCCGGGGCTACGAGGAGTCGATCGAGCGGGTCCTCGCTGCACTGTACGGCGCAGGCTTCGGTGGGGAAGGAGGCTTCGACCTGGCCGTCGCCCGGCGGCCGATGGCGGCGGCGGCGTGGACCCCGGTCTCCGCGAGGTTGGCCGCCGTGGCGGGTGAGCAGGCCGTCAGGGAGGCCGTGAAGCGCGGGATGAAGCGGCGCCCTGGAGACACCCGAGAGTTCGAGATGATGCGCTTCGACGAGGAGCGCGACCTCAACCGCGTCATGCTCCCCGTGGGTGCCCCGAGCTGCAGCCTCGAGGGGCCCCTCGGGCTCGGCCTTGACGGGGTCGAGCCTGGTCGTGTGCTGTTGACGGACCGCCCGCTGAGGGCCGTCGAGCAGGCGGCGGTCGAGGCCGGGGCGATCGCGATCATCTCGGACTACGTCTTCCCGTACTGCGTCGACCCGACGGGGGAGAAGCGTGACTACGACGCGGTCTTCTGCGATGAGGTCAGGGCGGGCTCGACCATCCCGAGCTTTCAGGTGTCGCAGCGGGTCGGCGCCACGCTCCGGACGGCCGCGCAGGTAGGCACCCGCGTCAGGCTCGAGGCGAAGGTGCGGCGGGAGGAGCGGCCGCTTCGAACCGTCCTCGCCACCATCGAGGGCGCAGAGCGGCCGGAAGAGGTCGTCTTCATCCTCGGTCATGTGGACGGCGCTGGAGCCAATGACAACGCCGCAGGGGCCGCGGGGGTGATCGAGCTGGCGCTGTCGATGAAGCGTCTGATCGAGGCAGGCACCCTGGATCGGCCCCGGCGCTCCGTCTGCTTCGTCTTCGGGACGGAGACGGGCGCGGGCGTGACGGCGATGGAGGAGAGCGGCGGCACACCGGTCGCGGCCATCGTGGCGGACATGATCGCGGCGGATGCGGCGAAGACGGGCGCGACCTGCCTCCTCGAGCGTGGCTGGGATCCAGCCAGCGTGTTCCCCTTGCCGCCCGACGAGCACACCCCCTGGAGCTCGGCGGTGCCGGTTCCCGGAGGTCCGATGGTGCCCCACGGGCTGTCCATCATCTGTCGTGAGGCGCTGATCGACGTGAGCTACGCCGAGGTGGCGCGCGGCGGGCGGGCATGGACGACCGGCGAACACCCGTGGGAGGGAGGGGGAGACCAGGTGAGCTTCCTCGTCGACGGGATCGCGTCGTCGCTCATCTGGCACTTCACGGACTTCACCTTCCATACGAGCCTGGATCGCATGGACATGGTGGACTCGGACGAGCTCAGGCGTACTGCTGTCGCGATCGGAGCCGCGGCGCTGGCCGTGGCCGACGCTCGCCCCATGGATCTTGAGCGGCACCTCGACACGCTCAACCTGGAGCGCCGCCTGCGCCTCGACGCCGTCGTCCGGGAGGAGGCGGGACCGGAGGCGGAGGAGCTCTGGAAGGCGTGGTTCAAGGGAGCTCGCTTCTGGCTGAAGGCGCTCACCGCGGGAGAGGCGCTGCCCGAGGCCGACCCGCTCGTGTTCACGGTCTCGCCGGAGCCTGAAGGCGACGACGGCTCCGGGGAGTGATCACGCGAGAGCGGCCGCGCCCGAGCGCCCTCGATGGGATTCCATCGTGCAAGGGGGCTCCTGTGCATGGGGTCCGTTCTGCATGGGCGCCGTTCTGCACGGGCGCGGTTCTGCACGGGCGCCTGAGGTGCAGCGGCCCCCCGTAGGGGATGCTGCCGCTCCGAGGAGGCCGCCGCGGTGATCGCCGCCGCAGTGATCGCCGCCGCAGTGAACAAAGCTGCAGTGAACAAAGCTGCCG
>CBFHHK010000345.1:0-3160 GCA_965655435.1 Planctomycetota bacterium | reverse complement strand
TCCGGGCCCGGCCCGGCCTCTCACACCCAAACCCCACCGTCGCCCCCCCGCACGGGGCCCAAGTCCACGCCATGGCAAGAGGACTCTACGAAGCCCGACTCGAGAAGGACCTCGAGTCGGTCCGCAAGCGCATCCGCCGGATGGGCCGCGCCGTGGTGATCGCCCTGCGCAACGCCACCCGGTCCACCCTCAAGCACGACTCGGAGCTGGCCACCGCGACCGTGCTCGGCGACCTGCCCATCAACCGGCTGGACCGTGAGGTGGACCACCGCTGCCACCTGTTCATCGCCAAGCACCTGCCCACCGGGGGGCACCTGCGCTTCATCTCATCGGCCATGCGCCTCTCGAAGACGCTGGAGCGAATCGGCGACTACGCAGAGACCATCGCCCGGGCGTCGCTCCACCTGTCCCAGGCCCCGCCAGCAGAGGTGGCGCGGGACATCCAGATGCTGGGCGAGCACGCCGCCGAGATCCTCGAGCAATCCCTCGCGGCCTACGACCAGGCCAGCGTGGTCGACGCACGCACCACCGGCCGCCGCGTCGGCCAGCTGGGCGGGATCTTCGACCAGGTCTACTCGCACCTCGTCGCCGCCGGGGAGAGCCGCGACCACCCCATCGAGGACCTCTTCAGCCTCGAGGCGATCTGCAACCGGCTCGAGCGGGTGCTCCACCAGTCCAAGAACATCTGCGAGCAGACGATCTTCGCGGTGACGGGCGAGCGCAAGGAGGAGAAGACCTTCGCCTTCCTCTTCGTGGACAGCCGCGGGGACGGCGCCAGCCTGCTGGCCGCGAACTATTGTCGCCGGGCGTACCCCGACGCCGGGACCTTCCGGTACGCGGGCTGGTCCTCCATCAGCGAGCCCGACCCCCGCTTCGTGGAGTACGCAGGCTCCTTGGGCGTCGACCTGAGCATGGACGTCCCCGTGTCGTTCAATGACGTCAGGGGTCACATCGCGGACTACGACATCGTGATCGACCTGGGCGGGCGCCTCGGCAAGCACCTGCGGAAGATCCCCTTCCACACCACGGTGCTGAACTGGCCGCTCGAGGACGCGGACCAGCCGGAGGCCGTGTACCAGCAGCTCGTCCACAAGCTCGGCGACCTCATGGAGATCCTCAGGGGCGAGGACGACGAGTGACCTCCTCCCGCCCCAACAGGATCGACGACCGCATCGACGCCGCGTGGATCTGGGACCGGATCGCCCGCGCGGTGATCTTCCTCGGCGGCATCTCCGCCATCGTCTTCGTGGTGGCGATCTTCGCCTTCGTGGCCAAGGAGGGCCTCGGCTTCATCCTCCAGAAGCTCGATCTCGGCTTCTTCTTCTCCTCCCCGGAGTGGCGCCCGGCCCAGGAACCGGAGCCCGAGTTCGGCGGCCTGGCGCTGATCGCCGGGACCGCGAGCGTCACGGGTCTCGCGATGCTCATCGCCGTCCCCTTCTCCCTGGGGGTCGCCATCTACATCGGAGAGTTCGCGACCGGCAAGGTGCGTGAGACCCTCAAGATCCTCGTGGAGCTGCTGGCCGCCATCCCCTCGGTGGTCTGGGGCTTCATCGGCCTGACGATCCTGAACCCCATCATCATCGACCTCTTCGATGTCCCGGTGGGCCTCACGGTCCTCAACGCGGGGATCATCCTCGGCCTGATGGCCGCACCGATCATGACCACCATCGCCGAGGACGCGCTGAAGGCGGTCCCCGACAGCTACCGCGAAGCCGCGGAGGCCATGGGCGCGACCCGCTGGCAGGTCATCCGACAGGTGGTGCTGCCCTCAGCCTCGAAGGGCCTCGTCGCCGCGATCCTCCTCGGTGTGGGCCGCGGGTTCGGCGAGACCATGGCCGTGCTCATGGCGTCAGGGCACGCGATCAACATCCCCACCAGCCCCTTCGATTCCGCCCGCGCCCTCACGGCCACGATCGCGGCCGAGCTGGGCGATACGGCCAGGGGTTCCGATCATTACAAGGCGCTCTTCAGCCTCGGAATCCTCCTCTTCCTTGTGACCTTCGTGATCAACCTCCTCGCTGACGTTCTCGTCCGAAAGGGCGCGTCGGACCGCTCATGACGAACGAGACTGAAGACCCCGTCGCCTCGGCTGGGCTGCTCGTGTCGGGTGGCGACCGTGCTGCAGGCAGCGCCCCGGGCGACCAAGGCGGCGCCCTGTTCACGGCGACGACCCTCGACCGGAAGAACGCGCGGACGGAGCGGGGCTACCACTCCCTGTTCCTGCTCATGTCCATCGTGCTGATCCTGCCGGTGGTCGCCATCCTCGGCCTGTTGATCCTCCGAGGTGGCCCGGCCTTCTCCTGGGAGTTCTTCACCGAGGCACCCAGGGCCCAGTTCACCGAGGGCGGGATCTTCCCCGCCCTCGTGGGCACCCTGTGGCTGGTGGTCGTCGCCCTGCTCGCCTCGGTCCCCCTCGGCGTCGCCGCGGCCATCTACCTCAGCGAGTACGCCAAGGACAACGCCCTGACCCGCCTGATCAACCTGGCGATCATCAACCTTGCCGGCGTCCCGTCCATCGTCCACGCCCTCTTCGGGCTCGGAGCCTTCGTGCTCTTCTTCGACTTCGGGACCAGCATCCTCGCGGCGAGCCTGACCCTCGCAATCATGACGCTGCCGGTCGTGATCGTCTCCACGCGGGAGACCCTGCAGGCGGTGCCCCAGTCCTTCCGCATGGCCTGCTGGAGCCTCGGCGCCACGCGCTGGCAGACCATCCGAAAGGTGGTCCTCCCCAACTCTGTCAGCGGGATCCTCACCGGCGTCATCCTCGAGGTCTCACGGACCGTGGGCGAGACCGCGCCCGTGATGTTCACCGGCGCGGTGCTCTTCACCCCGTTCCTGCCCCAGGGCGTCCTGGACGAGACCATGGCCATGTCCCTCCACCTCTACATGATCGCCACGGTCATCCCGGACGTGCCGCCCGAGGTGCCCTACGGCGTGGCCCTGTCCTTGATCCTGATGGTCCTGGTGCTCAACTCGGCCTCGATTGGCTTCCGGGTCTACCTGAGGGGGAAGAAGAAGTGGTGAGCACCGCCAGCGAGAACAAGCTCAGCGTCAAGGACCTGAGCATCCGGTACGGGGATCACGTCGCGCTCGAGGGCGCCTCCTTCGACGTCCGTGAGAACGAGATCTTCGGGATCATCGGGCCCGCGAACAGCGGCAA
>CBFHHK010000344.1:0-3173 GCA_965655435.1 Planctomycetota bacterium | reverse complement strand
CGTGCTCGCACACATCCTGAGGGAGCAGGGTGAGAGGCCGCTCCTGAAGAGCGTGAACTACGACGAGCGCTCGGGCTGGGAGACCTTCGAGGAGGGTCGGCGCTTCGCACTGGTGGACTTTCACTTCCACCCGCGCGCCGAGTACTGGTTCGACCATCACCCGACCACCTTCCTGACGGACGAGCTCCGGGCACAGTACGCGCCCTCCGACCGTTGGAGCTGGGATGAGGCCTCGCCCTCCTGCCCCCCGCTCATCATCCGTCACGCCAAGGAGCACTTCGGCTACGAGCCGCCGGACCGGTTCATGGAGGCGGCCCACTGGTCCGACATCATCGACGCCGCTCGCTTCGAGAGCGTCGACCAGGCGATCTTCGGGGAGGACCCGGCCCTGCGCCTGATGCGCGCCCTCACCGCCTCGCCGAGCCCGTCGTGGGTTGACGAGCTCGCCACGGCGCTGATCACCGAGTCCTTGAGCGACGTCGCCCTCAGGCCCGACGTCGAGAAGGTCTACGGGCGCGCCGCGCGCAACCGCGACAAGGCCCTGGACCAGTTCCCGCCCACGGTGCTCTGGAACAAGGGCGGGGTCCTGTTCTACGACGCGGCCTCATCCAAGATCCGGCGCGAGCGCTTCGCCCCGTTCTACCACCACCCGGACGTCTCCTACGCCGTCGGGGTCATCCCCACCCGCGCCGGCTTCCACATCACCTGCGGCGAGAACCCGTGGAATCAGCCGACGGACGGCGTGCACGTGGGCGAGATGATGGAGGAGTACGGCGGCGGTGGACACCGCGCCGTCGGCGGCGCCAACCCGCCCTCCCTCGCCGAGGCGAAGCGCCTCGGCGAGGAGTTCGCCGTACGCGTCAAGGACCAACTCGCCCGCGCCTAGCGCCGCCGTGGAAGCCGCCCTGCCCGAAGTCCCTCGGTCCCTGCTCGAGGCCGACCTCCCGACCCTGCGCGCGTTCATCGTGGCCCGCGGGGGCAAGCCCTTCCACGCGAAGATCCTGCGCCGCGCCGTCCTCGAGCGAGGCGTGCTCGAGTACGACCTGATCACCGACCTCCCGGCCGGGCTGCGGGCGATCCTCGAGGAGGAGCTCCCGATCTTCTCGGGCCGGCTGGTGGACGAGCGGACGGCCGCCGACGGGACGCGGAAGCTCCTGATCGAGTTCCCGGGTCGCGCGGAAGGGGAGAACCCCATCTCGGTCGAGACGGTGCACATCCCGCCGGCGCGACCGGAGCGAGACCCGAACAAGGGGGCCACCCTGTGCGTCTCTAGCCAGGCGGGTTGCCCGGTCGCCTGCCCCTTCTGCGCCTCCGGCCTGCTCGGCCTGGCGAGGAACCTCCGGGCCCACGAGATCGTGGAGCAGTACGTCCGGGGGCGCGCCCTGGGGCCCCTGTCCCGCTCCGTGGTGATGGGGATCGGTGAGCCCCTGCTCAACTATCCCCAGCTCTCTGCGGCCCTCGACACGGTCCGGGACGAGATGGGGCTCGGTGGTCGCAAGCTCACGGTCTCCACGGTCGGGTTCCCCGATCGACTCCGGCGCCTCGCCCCCGACAAGCCGCGCTTCCAGCTGGCCATCTCCCTGCACACGCCCGACCAGGAGCAGCGAGACCGCCTCGTCCCCGCCATGGCCGGCGTCCCCATCGAGGACGTGCTCGCGGCGGGCGACGACTGGTTCGAGAAGACCGGTCGTGAGGTCACCTACGAGTACGTCCTGCTCGGTGGGGAGAACGACACCGAGGGCCACGCCTTTCGCCTCCTCGAGCGCCTCGGGGGCCGACGCTGCAGCGTGAACCTGATCCCCTACAACCCCACGCCCGAGCTGCCCTTCTACCGGCCCGAAGGAGGGGCGCCCGAGCACTTCAGGGACATCCTCGTGGAAGGTGGCCTGACCGCCACCATCCGCTGGTCACGGGGGCTCGAGGGCGCCGCCGCCTGCGGGCAGCTACGCCTCGTGCGCTGACCCTGGCGCGCCCAAGGCGCCCACCACCGCCCGCGCCAGATCCGCCGCCGCGCCGGGACGCGCCCTGAGGAACAGCTCCGGCTCGATGAGCTCGAGCTCCATCAGGTAAGGACGCCCGCTGCTGGACTCCACCAGGTCGACCCGTCCGTAGACGAGGTCGGCGCCGCCGGGGGTGGCTCCCAAGATCTGCTCGGCTTCTCGCCGCAGCGCCGCCGGCGGGTCCAGCACCTCGACCGACCCACCGTGCTCCTCCTGCACCCTGAAGTCGCCCGGAGAAGAGCGCTTGAGCACGGCGTGCGAGTAGCGCCCGGCGATATAGGTCAACGACCACTCGCCGAGCCGCGGCAGCTCGTCGACGAAGGCCTGGACGAGGAAGTCACCCCCCGCTCCCGCGCTCACCTCGGGGGGGATCGCGCCCCCTGGCTCGAGCACGGCGGTCCGCCACGCGCCGCCAGAGATCGTCGGCTTGAGAACACCACGCCCGCCGCCGATCCGCTCCAGCACCGCGTCGGCCCGGTCACCCAGCTCCGTCGCCGGGACGAGGGCCGTCGCGGGGATCCGGGCGGCGCCCCCCCGAGCCAGCTCAAGGAGGTAGCGCTTGTCGTGGTTCCAGCGCAGGACCTCAGGGGGGTTCAAGACCGCGCCCTCGAACCCGGCTGCCCAACGGAGGAACCGCTCCGGAGCCATGAAGTACTCCCAAGGTGAACGCACCAGGGCACCGTCGCAGCCGGGCTCGGGGCTCGGCGCTCCCCAGGGCAGGACCACGACCTCCACCCCCAGCTCCTCGAACGCGGCCGGCAGGCCCGAGTCGTCGGGCTGTAGCTGCGGCATGGCAGGGTCGGTGATGAGCGCCACGCGGAGTCGTTGAGGGGGCGCCATCAGAACCGGAGGGTGTAGTTCAGCTTGACCGCGAGGGATTGATCCGAGGTGACGAAGCTGGACTCGCTGAAGGCCTTGTCGAACCCCATGAGGCCCACGACGAACAGCTCCCGCCCGGGCTCGATGATCCAGCGCAGCCGCGTCTGCGAGGAGAGGTTCTTGCCCTCGGTGTCGTACTGGAGGAACGTGTTCCAGGACGTCATCGGGTTGAAGTTGAGGTCGACCCGCCAGGTGTAGAGCTGGGTTCGGAAGTCCCCTGCGCCGTCCTCGAGCTCGATCTGCACGTCCTCGAAGGACATGCCGAGCCGGACGTACGCGTTCGGCAGGTAGACC
>CBFHHK010000343.1:0-3180 GCA_965655435.1 Planctomycetota bacterium | reverse complement strand
GTGGGGCCGGTCCGTCGGACGTCGTGGCGGCCCTGGGCGGCGCTGCCCTCCTCGCCTGCGGTGCGGTCGCGCTCCGCGGCGATCGAGGTCGCGGTCTCGCTCGCGTGCTCCTGGTGATGTTGCTCCTCGGCGGAGGCTGGATCCTCTCACGGGGAGCCGAGCCTCCGGCGCCCCTGTCGAGGGAGCAGCTGGACCGCTCGTCGAGTTGGCTCCTCGTGACCGTCGAGGACGCGGCTCGTCACGAGCGAGATCCCTGGACCGAGGGGCTGTGGATCGCGACCTCCACGCACCTCCCGGGGAATCTGGCGGGGGTCCTCACGGGACGCCACCCGCTCGAGATGGGGTGGCCTCTCGGAGCGGGCCTGGACGTACCCCGCCCGCGCGGCGGGCCGCTGACCCTCGGCGAATACCAGGGCGCCCTCGGCTTCGAGTGCGCCCTCTTCGGCGGCGAGGACCTCCCCGGCTGGGTCCGCGGGGACGCCGCGCCCCGGGCCGGCGGCCTGATGGACGCCCTGGGCTGGATCGCCTCGCGGGAGGACGCGCCGCGCTTCGCCCACGTGCATCTACCCACCTGCTCTGCCGAGGAGGTGGCCGCCGGGCGGCGGCGCTGCGATGACCTGAGCCTCCCTGCGGCGGTGGTCTGGCTGGAGGGCGCCGTCCTGGAGGGGGAGGCCAACGCGCGTTTCCTCACGGGATCGGGTGCGGAGCGGCGCGTGGCCTTCTGGGGTGTTCCTTCCCCCGAGCTCTCCGGGGAGCGACCCGCCACCTCCGTCTGCGCGGCGGGTGTGGCCCTGCTCGACCTCCTCCAGCTTCCCCGCCTCGGGCCGCCGATCCCGCCCGCTGTCCAGTTCGAGGTCGGGCCGCCTGATCGGCCACACCGGCTCTTCGCACGATTCGACGATGCCCGCCAGGGCCACCTCGACCTCGCCATCGAGGTCACTCCGCTCGGGCCGGACCCCGTGCGCGATTGGCAGCTCGGGGGTGCCCCGCAGGAGAGCCTGGCCTTCCGGAACGTGGTGCAAGCCGCCTGGGGGGGCACAGGCAAAGGCTCCACGGATGTTGGGGGCGCTGGCCCGGATCAGGAGCAGCAGCGGATGGCGAGGAGGGAGCGACGATCACTCGAGCGGTTGGAGGAGTGGCGGAGACAGATCGTGGGGGATGGGGATCCTGCGGCTTCGGTTCGGTAGCCTCGGGCCATGGATTCCCAGGAGGCCGGGCAGACGAGCGGAGATGGGGCGAGTTGGGACCCTGCGGCCACACCGCGGGCCGAGGCGAGCCCGGTAGCTTCGAGCCGGGTCGCCGCGACCCAGCCGGCCGACGGAGTTCATCCGGGCGACGGAGTCCATCCGGGCGATGGAGTTCATCCGGCCGAAGGAGCTGAGCCGGCCGACAGAGCTGAGCCGGCCGACAGAGCCGATCCGGCCGAAGGTGCGGCTGCGGGCTCCGAGGCCGTGCGCGCGAGCCTCCTGCTGGTGGACAACGACGCTCGGATCGTCGAGCTGCTCACGTGGTTCCTGTCCCAGCGCGGCTTCGAGGTGCGCACCGCGGGCTCCTTCGTGGAGGCGCGGGAGCGCCTCGCCGAAGGGGCGCCGGACCTCCTGGTGTCCGACGTGGACCTTGGCGCGGAGTCGGCCGTGCAGGAGCTCCCGCGTCTGCGGGCGGATGGGATCCTGCCGCGCACGCTGGTGGTCTCCGGCTACCTCGACGCGGCCATCAAGGCCGCGCTGACCGCGCTTCCCGAGGTGGTCGGGACCCTCGCGAAGCCCTTCGAGTTCACCGACCTGGAGGCCGCGATTGACCATGCTCTGGGGGCAGGAGTGGCCGATGGGGGCGCGTCGGCGGACCTCGGGGACATCGAGGTGCCTCGACCGGAGAAGGCTCCGGCGGCGTCGCCCGAGGAAAGCCAGTCCGGGGGTGGTGCGGCGCCCGCCGAGGACGACGATGACGACGACGGGTGGATCGAGATCACCCCTGGTTCCTGAGCCCCAACCCCTGACCCGAGGAGCACGACGTTGACGCGACTGCAATGGCGCACGGCCGGTGAGTCCCATGGGCCGACGCTGATCGGCATCGTGGAGGGCGTGCCCGCGGGGCTTCAGCTCGATGTGGAGCGGGTGGACGCCGAGCTGGCCCGGCGCCAGCTCGGCTACGGCCGCGGCGGCCGCATGCGGATCGAGACCGATCGGGTGGAGATCCTCTCCGGCTGGAAGGGGGGCGTGACCATCGGGGCGCCCATCGCGTTCGCGGTGAAGAACAAGGACTCCGTCATCGAGCGGCTGCCCACGCCCACGAATCCCAGGCCGGGACACGCGGACCTCGCGGGGTGCCAGAAGTGGGGGCACAGGGACCCGAGGGCGGTTCTCGAGCGGGCCAGCGCCCGGGAGACGGCCGCGCGGGTCGCAGCGGCGGCCATCGCCCGGCAGGTGATCGAGGCCTTCGGGGTCGAGGTCTTCGGCTTCTTGACCGGGCTCGGCGGTGTCCATTGTGACCAGGCGGCCTGGAGTGCGGCGGGGAGTCGCAGGTCGGAGGTGCGCGCGTCGTCGGAGTTTCTCAGCCTGGACCCTGCTTCGGACGGGGCCATGCGGGAGGCGGTGGATCAGGCTCGCGAGGCCAAGGACAGCCTGGGCGGGACCTTCGAGGTGCGAGCCGTGGGGCTCCCCCCTGGCCTGGGATCCTGTGCGAGCGGGCCAGAGCGCTTGACGGCACGTCTGGGCGGGGCCTTGTTCTCGATTCCTGCCATCAAGGGCGTCGAGTTCGGGCTCGGGATGGAGGTGGCCGAGCGGCGTGGGAGCGCCGTGCACGATGGAATCCTGCCTGGAGACGGGGGCGAGGCCTTCGCCAGGGCGACCAATCGGGCTGGCGGGCTGGAGGGGGGGATGTCCACGGGGGAGCCCCTCGTGGTTCGGGCCGCCATGAAGCCGATCCCCTCGATCCGCCAGGGTATGCCCTCGGTGGACCTCCACACGGGGGAAGCGGTCGAGGCCACCTACCAGCGCTCGGACGTCACCTCCGTGCCCGCCTGCTCGGTGGTGGGGGAGGCAATGGTCGCGCTGACCCTCGCGGAGGCCTTCCTGGAGAAGTACGGCGGGGACTCCATGGATCAGGTGGCCGCCGCGCTCGCCCATCACCGGGAAGAGCTCGGGCACTTGGGGCATCCTGGGTCGACCCGATAGAGGGGGG
>CBFHHK010000342.1:0-3188 GCA_965655435.1 Planctomycetota bacterium | reverse complement strand
AGGTGATCACGACGAGCGCGGTCGGTGCCAGGTCGGTCTACGCCACCGACCTGGACGGGGACGGGGACGCGGACGTGCTGTCCGCCAGCAGCAGTGACCACAAGATCGCGTGGTACGAGAACCAGGGCGGCGGCGTACCGGTCCGTTTTGGTGCCCAGCAGGTGATCACGACGAGCGCGACCGGTGCCAGGTCGGTCTACGCCACCGACCTGGACGGGGACGGGGACGCGGACGTGCTGTCTGCGAGCGCCGTCGACGACAAGATCGCGTGGTACGAGAACCGCACGTTCGTGGACTGCAATGGGAATGGCGTCAACGACTCCGTGGAACTCAGCTCAGGCACCAGCCTGGACTGCAACGCCAACGGAACTTTGGACGAGTGCGACATCAGCAGCGGACGCGCGTCGGACGTCAATGGCAACGGCGTTCCGGACAGCTGCGAGCTGATCGGTCGTCGCTACTGCACGGCCTCAGCGAACTCGTCCGGCCTCCCTGGTCGTCTGACGATCTTCGGGTCGGATCTGATCTCCCAGAACGACGTGACGCTGACAGCGTGCCAGCTCCCGCTTCAGTCCTTCGGCTTCTTCATCACCTCGCAGACACCTGCGTCGATCAACCCGGTCAGATACAGCCAGGGGACCCTGTGCGTGAGGGGCTCTGTCGGGCGCTATGTCGGCCCCGGGCAGATCGTGAACTCCGGAACCATCGGAGCCGTTGCGCTGCCCATTGACCTCGCCGCGATGCCGACCCCCACAGGCCTCGTTGCCGCGTCGATGTTCTCCACGTGGTACTTCCAACTCTGGCACCGAGATGCCAATCCGACGCTGACCTCCAACTTCACGGACGCGGTGGCGGTGACGTTCCTGTGAGCCCCCACGTGTAACGGGGATCCCGCAAGGCAGCCGCTCTTCTCCGAACCGGACGGGAACAGCGCGCCTGAGGTGATGAAGATCAACCTCGGCGCCGCGCGTGCGGCGAGGCGTGTGAGTGCCGCGAGAAGGTGGCGAGTGGTTCGTGGCGTGGTGGACGCGCTCAGGGGCTCTCAGGGGCGCGCGGTTGGCGAGCCGCTGCGGCCCACGAGGGGGTCCCGAGAACCGCAGGGGCGGCCTGATAGGCTGGGGGCATGCTCGACCTCGACCTCGATGACCTCCGCCAGCGCTTCGGGCGGGACGGGTTCGTGCGGATTCCAAAGCTCCTGGATGACGCACAGCTCGATGAGTTGGCGGCGACGTACATGCGGTTCGTGCGGGGGGGGATCCCCGTTCCCGGCCGGGACTACTGCGACATGGCGGGGGACTACGGGGGAGCGCCGGAGGACTTCGACGTGGTGAATGTGATGCTGCCCCGTCGGCACCACCCCGCCTTCGCGGGGAACGCTTGGGAGGAGGTGGCGGCCGAGGTGGCCGCCGGGTTGCTCCCTGCCGCCACGACCCTGGACTACGACCAGCTGGTGGCGAAGCCGCCGGGGCACCCCAAGGCGGTGTTCCACTGGCACCAGGACCTGGCCTACTGGCCGGCGACGCCGTCCCCTGAGACGGTCACCCTCTGGCTGGCGCTGGACGACGTCGACGCGAGCAACGGGTGCCTGCGCTTCGTGA
Source organism: Planctomycetota bacterium (assembly GCA_965655435.1). Classification (GTDB taxonomy): domain Bacteria; phylum Planctomycetota; class UBA1135; order UBA1135; genus Saltatorellus. The sequence continues at coordinate 1,590 of CBFHHK010000342.1, read as the reverse complement.
AGGGGAGCCACCTCGAGCCCGAGCTGCGCCCGCACCGGCCCCTCACGGGGGACCGGGACGAGTCGCACACGCTGGTGGCGGACGTGGAGGACGGGGATCCCGCGATCATCGAGGCGCCGCTCCGGCGGGGCGAGGCGCTCGCGTTCCGCGAGCGAGTCGTCCATGGCTCCGGCGGGAACGTCAGCGAACGCTGGCGACGCGCCTACGTCATCGCCTTCCGGACCGCCGAGACGGTCGCGGCCGAGCGCGCCATGGGCTTCACCCACAGCCACGAGGACGACCTGGACGTCCTACGCGGCGTGAGCGGCCTCGAGGACGACGGGCAGGCCTGAGGCGCCCGCCCGTCCTGAGCGCGGACGCTAGTCCTCGTTGAGCTCGACCATGGCGCGGCCCATGGCCTCGCCGACGTTCATGTAGGTCTCGGCGTTCCCGCCGTAGTGCCCGTTGGAGGCGCCGCCCTTGGAGAGGGGGTGGGTGTAGACCGTGGCCACGCTGCCCTTGAAGTCGGGGTGCTTGCCGGAAGCTCCGTCCACGTTGAGCATGGCCTCGATGATCTTGCCCTCGTTGCCGTCGGCTCCCTTCTCGGTCTGGCCGAGGGTGGCGATGATGAACTTGGCCTTCGGCGCGTCGAAGTCTGCGCGGAGCTGGCCGATGAGCCGCACGAGGTTCTCCTCGTACTTGCTGGCGTGGGCGTCCTTGTAGCGGTCCTTGTCGCCCTGCCACCAGAAGAAGCCCGCCACCTCGTACTCCTTCGCGCCGGGGTAGTACTTGTCGAGGTCCTCGAGCACCTTCTTGGCCCGGGCCACGTCGCCGTCGTACTGCATCCCGGCGTACCAGTTGATCCGCTCGGGCTCGGTGCCCTTGTCCCAGACGTCCGGCGAGTCCTTGTAGCCGGCGTAGACCTTGCCGTCGATCTCGTACCGCTCCGACCCCGGCGGGAGCAGGTCCCAGCCCAGGGAGCGGTTGCCGATGCAGCTCTTCAGGACCATGACGGGCGCCTCCGTCGCGTGGCCGAGGTGGTGCCCGATGCCGTACTCGGGCCCGATCTTGCCGCCGGTGACGGTCATGAACTCGTTGTTGAACTGGCGCGAGCCGCCGGTGCCGCTCCCCATGACGCGGACGTGGCGGACGTCCTTGCGAGTGGTCCAGGCCCCGGCGTCGTCCACCAGGTAGGGGTAGAGCCCCTTGGTCTCCACGGCGAACCTCAGGGACCCCTCCTCGCCCTTCACCTTGCCGGCGCCGAGCATGTTGGACTGGCCCAGGAGGATGTAGACCTGGACCGGCTTGGACATGTCTGCGGGCTTCCCGTCCGGGTCCGGGAGCTCGTCCTGGGCGAGGGCGCGGGCGTCCGAGTGCGGCGCGAGGTGCAGGTTGGCCGTGAGGGCGATCACGCCGTAGGCGAGGGCCAGGGCAGGGAAGACCAGGAGGGGTCGCGAGCGGCGCTTGGGGCGTGCGGTGCAGGTCATGTCTGGGGGCGGCCGATCGGGCTGCGTTGGGGCATGTGGAGGGAAGGGCAGGGCAGGTCCCATCCTATGGGGCGCTGGAGGTCATGGCCCCCGAATGTGCGGAGCCCGACGGAGGGCTGCGAAG
>CBFHHK010000341.1:2414-3204 GCA_965655435.1 Planctomycetota bacterium | reverse complement strand
CGGGGCCGCGCCGACGGTCCGTTGGCCGAGCGCTCGCTCTTCTGGCGGCGCAGCGGAAGCGCAGGCCCCATCGCCGCCCGTCGCGGCCGCTGGAAGCTCCTGCTCAACGACCGCTCCAAGGACCCGCAGCTCTTCGACCTGCTCACGGACGCCTCCGAAGCCGAGGACGTCGCGGCAGAGCACCCGGCCGTCGTGGCGGAGCTGATGGCCGAGCTGCGCGCCTACGAGGCGGAGCTGATGGAGCCCCTCTGGCCCTAGGTCTCAGCCGCGAGCACGCCTTCCGCCTGGCGCGCGACCACGAAGTCATTCGCCGTCAGTCCGCCCGCGTCGTGGGTCGTGAGGGAGACCGTCAGCCGTCGGTAGTCGCTGATCCCGAGGTCCGGGTGGTGGTTCTGCTCCTCGGCGACCTCCGCCAGCGCGTTGAGCGCCGCCAGGGCGGCCGCGAAGTCTGCCAGGCTCACCTGGAGCTCGATCGAGAGCCCCTTGAGCTCCCAGCCGGGGCCCAGCTCCGCCCGCATGGCCTCGACCTCGGCCGCCGCCAGGAGCGGCGCGCCGTCCACGCACACCCTCGGGATCGCGCTCACGACGACGCCTCACGCGTGTGCGTCAGCCAGCCGTGACGGTCCGGCACCCGGCCCTCGACGATGGAGAAGAACGCCTCCTGGAGCCTCTTGGTCACCGGCCCCGGAGCGCCGCCCTCCATGGGCCTGCGGTCGACGCTGCGCACCGGCGTGATCTCGGCGGCGGTCCCGGTCATGAACAGCTCCTCGGCGAAGAAGATCGCCTCGCG
>CBFHHK010000341.1:0-2407 GCA_965655435.1 Planctomycetota bacterium | reverse complement strand
CGGTCGACGCTGCGCACCGGCGTGATCTCGGCGGCGGTCCCGGTCATGAACAGCTCCTCGGCGAAGAAGATCGCCTCGCGTGGGATCCGCCGCTCCCGGAGCTCGAGGCCCATCTCGCGGGCGAGCTGGATCACCATGTCCCGCGTGATGCCCTCGAGGATGGAGTTGCCGATGGGCGGGGTGACGATGGCGCCGTCCTGGACCAGGAAGAGGTTCTCACCGCTGCCCTCCGAGAGGTACCCGTCCACGTCGAGCACCAGGCCCTCCGCGTAGCCGTTGCGCACGGCCTCCTGGATGACGAGCTGGGAGTTGAGGTAGTTGCCGGAGGCCTTGGCCATGGAGGGGTGCGTCCCCGGCGCCATCCGGCGCCAGGAGCTGAAGCACACGTCCACGCCGGACTCCACCGCCTCGTTGCCGTGGAGCGAGTCCCACTCCCAGGTGGCGATGATCAGCTGGATCGGGTTCCCCTTGGGCAGCACGCCGAGCGGTCCGGCCCCGCGGAAGACCAGCGGCCGGATATAGCAGGACTCGTGTCCGTTCCGGCGCACGGTGTCGATCACCGCCTGCTCCACCACCTCCGGCGAGAACGGGACCTCCATGTCGAGCACGGCGCAGGAGCGGAACATCCGTCGGACGTGCTCCCTCAGCCGCAGGAGCGCCGGGCCGCCGGGTGTGGCGTAAGCCCGCATGCCCTCGAAGACCGCGTTGCCGTAATGGAGGCTGTGGGACAGAACATGGATTTGCGCCTGACCCCAAGGGATCAATTCGCCGTCCATCCAGATCACTTCAGAGGGCTTCATCGGCAGATAAGGATAGCCGACCAACCGGCCGCGGACCGTCCTACAATGGCGGACGAGATGAATGACAACATCATGAACGCACCGCACGGAATGAATCTCGTCGTGGAGTGCAAGGACGGGAGTGCGGTCATCGGTCGCTTCGACGAGTCCAACGGCTTCGAGGTCGTCATGCACGACGTCGACACCTGGGGCGCGGACCAGGGCAGCGAGGATGACCGCGAGCAGTGGGTCCGGTCCACCGCCACCTACGGCGTGGCAGTGAAGGCAAGGGACCACAACTTCGCCGCGAGCCTCGTGGCGGGCTGGCGATCCCTCGGCGACGTCGAGAAGCTCCACTAGGCCTCGGGGCATGCAGACGGACTCCACCACCCTCCGCTGCGCCTCGGCCGTCTCGAGTCTCGATGACCTCGACGCGGCCGTGGCCGAGGTCTCCGGCGAGATTGACGCGCGGCTCGATGGCGCCCAGCCCGACCTGCTCTTCGCCTTCACGACGCACCACCACGGTGGCGACCTGGCCCGCGTGGCCGCGGAGCTCGTCGAGACCACGGGAGCGGCCGAGGCCGCGGGCTGTACGGGCGCCTGGACCGCGGGCACCGGCAAGGAGCTCGAGCAGCGGCCAGGGCTCTCGGTCTTGGCCGCCCGCTTGCCTGACACGGAGGTCGAGGTCATCCGCCTCGCCCCCCCTGGCGAAGGCGGCTGGGACGCCGACGCGCTCCCCATCGACGACCCCGAGCGCACCTCGGCCATCATCATGGCCGACCCCTTCACCTTCCCCGTCCCCACGCTCCTCGACGACCTGGCCGAGACCCAGCCCGGGCTGTCGGTGACCGGGGGGCTGGCGAGCGGCGGTATCGCGCCGGGCCAGAACATCCTCTATGCCGGCGCAGACCCGGTGAACTCCGGCGCGGTCGCCGTGCTGCTCAAGGGGGGCACGCGGGTGGTGAGCGCCGTGAGCCAGGGCTGCCGCCCGATCGGGCCGCCCCTGGTCGCCACCCGGGTCGAGGGCAACGCCATCTTCGAGCTCCGCGGTCAGCCGGCCGCCAAGGTCCTCTTCGAGGTGCTCGAGTCCCTGGACGAGAGCGAGCGCGAGCTCTTCCAGAAGGGCGCCTTCATCGGGCGCGCCGTGGACGCCGCGCGCTCCTCGTTCCGCCCCGGCGACCTGCTGGTGCGGAACATCATGGGCCTCGACCCCCAGCGTCACGCCATCGCGGTCGCAGACGGCGGCTTCCGGAACGGGACCACGTTCCAGTTCATGGTGCGGGACGGCGCCTCGGCCGAGGCCGAGCTGGCCTCCGTCCTCGAGGTGGCCGGGCTGGAGTCCATGGGGCAGGCCTCCGGCGGGCTCCTGTTCACCTGCGGCGGCCGCGGCCAGGGGATGTTCGGCCGCCCCCACCACGACGCCGCCGCCATCGAGGCGACCTTCGGCCCAGGCTTCCCCCTCGCGGGCTTCGCCGCCAACGGCGAGATCGGCCCCGTGGGCGGCCGCCCCTTCCTCCACGGCTTCACTGCGAGCGCAGCGATCCTGGCCCCCCGCGGCTAGTTCCTACCGGCCAAGAACTCTCGAGGATGCACATGACCATGCTTCACCCGGCGTTACTCCAGGACAC
>CBFHHK010000340.1:0-3211 GCA_965655435.1 Planctomycetota bacterium | reverse complement strand
GAGCCGTCCACGGGCTCCGTGGAGGCGGACCCCATCGGGGAGAGTCTCGTGCAGGGCGAGGCTGTCGCCGACACCAGCGCCGCGGAGGCCTCTCCGGATGCCGGCGACGACCAGGTGGAGCTGCTCGCGGACGCTGAAGCCTCAGAGCCGGGGAGCGAGGTCGAGATGGACGACGCGCCCGAGCTTCAGGGTGAGGGTGTGGATGCGGAGCCGGAGGTCGCCGTCGCGATGATGGGGCCGGCCCTTCCCGAGTTTGCCCCCGTCCTGCTGCCGCCCTCGCCTGACCTGGTGGCGGATCTGTTCGCTGACTCCTCCTCGGCCCTCACCGCAGCGGACGTCGGGCAGGCGCTCCCCGAGGTGGCCGCATCGATCCCTGTCGCCGCAGATGAGGGCAGCGTGGCGGTCGACTTCGAGGACGTGGAGACGGGTCCGACGGTCCCGGAACAAGAGATCGAGATCGTGGGGAGCGTCGCCGAGGAGGCGCCCACCCGGCGTCGTCGTCGGGTCCTCGAGCGCATCGAGGACGAGCGCTACTGGCGCTTCAAGAGCGTACCGAGCCGGGAGTTCGACGCTCAGAACATGATCTTCACGCCGAACGTCGGTCATGTCCGTGTCGTGCTGAACGGGGGCGAGGCCTTCGAGGGCCGGCTGCACTCGGTCGGTCAGGGCAAGATCATGCTCGACACCAAGATGGGGCGCATGGCCGTCGACGCCCGCCGGGCCGATCGGGTCGATCGCCTCGCGGACGACCGGGCAGAGCTTCGAGACCCCTCCAGTTCGACCTCCACCGCCGGCCTGAAGAGGGTCAAGGTGAAGACCAGTGGCGGGGTGTTCTACGGCCACCTCGTTTCGAGGAATGGCAGCCGCGTCACCCTGCTGATGGACGAGGGCGCCAGGAGCACCCTGGAGAGCGACGACGTCACCGAGGCGGCCGATGGCCGGGGTGGACGGCTCCGCCGGGTCGGGCCTCGATGAGGGGCCCGGCCTGAGAGCGACGATGATCGTCGCCATGCCAGGCCTGGCAGAGGGGCCGCCGTGATTCACCTCCGGCGGCCCCTCTTCGTTTCCACGAGGGGCGGGGCGCCTGGCCTGCGGGAGATCCTGGGCTCGCCGAAGAACCTGGGCCTGCCGGGGCCTCTGGGTCTGCCGGGTCTCCCCAGCTGCCGAACTCTTGGAGCGGGCGAGATTCTGAAGCTGCCGGGTTCTTGGACCTGCCGGGTTTTTGGACCTGCCGGGCGGGGGCCGGCCAACAGGGCGTAGCCAGGCTGCACCCGGGGACTAAGCTCTACCCAAGGCGCTCGTGCCTCCTCACCCTGCGTCCTCCCCACGCCATGATCCGAATCTCGATCGCCGCTCTCGTCGCCGTGCTTGGCCTCAGCTCTGCTACTTCGGCGGCGCCTGCTGCCTCCCTATCCAAGAGCTCGGCGCCAGCCGCCTGGTGCTTGCAGGACGAGGAGATCGTCAAGGAGTTCAAGAAGTACTTCCGCAAGTACAAGGACCCTGACGCCCGCACTGAGGCCGTGCTCGCGCTCCTCGGGGCCGAGACCTCCGGCGTGGTGGAGGTGCTCGTGCCCGTGCTGGGGGACAAGGAGCCCGAGGTCCGGCGGGCCGCGGCTCGCGTGCTGGCGAGCTTCGAGACGCGGCCGCCGGTGGACGCCCTCATCGCCCGGATGGAGAAGGAGAAGAAGGAGCCCGTTCGACTGGGGCTGCTCGAGGCCATGCGCGCGGGCAAGTACACCGCCCTGGGCGAGCCCGTGGTCGAGGCCTTGGAGGACCGCGGGTGGGCAGTGCGGCGGATGGCGGTGCTCGCCCTCGCCGCTGGCGGCGATCCCGCCGTGGTCCCGGTGATCGCCCCGCTGGGAGGAGACGAGGAGCCGGCCGTCCGCTGCGCGGTGCTTGACTCCCTCGCGGCGCTGGGCGCCGAGGGTGCGGCCGTCCTCGGTGCTGCCCTGATCGACGACGAGACCTGGCAGGTGCGAGCGTCCGCGATCGCCGCGCTCGGGAAGGTGCGACGCACCTCGTCCATCCCGATCCTGATCGAGCGCTACAAGAGCGAGGAGGGACGGCTGCAGGTGGACGCTGCGGACTCCCTGACCAAGCTCACCGGCAAGGCCTACGGCATGCGGCTCGAGCTCTGGGAGCGCTTCTGGAACAGCTACGGCGACCGCTACGAGATCCCGACCGACGAGGAGATGAAGGCGCTCGAGGAGGCCCGAGCGAAGACCAACCAGAAGTACAGCATCCAGAACGCGTCGAACTTCGTCGGGGTCGAGACGCCGAGCCGCTCGATCCTCTTCGTGATCGACGTGTCCGGCTCGATGGAGGACCTCGTGGTGGACCGCGAGCAATTCCAGGACGGTGACTACCCGTCCTGGGCGCGCATGGACATCGTGAAGACCGAGCTGGCCCGGACCATCGAGGGGCTCGAGCCCTACGTGAAGTTCGGGATCATCTCGTTCGCCACGGGCACGAAGCGCTGGAAGAAGAAGCTCGTGCCAGCCAACGTCGTCAACAAGTCCAGCGCCCTGGACTTCGTGAAGAACCTGGAGCCCCTCGGGGGCAACAGCCAGCTGGACCTGCCCCTCGGAGGGCTCGGGGCCGGGCCGGACCTCTCGGCGGGCAAGACGAACACCTATGGCGCGCTGGCCGAGGCGCTCGGGATCGAGGACGGAAAGTCGCGGGCCCCCAAGTCGGGCTCCAAGGAGCGCTACACCGTCGAGGTGGACACCGTCTTCTTCCTCTCCGACGGCAGGCCCACCTTCGGCAAGTACATCGAGACCCGCGAGATCCTGGACCGGATCACCGAGGGGAACCTCCTCCGGAAGGTCGTCCTGCACACCATCGCCATCGGCAACTTCGACAAGGGCTTCATGAGGAGCCTGGCCGTGAAGAACGGCGGGGTCTTCGTGGACCTCGGAAAGTAAGGTTCTGAGCCATCCTGCGCCCCTGGGGCGAGGTGCGGGCTGACGGAGGTTGACCTCCTGCCCCGGCGTCCCTACATTCCTCGCCCAGTCGGGGTGTGGCTCAGCTTGGTAGAGCGCTGCGTTCGGGACGCAGAGGTCGGAGGTTCGAATCCTCTCACCCCGACCACCCTTCCTCTTGGGTGGTCTTCCCCCCGGCTGTTGTGGCGGTCCGCCCGAAGGCTGGAGCCCGCCGCTGGGGCCCGCCGATGGGGACTGCCGCTGGGGCCCGCCGATGGGGACTGCCGCTG
>CBFHHK010000339.1:0-3214 GCA_965655435.1 Planctomycetota bacterium | reverse complement strand
ATGCCCCGCGAGCGCGCCGAGCCGGGCGCGCCGAGTCGGGCGCGCCGAGGCGGGCGCCCCTGGCGCCCGCGGTGATGCGGCGCAGCGCGATTATCCGACCGGAGCGCTGGCGCTCCACGGGCAGAAAGCCGAGCATCTCCGCTCCGGTCAGCGGCCCTGCTTGAAGGCCGCTGGAGGCCACCATGGACCCGCGCGAACACGATCCGGTCGAGGACACGAGGATGACCCTCGGGGAGCACCTCGATGAGCTGCGGGTGCGCCTGATTCGCTCCACGGCGGTGCTGGTGACGGTGTTCTCCATCCTCTACGCGTTCCGCGTGGAGGTGATTCACTTCATCCAGAAGCCCTACGTCGACTGCGCGCAGCGACTGAATGACGAGCTCGTACCGATCCGGCGGGCGCAGGTCGAGGAGGCCTTCATGGCGGATCTGGCCCTGTGGGCGAGCGCTCAACCGTTCCGGGCGCTGCCGACCCTGGGGGAGCTCTCACCGTCGCCAGCGCCGCCCTCCCCGAAATGGAGCAGCTTCTTTCGCACGCCGAAGATGGAGCGGCTCGTCTCGGGAGAGGAGATGGAGAAGAGCCCCACCAGCTTCAAGGCTGGCGGTCCGTTCTTCGTGAAGCTCAAGGCGTGCTTCTGGCTGTCCCTCATCATCGGGGGGCCGTTCCTGCTGTGGGAGATCTGGATGTTCGTGGCGGCGGGCCTCTACAAGGCCGAGAAGAAAGTCGTCTACACCTACTTCCCCGCCAGCCTCTTGCTGTTCGTGTCGGGCGTGTCCTTCGGGTACTTCGCCCTGGTTCCCATGGCCCTCTACACGCTCCAGGGCCAGGACCTCGGACTGGACAACATCAACCGGACGATGGAGCTCGACCAGTACATGCAGTTCCTCAAGGGCCTGGCCCTGGCGCTGGGGTTGGTCTTCCAGCTTCCGATCTTCCAGTTCGCCCTGAGCCGCATGGGGGTCGTGCACCCCTCGACCTACGCGAAGCTGCGCGGTCACATGATCGTGATCACCTTGATCGTCGCCGCCGTGTTGACCCCCCCCGACCCGGTCACGCAGGTCATGCTGGCTGGCCCGGCGGTCCTGCTCTGGGAGATCGGCTACTGGATCTCGCGTGCCGCGTGGAAGGAACCGGAGTCCTCGGACCTGGACCTGGCTGATGGCGGAGCCGCAGCTTGAGCGCCTCGATGGTCCCTCCCGCCGGCCCGGCGCCCTCCTCCGTCGGGATCGTCTCTGTGGGCGACGAGCTGCTCGCAGGAGCCCACCCGGATCTGAACGGCCCTTACCTGGCGAGCCGCATGGCGGAGTTCGGGCGGCGGGTCGAGAGGGTGATCGTCGTGGGGGATGACGAGGAGCACATCGCCGGCGCCGTGGACGCGCTCGCGGCAAGCTGCGCCCTGGTGTTCGTGAGCGGAGGCCTCGGCCCGACCCTCGATGACGTCACCCGTCACGGCGTCGCCGGCTCGGTCGGCGCGCCCCTCGAGGAGTGCCCTGACGCGGTCGAGGAGATCGAGGCGTGGTTCACGCGCGCGGGCCGAGAGATGCTCCAGAACAACCGCCGGCAGGCCCTCATGCCCGAGGGCGCCACGCGGGTGCCGAACGCCTTCGGGACGGCGCCGGGGTTCCGGTGCGGGCACCCCCTCGGCGCGGGGGTCATCGTGCTCCCCGGCCCGCCCCGCGAGCTGCAGGGCGTCTTCGGCGCCGAGGTGGAGCCGTGGCTCGAGGAGAACCGCCCCGACGAGCTGCACCGGGCGCGGGCGTCCGCCGCCTTCGTGGATCTCCCGGAGAGCACCTTCGCCGAGGCCGCGGGGGCGTGGCTGGAGCGCGGCGCCAACCCGCTGGTGGGCGTGACCGTCAAGGAAGGCATCCTGACCACCCGCGCGGTGGCCACGGCTGAGACCCCGGAGGAGGCCGCTTCCATGGCTCAGGAGCGCATCGAGGGCTTGCGGGCGCTCTTCCCCGAGCGTTACCTCGCGGAGCGCGTGGAGGACCTGGGCGCCTTCGTGGGGGGGGAACTCCAGCGCCTCGGCGTGAGCTTCAGCCTCGCGGAGTCCTGCACCGGCGGCCTGGTTGCCGCGTCGCTCACGGGCGCGCCTGGGGTCAGCGCGGTCTTCGCACGCTCGTTCGTGACCTACGCCAACGAGGCGAAGGAGTCGGAACTCGGGGTGCCCGCGGCGGTGTTGCGGGAGCACGGGGCCGTCTCCGAGGCCTGCGCGAGGGCCATGGCCCAGGGGGCTCTCGAGCGCTCAGGGGCCGAGCTCGCCATCTCCATCACCGGGATCGCCGGCCCTGGCGGCGGGACGGAGGAGAAGCCCGTGGGCCTCGTCTGGTTCGGGATCGCGAGTCGGGACGGTGGAGGCGGGGCGCCGACGATCGAGGCCGAGGAGCGGCGCTGGCCCCCCCTGGGCCGGGCAAGGGTGCGCCGCTGGGCGGCGAATCGCGCCCTGGCGCACCTGCTGCGGCTGGCGCGTCTGCGGGCGCAAGGGGCCTCTCCGCGACTCTGAGGGGCTGCTGGAGGGCTCCCACTCTCCGCAGAGCGTCCTCAGGGGCGCCGGGCGACCCCGTGACGCCCAGCGGCCCGTCTCCTCACCCAGGGGCCCGTCTCCTAACCCGGGGTCCATCTCCTCACCCCGGGGCTGTCTCCTCATCCTGAGGCTGGCGAGCAGCCCGCCAAGGCGCGCGGCGAACGGTCCCTGCGCCGCCAAGGTTGGCCCCCTCGCTTGCCCCGTGTGCGGAAACTCGCGGGGCACGGGCTGGCATCGGAGCCAGACGCTGCTATTCTCTTCGCCGCCAACCTGTCGAGCGCCCTCGGGCCTCGCTGGTTACCCGTTACCCCATGGTGTAATTGGCAACACATCTGTTTTTGGTACAGACGTTCCAGGTTCGAGTCCTGGTGGGGTAACCACCTCCCTCCCCGGGAGGTGGCTCGAGGCGGCGCCGGAGCCCCCGAGTCAGCCGTTCGCGCGAGAGACTCCGCGGTAGAGGCATTGCGGCCGAGACTCCACGCGAGAGACTCGCAGCCCAGGCCGGCGGCGGTGGGGCGACCCACCGGGTGAGGTCTGGTTCCGTGGTGCTTGAGGAGGACCGCGCTCTGGAGAGGGCGATCGCCCGCGCGGTCCCGCCCCGGCGCGATGGAGCTCCAAAGGGCCCTGGGGGCCCTTGCTGTGCTCCGATCGCGCCGTGTCGTTGCCGCGCCATGTCGAGCCTTGGTGGGG
>CBFHHK010000338.1:0-3221 GCA_965655435.1 Planctomycetota bacterium | reverse complement strand
ATCGTCCCAGTGGCCCCTGAGTTCAGGATCTGGCCCGGCGCGACGTAGCGGCCGATGTCGCCGAGGATGCAGAGGTCGCCCAGGCTCCCGCCCGGGTTCGGGAGGAAGCCGCGCGTCCTGCTCGCGAGGAAGAAGCCGAACGTGTTCACCGGCATGTCATCACAGATGAGCGTGACGTCGTTGTCCTCCAGCACGGGGCTGCCGACCGCGCTGATGTCCGCGGGGACGCCGCTGGAGTTGCCGTTGGCGTCCTGGCAGTAGTCAGAGCCGAGCAGGTCCCGCTGGTTCATGTACACCCGCGTCCCGTTGCAGCGGCCGATGACCAGGTCGAGGTCGCCGTCGTTATCGATGTCGATGGGCGCCACGTCGTGCACCCCCTCAAGCTCGGGGAGACCGTTCGCACCGAAAGTGCTGCCCGACCGTTCCTCGCGCAGGGTGACGGTCCCGCCGATGGTCCCGCCACGGTTGTGATAGATGTGAAGGCGGCGGTTGCACCCGGAGATGTCGACGTCAACGTCGCAGATGATCGCCTCGGGGAACTCGTCGCCGTTCAGGTCGACGATCAGGTTGTTGCTGCCGAAGCCGTCGTCCGTCGCGAAGGTGTTCGCGGGACCCCAGTTCACTCGCCCGAACGGGTCGTTGCCCTGGTTGAGCAGATAGCGGTCGTCAGCGTCATCGCTGAGGATGAGGTCCGGCAGCCCGTCGCTGTTGAGGTCCCCCACGGCCACGTGGTAAGGCGCGCCGTTGTAGGGCTCCTGGAGGATGTTGAAGAAGCCCTCGTTGTTCGGGTTGTTGTACGCGATCGAAGACCGGGTCAGGCCCCCCGTGGCGCCGGACCCCGAGACGCTGATCACGTCGTTGGCCCCGTCCAGGTTCATGTCCTCGATGGTGGCGGACGTGCCGAAGGACGACGAGCGCATGGCCGTCGTCATCCGCGCCGAGCTCTCATCGGTGAAGAACCCGCTCCCGTCGTTGATGAGGAGGCGGTCGTTGAGGTCCACCTGGGCCTGCTGCTCGTAGTGGCTGAAGTAGATCTCCGGGAAGCCGTCCCCGGTCACTTCGCCGATCGCGACGCCGCACATGTTGGGGTAGGTCCCCCAGTCCGGGATGCGCGCCTCGTCGTAGAAGAAGCCCTGCCACTGACCGTTGACCTCCCCCAGGTTCATGTAGACACGGGGGTGCGAGATGTGCTTCGGCTGCCCCGGCGAGAACGTCGTGGCGGTGACGAAGTCGAGCCACCCGTCGCCATCGAGGTCGCCCACAGCCACGTCACGATCGTTCGTCGGAGTCAGGAACCCCTGGTCACCCGACACCGAGGACGCGGAGGCGTACTGGCTGGTCCGCTCGGTCAGGGTCCCTGACTCGTTCATCAGGAGGACGTTGCGATACCGGCCCTGCGTGGTGAAGGGCTGCTTGCGAACCACGAGCAGGTCGGTCCACCCGTCCCGGTCGAAGTCCCCCCATGCCATGTCTTTTTCCTGGCTGTCCTGGAGGACGAGCGCACTGGGCGCGCTGACGCGCGAGTCCTCCCGCACGAACGATGCCCAGTCAGTGGACTGTGCCGCGCAGAGGGAGGTGAACACGGGCGCGAGCGCCGCCGACAGGAGGGTGGGATCTAGCTTCATGGGAGGGTGGATGGAAGAGTGCCTGGGGAGGCGGGGTGACCCTTGCTATTTAGAGTAGTGGGCTGACTCCGATACGAAGCCAGCCTCGAGGAGATCTTGTGCCAGCGGAGCGGTGGACCGGGCCATCCCGTGGAACCAGCGTGAGACGCCCGGCGGGTCAAATGACGACCGGAGGGCCCCCTGGACGGGATGGAGGGCGAACCACTCCACATCGCGCGACAATTCGCCCCACCGAAGGTCCCCAACACGGACGACCTCCAGCCGTCCGGCCGGACTGACCAACAGGGAGAGGGGTGTGTCAAGTTCGGCTCCGGGGCCGAGAAGGTGCGCTGCGGTGCTCGATGCCCATCGGACGGCTGAACCGTCGGCCGGGTTCCCCGTGTTCAACCGCGTCAGCCCAATCCGACCATCCAGCTCGACGGCGGTGACCGCCGCCGGCAGGACCTCGCGGCACGTGGCGCAGTCAGGGTCCTCCACGATCACGAGCTGCGCCCGGCCGGGCTCGAAGCCCATCTCGCGGAGCCGCTCCCCCGGAAGGGAGAGCGACGAGCGCAGGACGACCCGCGCCGGCAGGTCCACGGGCTGCAGCTCGCCGGCGGCCAGCGCTGGCCGGGGTTCCGGCCGCTCCACCACCCGGGCCCCTTGCGCCCCGAGGGCCGTGACCTCGAGCACCTCCTCGTCCGGCCGCAGGGCCAGCACAGCCCGCGGTCGGACCCCGGCCAGGTACCCGTCCGCCGTGCGGGTCTGGAGCAGCGTCCTGAAGGCGTCCCCTTGGAGACGCGTCTCGACCAGGACCGACGCGCCCGGCGCCCCGGGATCGAAGGCGAGGTGCCGCTCAGGGTCGGATTGATTCTCGAGAAAGCGCAGCGAGGGTCCGCTGCGGAAGCGCAGCCAGAGGTCGAGGTCTCCATCCCCATCCCAGTCGCAGCGGAGCGCGACTCGCCCGTCGTCCACGTGATCCAGCCCGCTGATCGCGGAGACGTCCACGAACTCGCCGCGCCCGGACTGTAGCCAGGCCACGTTCCGCTCGTGGCCGCTCCACGAGACACCCGACTCCATGGACCGAGCAATCTCTCCCCACGCCGAGACGTAGTCGACGACGTCGTCTCCTGAGCTGGGCTGCGGCGCCACGCGCCGCCAGAACGAGCTTCAGAGGTCGCCCGGCTTCGGCCCGGTCAGGAACCCAGCCGGGCTGATCAGGTCGTCGAAGCCGTCGGCGTTCAGGTCCGTGAACACGGCGCCCCAGGCCCAACGCCCCATCCGCACGCCGGCCTCTTCGGAGCGGTCGACGAAGCGGGCCCCCTCGCGAACCAGCAGGCTGTTGCCGAGGCTCAGTCGGCGGATCGCCGCTCGCTCCTCCTGGCTCCTCTCCGGCGCGAAGCCCTCCTGGAACGCGACCCGCCGGCCGGCCGAGGAGAACATGTTCGTGACGTACAGGTCGAGGTCCCCATCTCGATCAAAGTCCGACCAGGACGCTCCCATGCCCGCTCCCTGGTCCTCCACGCCGAAGGCCGAGGCCTCGTCCATGAACCGGCCTTCCTCATTGACGAAGAGCTGGTTCCGGCCGAAGTCGTTCACCACGTACAGGTCGGGGTC
>CBFHHK010000337.1:0-3241 GCA_965655435.1 Planctomycetota bacterium | reverse complement strand
GCGTCGAGGACGTCCTCGACGGTCTCCTCGTTGTTGTGGTCGATGACCAGCTTCTCCATGTCGATGCCGATCTCCTTCGCCACATCGAGGGAGCGGATGATCCCGCGCTTCTTATCGCGGTGCGGCGAGTGAACCATCACGACCATGTCATGGTCCTTGGCGAACTGGAGCTGCCACTGGTAGGCCTTCTCCTCGGCCTCGGTGATCTCGTCGTAGCCGATCTCCCCGATGGCGACGACGCCCTCCTTGAGGGCGAAGCGCGGGAGGATCTCCAGCACCTCGCGGGCGAGCCCCTCGTCGTTGGCCTCCTTGGAGTTCAGGCCGATGGCGCAGTAGTGGGTGATGCCGAACTGCGAGGCGCGGAAGCGCTCCCAGCCCACCAGGCTCGCGTAGTAATCGATGAAGGAGCCGACGTTGGTGCGCGGCTGGCCCAGCCAGAAGGCGGGCTCGATGAGCGCCCGTACCCCTGCCGCCGCCATGCGCTCGTAGTCGTCGGTGGTCCGCGACGTCATGTGGGCGTGCGGATCGAAGAAGCGTGCCTTGTCCATGGATCGGGGTGCGCGCGGGGAGCGGCTGGTCAGTCGGCGGTGGCCGTGGGGGTGGTGGGCGTGGCGCCCTCGGGAATGGAGACCGCCCCGAAGGCGGCCTGATCGTGGTGGCCCGCGAGGGCGAGCCGGACGGTCTCGAGGAGCGGCCCCTCGGTGGAGGCGGCGAGCTCTTTGAGGCGATCGTCGCAGCCGAGCCGCCCGAGCGCCAGCGCTGCGCCACGGCTCGAGAGCTCATCGTCGCCGGCGAGCTCGTCCTCCAGCGCGCGCAGGGCTCGCTCGTCGGGCTCGCCCTCCAGGCAGAGCCACAGCTCCGGGCTGATGGCGCGCCCGGCAGCGCGACGCTCCTCGACGAGATCGAGGGTCATGCGGCAGAGCTCAGCGTCCACGCGCCCATCGAAGCCAGAGACCCGCCAGAGCGGCGCCCCGATGAACAGGGCCTTCACGCACAGCTGCCGCCAGGCGATGTCATCCAGGTGGTTCACTGGAAACGCGGTGTCACAGCCGTTGGCCTCGAACACGCTCATCATGTTGGAACGGCAGCCCTCTGCGGCCCGCCAGGCGAAGCGCTCGGGCTCCGGGAGAAACTGGAGGCTCCGGTAGAGCGCGCAGAGCTCCCCCTCGTCCGCATACCGAAAGGCCTCCTCGACGGCCCTGGGGAGGGTCTCATCCTCCGCCGCGGCTCGAGCGAGCACGAGACGCACCCGCACCGCCTCCAGCCCCGTCCAGCGCTCGGGGTTCCACCCCGGCAAGAGGTCCCCGGCGGCCTGACAGGCCTGCGACGAGGGTGCGAGGGGACCGCGGGGCGCGAAGCGACTCGCGAGGGCAATGGACTGCGCAAATTGCGCGTCGCTCAGCCCTGCCGCCGACACCTTCGCGACCTCGAGGTCGGACCATTCGACGGCCTCCTGGTGGCCGCCCGACGCGAGCGTGTCGCGGATCCATCGGTCCACGGTCTGGAGCAGGTCAGTCATCGGAAGTGGAGGGCCTGGGCGCGACCGGCTTGGGAACGCCCTCGAGCAACGACAGCGCCATGAAGGCGGTCGACGCGTTGATGAGGTACTGGGTATCGAGGAAGTCGCTGGTGGAGCCGTTCTCGCGCTGTGTCTTGGTGAGCTGGGGTCTCAGGAGCGCGTGGAGGGGCTCCTGCTCCGGCTCGGGGAGCAGCGCGATCACCTTCGCCGCGTAGTAGTGCGCGAAGAAGTAGAAGTACCCCGCATTGGCGTGAAAGCCCTCATGGGGAATCGGCCGGAGCCGCGCGTGGTCAAGGTACCGGTGCTCCCGGAAGAAGGCCGCGAGGCCCTCGCGCAGGACCTCGTCCGTGACCCGCTTGTCCCCCATCAGCCGTCGACACCAGTTGCCGACCTGGGTGCGGCCGAGGCTGCCCTCGATACGGTTGATGTGCTCGACCCCGCCCATGCGCGTCACGGGATCCAGGTCGTAGCTGTACGCGCCGCCCGGGATCACGCACATGTCGAGGTAACGTCGCGCCCGGCGAATGACGTCCGCCGGCACGTCGACGCCCACAGCGCCCGCCCTGGCGAGCGTCGGGAGCACCAACGCGGTGCAGAAGCTGGTGGCCCAGGTGGGCTGCCTGGTGAACGGCGGGTCGTCGTAGTACGCCCAGCCGCCAGAGGTCGCCTGGTGGGACAGGAGCACGCCCACGAAGAATCGAGCGCGCTCGAGCACCCGGGAGTCCTCGGCAAAGCGCGGGTCCTCCAGGAGCTCGATGGTCGCGACGGTTCCGTAGAGCGCCGTCCAGACGTAGTCGATATCCCAGTCGCTGTCGCGCGCCGGGAAGGGCGTGGTCACCAGCCAGTCCACCGCGACGTCCAGCGCTCTTCGCCGCTCCGGGGTCTCCTCTGCGGTACGCAGCGCCATGCAAGCCAGGGCCTGGCTCGCCATGCGCCAGGCCTTGAAGGAGTTCAGGGCATAGCCCTCCTCGAAGAGCTGCGGGGCGTTGTCACCCCAGGAGCCGTCCGGGTTCTGCTCCGTCACGAGGTAGCCGATGGCGCGGTTGGCCGAGACGATGGCCTCCTCACGGGAGAGCGAGCGAGGGATCGCCTGCGACTCCTGCGCGGCCGCGGCTGCGCGCTCCTGCGGCGGTGCAGCCAGCGGCGGTGCAGCTAGCGGCTCCTGGATCGAGCGGACGGCGCCTCCCGAGGCCCCGGCGAGCGCCGGGTCCAGAAACGAGGTCGCCGCAGCGACCACCAAGAGCGTGAACGTTTGGAGCATCACTGGTCGCCAGAGCCCGCGGCGCCCGACGAGGCCTCACCGCCCGAAGGGCTCACCGAGGCATCGCCAGCGAGGTTCTCGATGGCCCCACTCGGATCCCCAGTCTTCTCCTCGGCGGCCCCCTCGACGGCAGCCTCCTTGGCCGCCTTGAGCCGCTGGCGGCGCTGGGCGCGCTCCTTCTCGGCCTTGGCCGAGGCCTTACGCGCCTCCGCCTCCTCGTTCTTGGCCACCCCCACGTCCAGGGCAGCGCGCCGCCTGGACTGCTCAGCCTTGGCCTCCGCCGCGGCGAGCTTGGCCCCGGCGGCCCGGACGGCCTCGGAGAGCTTGGCCATGCGCGCCGGGAGCTCTCCCTCGACGACCATGGCCCGCTTGATCTGCGCCTGCTCGACCCGCGCCTTGGCGGTCTGAACCGCGATCTCGTTGCGGCGGATGATCTCGTCCTTGGCCCGGGCCTCGGACTC
>CBFHHK010000336.1:0-3264 GCA_965655435.1 Planctomycetota bacterium | reverse complement strand
CGGCGCTCCGCCACGAGGAGGGCGCCGTCGGGGTCCCGGTCGAGGCGGAACGCAAAGGGGGCGGCGGTGTCCGACGCGGTCCGCGCGAGGGCGCGGGCCATGAGCTCGCCGTAGCCGTCCCAGCCCTGCCAGGGCTCGGTTCCCGGCCCCGTGGGCTCGGTGGTCATGGCGCTCACCCGGCCCAGCCCGTAGCGCCAGGAGGCGAGGACCGGGTGCCCCTCGTCGGCGGTCTCAAGGACCCGCTCGGCCCCTGGCCGGGCCCGCGTCTCCACGTACCCTCCCAGCGGCGGGGTCGACTCGGGGTCCACCTCCCCCCACCACGCGGCGCCGCCGCGGGCGCGCACCTGGACGACACCGGGGCGGTAAGCGGGGAGCTTCGCGCTCGCCGGCTGCTTGAGGAGGATCTCGGGGAGGTTGAACCGGTTGGGCACCGAGTAGAAGCGCCCCTGCCCCCAGTTCGCGAGCCCCACGAGGAACTCGGAGTGGGCGTCCGATCCGATCAGCACCGTGGAGACGTTCATGCCCTCCTGGGCCATGCGGCGCAGGAGCGGCTCGAAGGCGCCCGTCTCCACGCCGCCGTCGGTGAGGATCATCACGTGCTTGAAGCGCGTGCGGACATTCTTCAGGCCGTAGTAGGCCTCCTCGATGGCGGGCAGGATCACCGTGCCGCCGCCCGCGTCGAGGCGGTTGAGGGCGCGCTCGATCTCGATGGAGTTCGACGCGGGCTGGATCGGGACCGCCCAGCGCTTGGCGCCGTAGAACTCCACCAGGCCCACCTTGTCGTGGGGCAGGAGTCGCCGGATGGAGAGCCGCGCGACCTCCTTGGCGAGCTGCACGCGGTTGCCGCCCATGGAGCCCGAGGTGTCGATGATCACCACGAGCGTCGTGCTCGGGTCGCGCTTCTCCTCCTTCTGGACGAACTCCACCGGGAGGATCTCCTCCAGGGGCTGGTCGTGGAAGCCGCCGGGTCCGAAGGCCGCGTCGCCGCCCGCGGCGAGCAGGCCGACGCCGCCCGAGGAGACCCGCCGCACGAGCTCCTCCTGCCACGCCTCGGGTACCGCGGTCGCGGGGCGGTCGTCCAGGACCACCAGCTCGGCGCGGTCCAGTGCCTCGGAGGTGGGCATGGCGTCCGCCACCTCCACCTCGAAGCCGCCACCCACGAGGTCCGCCAGCGCCGCGCCGCCGCCGGCCACGCGATCGCCTAGATACAGGACCCGGGTGGGGTCCTGGACGCAGAGGGTCCGCTCGATCCGCAGGTCCCCGCCCACGGGATCGGCTCCGTCCGTGACCTCGACCTCGACGGCCAGGTCGATGAATCCGGCGGCGTCCGGCTCGAACCCCAGGCGCAGCCGCGTTCTCCCGTTCACCACGATGCCCTCCGCCCGGTCGAGCTCGCCCTCCGGCCCGATCAGGGCGCAGCTCACCACCTGCCCGCCGCCGACGAGGGTCACGTCCAGGTCCACCTGCTGGCCGACCCGGCCCGTGACGCCGACGACGTCCAGGCCCACGGGCCTAAGGTCGCCCGCCGCGCCGTCGAGGGGGGTCCACTCCACGCGGACGCCGCGAGCCGTCGCGTCCGCGGTCGCCGCGCCCCAGTGGGCGCCGCCGGGGTCGTCGGTGGCGAGGCCGTCCGAGAGCACGGTCACGGAGGCGTCTCGCGCACCTTCAGGGATCGCTCGCAGGGCCGCCTCGAGGGCGCGCCCGAGGGATGACCCGGCGACGTCCATCACCGTCCGCTGCTCGACGTCCTCGAACGGTTCGAGGGCCGGTCGGCCGTCGCCGCCGAGCTCCACCACGGTGAAGGTCTCACCGGGGCGCCGGTCGGCGATGGCCGCGGCGAGGAGCCCGCGCGCCGTCCCGTCGGCTTCATCGGTGACGCTCTCCGTGCGATCGATGACCACCACACGGTGAGCGCCGCCATCGACCGCCCGCGAGACCGGGCGGGCCGCGGCGAAGACGATCAGCAGGAGCGCGAGGGACCGCAGCAGCGCGTGGGTCCGATCACGGGTACGCAGCGGCCCCACCCAGGGGAGGAGCGCCACCACGCAGAGGAGGAGGAGTGTGGGCTGAAGGAAATGCATGACGATCAGGGCATGCGTCCGCGCTGGAAGAGGGCCCACTCCGCCGAGAGGGCGGCGAGGGCGAGGAGGAGGACCCACGTGTACAGGCGCCACGGGCCCGCGCCCTCTGGGCTGGGCTCGGCGAGGGGAACGCCCGCCGTCACTGGCGCGGTCGTCGCCGGATCCAGGAGCGAAGCCGCGTCGAGGTCCGCGGTCACCATCGCCGCGAGCGACGGTGGCGCCCCGTCGAGGGCGGTCGGTTCGAGCCGACCGATGGCGCGGTAGGGCGTCAGGTCAGGGACCTGTGCGAGCCACCGGATGGACCGGCCCACCAGCACGGGGAACGCACGGCTCTCAAGGAAGCTCGTGCGGCTCGGGTCCATGAGGTCGGACCAGATGGCCACGCTCCGGACGTCAGAGGGGAGCGCGCCGACGGCGAGGGGCCGGCCGAGGGACTCCGCCAGGGCGGAGGCGTCCACGCGGTCCAGGCCGAGCTCCCCCACCGCGCTCGCGAGCGCCGAGTTGGAGTCCTCCTCACGGTCGTGCCCGATGAGGATCGCCTCCTCCTGGTCGGTAGAGGAGGGAAAGCGCAGGGACGGACGGCCCGCTGAGGCACCGCCGACGATCACGTCGGCCTCACCCGCTCCCTCCACCAACTCCACGGCGGTATCCGCCGCAAGGACGGCGCGGACCGCAGCTCCGAACGCCGGGGCCAGATCGTCCACGGCCACTCGGATCGGCGGGCGACTCGGGAGCCGGATCGACGCCACGTCGTCGGCCACAAGGTCACCGTCTGCGGCCTCCCCACCGGTGCCGAGGCGCGCAACGAGCAGCGCCCCCGCGGCGGGAACATCGGAGACCTCGAAGCCGCGACGATCCCCGTCCGTGCCGATCAGAACGCCACGCTCGAAGCGCTCGCCGTCGAGCGTCAGGGTGAGGTCGAAGAGGCTGGTCGAGCCGCCTCGGGTCTGGATGAAGAGATCCACCATGCCCCAGCGCCCCGAGGCCGGCTCCGAGACCCCCATGGACGTGATGCCTGTGCCGCCGTCGATGACGGGTGCGAGGACCGCTCGCTCCACTCGCTCTTCCGCGCCGAGCGCGGCCAAGGTGGAGGGCGCCACGGGCGCGTCGCCGAAGAGGACAAAGCGGCGACCGCCCCCCTCTCCGTCCGCCACCCGGGCCCTCGAGCGGAGCGCGCGGTCGA
>CBFHHK010000335.1:0-3308 GCA_965655435.1 Planctomycetota bacterium | reverse complement strand
CAGACTGTCGGTTAACTGACGCTCAAGCCAAGCACTGCGTCAGCGCGTACGGGACTATCTCGGAGTAATCGAGCTTCCACCGACTTCCGCGGCGGGCGGGCGCGGGCTGATGACAGGAGGTACGCAGCCAGCTAGACATCGCAACAGATTAGCTTCATGGCCCTTGATATCCGCCGCGCGCGCTACCCAACACCCAGCCTCACAGACTGCTTGCGCCAAGAGAATAGTTCCCGCACAGACGGGAAAGAAGAAGAACGAACCAGCCGCGCATGCTGTGACGCCTGTCAAGGCGCCTGCAGTACATGCCAAGGCGCACGCGATGCCGTCCGCACGAGCTTGGGCCACTTCGAGGTCGAAGATATTCCGACAGGTCTCCTCGCACGGTGGATAAGCGATCCAAACTGCCACTTGGCGGAGCAGCGGGTCGTGGGGGTGATTGAAGGGGAACAGAAGGGAGGGCTGGAACACGGTGGATAGCACCTGAGTCTGGCCACCTCCCGTTCCCGAGTGCTCAGGAGTCCCGCTGCGATCGCGCTGGTGAGCAAGCATCGGCAGGTGCCTTTACCCGGCCATGGTCTGCGCCGTCATGTTGCGCTTCTTCCCGAGCGGGCCGTCAATCCCCGCTTGGCCGCTCCGCGCGCCAGTCAGGCCGTCGAGGAATCCCTCAGGGGCAGATCTGGAGCAATAAGTCGTCGTCGATTGGGATCTCCGGAACGATGCAGTCGATCTCCTTGATGTTCTTCTCCATACAGGCGACGAAGGTCTTCAGCTGGAGGGGATCGTTGGCGAGCTTGTTCGCGTTGTAGGACGCGCCGAGGAGATCGCCCATGATCGACAACTTCCCGCTCGTCAGGCCAATGAGGGAGGCGGTCATGCCCGCTGCGTTGTCCACGCTCTGTTCGTTGACCATGGATCCGACGGAGGTTAACCCGCCCAACTGCGCGAGCTCGGTCGAGAAGATGGACCACCCAGCGGAGGCGGCTCGCAGACTCCCGCCCCCGAAGGCGAGTCCGAGGACTCCCAGGCCGAGGCCCCGTAGCTCACGGTCCCGGTCCTCCTGCGGGAACTCCTCCAGGCTCTTGGCGGATTTCTGGTAGTAGTCATGCGCATCCTTCCCAACGGCCCCAGCGCTCAGCAGAAGGCCGCCCCGGGAGATGATCTTGGTCATCGATCCCTTTGGAGCCGTGGGTAACAGAGGCAGCTTCATCAGCTGCTTCGAGATCATCGGCCTCGATGCGCTGAACTCGTGGACCATGGTGAGCGGGACACGGAGGGCGATCCTGCTGGAGCTTGTCGCCAATCGTGAGAGGGTCATGCTTGTTGCCTTACCTGTCCTTGATCTTCAGTGGTGTAGGGGGCCGCGGGGCCTCTGAAGGGGCCCGCTCGCCTATCTTGACTCTTCGAGAGGGCTTGTGCGACAGGCCTTCTACCCGAGATCGCAGGATGCACGGCAGGCGGGCACGACGAGCAAGCTACAGGACAGTGGTGCGTAAGGCTGACGGGCGCAGGGGGTGCAGGCCCGCAACAGTCAGCCTAGCGAGCAAAGCGGCAAGTTGGCGGCGAGTGGAATTGATGGGGGCGGGCTGGGGCGAGGCCGTGATCAAAGGAATGTCACGCTCACGGCGTCGGTGAAGTTCGAGGGCCCCGTGGTGGGGCCGGAGTCCCGGTACCAGCCCTGGAAGTTCCAGGTGTCGCCCGCCTGCGCGGAGGCGAAGGCCTGCCCCGTCGGTAGCTGGGTGAGGTCTACCGGGAGCGCGAACGATCCGGTCCCGTCACTGCCTGCGGCGCCGGAGGAGAGGATCTGGCCTGCGCCGACGAACCGGCCGATGGGGCCGCCGAGGCACAGGAGGCCCACGGACCCCGCGGTGGGTGTCGGGGGCGTCTGGATCCGCGAGGTGAGGAAGTAGCCGAAGGTGTTCGGCGGCACCCGGGTGGCGAAGAGGGTGAAGTTGTTCGCCGCCGCGCCGAGGTCGCCGCAGGTCCGCAAGGCCGCGACCCGGCCCGTGCTGTTGGTGACCCCAGTGCAGTACCGCGCGCCGATCTGGGTCGACCCCCACACGATTCCCCGCTTCAGCCCGAAGTTGGTGTTGCCGGCCAAGGTCCGGCCATCCCCTGCCATCGCCTTCGGGCAGAAGTCCATGCCGGTGCCGAGGTCCTCCCAGCCGCCGTTCACGGACCAGCGGAAGGCGGCACGAGCCGAGGACGCGGTCCGCGCCTCTCCTGAGACGACCTCCCCGTCATCGCTCACGAACCGCCCGTAGGCCCGCCCACCCGGCGGTGAGCCGAGGACCTCGAGGCCCGTGAGGCCGCTCCATCGGCAGGCGAGGAACTGGCTGCCCGTGATCAAGGAGCCAGAAACGACGGTGCCGTCGTCGTTGAGGTCGTAGGCGAGGGTCATCGGGACGGCCTGGAAGCCGCCGGTCGCGGTCCAGACGGCGGGTCCTCCAGCCGGTCCAGGGCGCCCGAGCACGACGGCCCCGTTCAAGCTGACGTCCACGGGTTCGAAGCCGTCGTTGAGGGAGCCGATCCGGGTGTATCCAGCGGCGCTGGACCAGGTGAAGGCCTGCTCGTTGGTGGAGAAGGGCGAGCCGTACGGGTCGAAGTCGATATCGAATGCGACGCCCGCGACCGTCGTGCCGTCGCCGCTCAAGGCCGCCAACCTCGAGAAGCTGGAGCCCGGAGGGATCACGAAGGCCGGCGCCCCGCTGCCGGTCCAGACCAGGACCTGCTCGGCCTCCTCGCCGAAGGTACCCACCACGATCCGCGCCTCGCCAGTCACCACCTGCCCGTCCCTGCTGACGCGATGGGCCAAAGCCTTCGAGATCGACGCAGGGGTCCCGAGCCCTTGCATTCCGCCGGAGTCCGTCCAGCGGAAGGGGCGGGCGGTCCCACCCGAGGAGGCGAACGCCGAGCCGACGATCACCGAGCCATCCTGGTTCACTGCCGCGGCGACGGAGTCCGTGAAGCCGGGCAGCGTTCCCAGGAACTGGTAGCCCCCCTGCTCCGTCCATCGCAGCGCGCCACCGCTCAGGGAGGCGCCCGCCAGGGTGCTGCCGTCCCCGCTGATGGCTTTGATCTCGGTGGAATCCCCGCTGGTGGGCTGCCCGATATCGACGGCGAGACCGCACGGCGAATCCTGGGCGGAGGCGCTGGCGGCGGCGGTCAGCAGGACGGTAGCGATGGCGCGTCCCGAACGTTGCGGGCTGTGAGTTGACATGGGGGTTCGACCTCGAAGTGGATAAGCGATCCAAACTGCCACTTGGCGGAGCAGCGGGTCGTGGGGGTGATTGAAGGGGAACAGAAGGGAG
>CBFHHK010000334.1:0-3312 GCA_965655435.1 Planctomycetota bacterium | reverse complement strand
CGGGCTCGCGGTGCTCGGCGTCTGGCGCTTTGTGCGTTCGGGGCCGAGCGGGGGGGCCAACGGGAGCCTCGGACCGCGGCCCAACGTCGCGGTCTGAGACGATCGCCTAACCCGTCCGCCCGGACGGTCTACACCCAGCTATTCTTCGGAGACTGACGAGTCCTTTGGGAACAAGAGTGCCTCCGCCCTCGTCCCCTCCCTGCGCCTCGAAGTCATCCCAACAACCACTCGCAACGACTCTCATGACCGCCACCGCGTTCTCCACCGCAGCGCTCGCACTGCTCACCTTGGCCGGCTCAGCCTCAGCGCAGATTGGTAGCTCCTACTGCTCTGCCAACTCGAACTCCACCGGGGGGCCTTCGGTCATCTCGGCCTCAGGGAGCACGGACGTGGCGCTCAACGACGTGACGCTCGCCTGCAGCTCGCTGCCGCTCAATGCGTTTGGCTACTTCGTGACCAGCCAGACCCAGGCCTTCATCTCTGGCCCCGGGGGCTCCTCGGGCAACCTCTGCATCGGCGGCAACATTGGGCGTTACGCCGGGAACATCGTCTCCTCGGGCTCCACCGGTGCGGTCAGCCTGGCGGTGGACCTGACGGCGGTACCCTCGCCGACCGGCGGTTACGCTGCGCTCCCCGGGGACACGGTGAACTTTCAGTTCTGGCACCGTGACGCGGCTGGTGGGTCGGTCACCTCGAACTTCAGCCCTGGTCTCGAGATCACGTTCGATAGCGCGGCTCCCACGTTCGCCCAGGACGTCTATCCCATGCTGACCCAGCCGAACATCAACGCCCCTGAGTGCGTGATCTGCCACGGCTCCTTCGGCGGCTTGAACATGGGCCAGGACGCAGCCTCCGCCTACGCGGCGTTGGTGAACGTCGCCTCGACCAGCTTCAACTGCCAGGGCAGCATCTACGTGGTGCCCGGAGACTTCCAGAACAGCCTCCTGTACAGCAAGCTCTCCAGCCCAACTCCCTCCTGTGGGAGCCAGATGCCCTTCGGCGGCACCTTCGCCGGTGACGTCAACGTGATCCGCGACTGGATCGCTGCCGGCGCAACCTTCTGATCGAGCGGGTCCGCCTCCGCGGATCAGAGCACGTCCAAGACACCGCCGCCGTTCCTCGCATCCGTGAGGGACGGCGGCGCTGAATTCCAAACCACGTCCAGCGCGAGCCGGGCATTCCAGGGGAGCGGGTCCTGGCTGCAGAGGTTGCCGAGGGCGGAGGCGGCGAACGCCCGGCTGGTGTCGTCGATCCGCTTGGACCCGAGCCGCGGTGCGGTCAGAACGAAGAGCATCGCCGTGGCCGCCTCGGGGTCGCTGCTCCACTCGAAGGCCTGGACGGCCGCGACCCGCTCCGGGATGAAGCTTGCGGTGACCAGGCGGTCAATGAGCAACGGAACGAGCAACGGATCGCCAGCGAGGGCGAGCGCCGTGGCGAAGTCCCGGGTCAGGTAGGGCCGGTAGAGCGGGCTCCGCAGCTCCGCGCGGACCGTGTTGAGTCCAGGGCCATCGAGGAGCATGGCGAGCGCGACGGCGCGCGCGCCGCGGTCCTGGAAGCCCCCCGACAGGAGCCCTGCGCGGACGGCGCTCGCGCGCTCTTGGTCTCCCGTCAGGCCGATGGCGATGGCGGCAGCGGTACACCCCGCGGGCGACCCCTCGGTCGCGCGGCGGGCGAGGAAGGCGCGGGTCCCGAGGGCGGGGTCCTGGCCGGTGGATTGGCCGCGATCGTCCGCGACGCCCAGCGCCAGGAGCGCGGACGCTTGGCGAAGGGAGCTGCCCTCGATCGCCAGGTGGGTCAGGGTGCGGCGAATGTCGCGGGCGGTCTGCCCACGCTCGAGGGAGGCCCTGCCGCAGACCCGGGCGAGGGCGATCATGCTCAGGAGGGCCTCCGTCTCCTGCCCGTCCGTGGCGACGGCGGTCAGGGCTTCGATCGCCGCCGCGTCTGCCGAGGTGGTTTGATCGAGGACCAGGAGACCGAGGGCCTGAGCGAGCCCCTCACGAGTGGTCGCGAGCTTCTCGGCGCGGGGGCCGTGCAGCCCCGCGGTGAAGCGGGTGACCATCTCCTCGCGGAGCTCGAAGAGTCGCGCAGAGGCGGTCAGCGGGGTGTCGAGCGGGGTCGCCTCGAGGGGGGCAGCGAGGAGGCGCGCCACCGCAACCGGGATCTGGGCGCGGCCCCGGAAGTCCACGCCGCGACGGGTGTCCAGGGCGAGCAGGGCGCGGATCGTGGCCTCGCGACTCCCAGGGATCGGGGGCTCGCCCTCCGCCTGGACCTGCACAGGGAGCGGGGTCCAGCCGAGGGCGAGGACCGCGGCCACGACGAGGTCTGCGGTGTCGTGGTTCTCCTCTGCGATCAGCCGGAGCTCATGCTCGATCAGGGCGCGCTCGGCGCGGCGAGGCGTCGAGGCGCCGAGCAGGCCGAGGGCATGGGTGGCGAAGGCGCGGGTGCGACGGTCGATCTTGCCGCCTCGTATCGCGTCTCTGCCCATCTTCCGATCGCGCGCCATGGAGGCGAGGAGGGGGGCAAAGCTGGCGTCCGCCGAGATGCCGAGCGCGACCACGGCGAGGTCTCGGACGCGCTCGTTCGCCGCTCGGAGGAGGGGCACCAGGACGCCCGCGAGCGGTGGGAGTTCGAGGCTCTGAGAGATGGCCTCGGGCGGCTCACCGATCTTCGCGAGCGCGAGGAGGCACGAGGCCTGGAGGTCCACGTCGCGCGTGGTCTCCAGCGTCGCCAGCAGCGCCGGGTAGACCTCCCCGTACGTCGTCTCCAAGGCCGGCCGCCGCGGGTTGGGGGTCGCGCGGCCCGGGGTGAGAGGGCGGGACCGAACGGGGAGCACGTCGGGGGCGCGCATCCTTGCCAGGTACGGGTCCTGGTTGAAGTCCCACCATCGACGCCACGGCTGGCTGAGCGCCCCGGAGGACGGGCTGCGGTCGCCCGGCCCGCCATCTGTGGAGGCGCCGGTGCCCGGCCCGAGGGTCCCACGGGGCGGCGCCAGGAGCTGAGGGCTGGCCAGCGCGGGTGCGATCAGCGCCGCCAGGAGCGTCGCTGCCCGGAGGGCGTGAACCGCCCAGCCAGCTTGCTGTGGGAATGGGAGGGCCAGGGACATCCATGAGCACTATAGGGCGACCGGGAGGTCGTCACTGCATTTGCGGTGCGGCACCCAGGTGGCCTGCGGTGACCCTGCCTCTGGGTGGACCCTGCCGCGGGGTGGACCCTGCCGCGGGGTGGACCCTGCCGTGGGGTGGACCCTGCCGTGGGGTGGACCCTGCCGCGGGGTGGACCCTGCCGCGGGGTGGACCCTGCCGCGGGGTGGAC
>CBFHHK010000333.1:0-3312 GCA_965655435.1 Planctomycetota bacterium | reverse complement strand
AAGGCCTTCGAGGCCTCGAGCTGCGCGCCCTCGGCGCCCGGGCCGAACACGCGAAACCCGGCCTCTCGCATGCGGTCCGCGAGCCCCGCGGCCAGGGGATCCTCCGGGCCAATCACCACCAGCCCGGGGCGCTCGGTCTCGGCCAGCGCCATGAGACCGTCGAGGTCATTGGCCGCCACGTCCGCGATCCGCGCGACGTCACCGATCCCCGCGTTCCCAGGGGCACAGATCACCTCGGACACCAGGGGCGACTTGCCGATCTTCCAGCAGAGCGAGTGCTCACGGCCGCCGGAGCCGATCACGAGGACCTTCATCGATTGGGAGGGATCGGACATGGGGCGCGTCTGCAGATGTGAAAGAGGGGGCCGGAGCGAGCGTCGCTGCGCGGAGATGGTATCCGCCCGTTCCCCGGGCGGCCACGCGATCCTGCGCGGGACCCGGGCCCATCTCTCCGGAAGGGCCTCCGATGCCGCCTGGCTCCCTAGGCCCACGGGCGAGATTGGGCTACGCTCCGGGCTCGTCGGGGTGTACCTCAGTTGGTAGAGGCGTAGCTTTGGGTGCTATGAGTCGCTGGTTCGAGTCCAGTCACCCCGACCACATGCGCCCGTAGCTCAGTTGGATAGAGCACCCGCCTTCTAAGCGGACGGTCCCTGGTTCGAATCCAGGCGGGCGTGCCACCTCCCCCCGGCTCTGATCCTGGCCCTGAGCCTGATCCTGGCCCGGGCCGCGCCCGTGGCCGTGGCCGCGGGCTCAGCGCTCGGACTCGCCGATGGCGGCACGGCTGATCGCCACGGGGTGGAGCGCTCCCTGCCGGGGAGCGCCGGACCACCCGTCGCCGGCGGTCCCCTCGAACAGAGCGGAGTTGAAGAAGCTCCACGTGGTCAGGGAGTCGTCGCTCTCGGGATGGAGCAGGTGGGCCGTCAGCGGGGTGCACGGCACCAGGACCGCCCCCGCCAGGACCTTCGTCACCCGGCTGCTCCACTCGCCCTCCACCGAGACCTCGCGGTGCCCCTGGAACGGGCGCGTGGCGCGGTCCGCCGACGACACGGTGAAGCGGCGCAGCTCCAGCTCGACGTCCTCCGCGAGCATGCGCAGGCCGCCGTCGTCACCCAGGTGGACGCGCAGGGCTTCGAGCACCGCCGGGGAAGGGTCCGCCAGGACAAAGCACCGGCCCACCTCGGCCATCCGCGTCGCCTGGAAGTGGTCCCGGACCTCCATGTCGACCACGCGCACGGACTCGAGGCCCCGCGCGACGCGGCGGGTTCCCGCCTGCACCCCGAACTCCTCCGGGTCGAGGTCGATCTCGACGGTGTCAATCGCGCTCACGCGGACAGGGGCCTCGCGCCCCGGCGCCAGCTCGCAGTCCACGCCGAGCATCCAGGTGACCTCGCCGTTCGCGTCGATCCGCCCCGCCCGCGAGGCATCGATCAGCCCCTGAATGGCCTCCCGGTCCTCCGCGATGCGCGTCAGGCTCGCGAGCATGAAGGCATAGGTCGCCTCCACCCGACGCTGATACGGGAGGTAGCTGTACGCCTCGGAGAGGATCGAGACCGTGTCCCGCAGCCCCATGAGGTTGGTCCCGAAGCGCGGCCGCGAGTCGTAGGTGGCCCAGGCCACGGGGTCGCCGCGGTCCCCCCTCGACCCTCGCTCGCGGGGCGGGTACTCGAAGTTGCCGTAGTCGAAGACCTCGAAGCGCGCGAGCCGCAGGCGCTCGCGCACCCCGGGGAGCAGCGCCCCGCGCGCGTAGGCGTCCAGGGCGGGGTTGGCGTTGGGCGAGAGGCTCGGCGAGTAGGTGAGGTCGTAGCCGTGGTAGGAGCCGTTCGTGGTGTGCAGGTCCATGAACGCGATCGGGCGCAGCTCGTTCACGAGCCCGGTCAGCGCGCGCGCCTCCGGGGACTCGACCTTGACGAAGTCCCGGTTCAGGTCGAGGCCCATGGCGTTGGGGCGCTCCCCTACTCCGCCGTCCGGGCCGTTCTGGGTGACCCGGTTGGTGCGGGCGATGCGATCGTTGCCGTCGGCGTTGTAGACCGGTACGAAGGTCAGCTGAAGCCGCTCCGCGAGGCTGCGGTGGTAGCCCGCCGCGAACTCACGGAGCAGGAGCTGCACCGCGACCTTCCCCTCGATCTCGCCGCCGTGGATGTTGGCGTTCACGAGCACGGCGGGCCTCGCCGCCACCTCCTCCTCCGAACCAGGGGCCGTCACGGTCACCGCGACGAGGTCCTGCCCCTCGGACGTCCGACCGATCACGCGGCGCCTCAGCCAGGCACCCCGCGGGAGCGAGTCCAGCGACCCGAGGAAGTCGAGGACCTCCGCGGTGGTGGAGCTGCGGGTGTAGCCGCTCGACTCCGCGACCGTCGCCGGCCAGGTGGGCCTCCCCCCCTCGGGCACGAGCTCCGTGAGGGGCAGCAAGGAGTCGGGCGCCGGGGGCACGGTCGCCCGCGTGACCTGAGGAGACGCCTCCGCGCGAGGGACCTGAACCGGCGACAGGCCGGGGAGGAGGACGAGGGACAGCGCAGCGGAGAAGACCAGCATGGCCCCAGTCTAGTCCACGCCACGTGGTCCACGGCGCGTGGTCTGCGCCGCCGGGCTCACGACGCGACCCTTGGGCCGCGCCACACGGCGACGGGAGCCCCCGCCCGGCAGCCGCCCAGGTCAGGTCAAGCGCGCGTGACCCGCAGCGTCGCCGTCCTCTCCTTCACCCCCGGCCTCGGGCTCGGCCTCGGGCTCGGGCTCGGCATCTCGCTCGGTCTCTGGCTCGGTCTCTGGCTCGGCGCTCTCCCGCGCCCGGGAATCTCCCTCAACAGCGGGGGGCGACGGGATGGTCGGCTCTGCCGCAGCAGGCTGGGCGCCAAGATCCGCGCGGGGCTCGGGCGACCGCAGGTCACGGAGCGCGCGACCGTAGAGGAAGACGGCCGCGCCGAAGCAACCCAGCGCCCCGAGGACCAGCTGCCACGGAGAGGCCCCGGAGGCGAGCTGAATGTACGCCGCCCGCTCGGCATCCACGGCGGCGAGGAGAGCCGCGGGCGTGAGCCCGACACCGACCAGCACGGCCCCGAGGGCGAGCCCGCCCAGCAACCGCCCTCGCTGCCGGACGGTCGACGTCACGGTCGGGTCCTCGACGGGCTTCCCGTCCGCGTCCCTCGACCCCATGCCCATCCAGCCGAGGGCGCGCCGGACCTCCGCGGTGAGCGTGCGTGCGTCATCGCGGCTCCTCGCCACCAGCTGCACCATCTCGCCGCGCGCGGCCTCACGCTCGGCCCACGCGCGATCCGCGGCGTCCCCGCGCTCCTTCTCCAGGCGGAGCGCGGCCTC
>CBFHHK010000332.1:0-3334 GCA_965655435.1 Planctomycetota bacterium | reverse complement strand
GACATGTCGGGGTCGCAGCGGCTCGCGCGGCGCGGCGCTGAATTTACAGTATCTTCAGGGCACGTGAGCGTCGGGCCGTACGTCCCGGGCAGGCGTCTCGATTTCCCCCACCCTCCATCAGGAGCCGCTCGCCGTGCTTGGTCGTCCTTCGAAGTTGTTCATTGCCTCGCTCTCGCTCCTGGCAGCGATGCCTTGCTCGGTATCCGCGCAGCAGCCGATCCTCACCGAATTTTTGGCGAGAAACGACAGCGGGGTGCGCGATGAGGACGGGGATCGCTCCGACTGGATCGAGGTCCACAATCCATCGGCGTCGACCATCAACCTCAGCGGTTGGCGATTGACCGACGAGAGCAACGACCTCACCAAGTGGGCCTTCCCGCCGGAGACGCTCGCACCTGGCGAGTACCTCGTCGTCTTCGCCTCGAACAAGGATCGAACCACCGCTGGTCAGCCCCTGCACACCAACTTCCGGCTGGCCTCCGGCGGTGAATTCCTGGCGCTGGTCAGCCCCGCGGCCCAGATCGTCACCCAGTTCGCGCCGCAGTATCCGGCCCAGTCCGCGGATGTGTCCTACGGCTACGAGGGCGACCTGGTCACCGTGGCGTTCTTCGACCCGCCCACCCCTGGCGCCCCGAACGGCAGCGGCGGAGCCCCGCCCCTGGAGCCCGTGACCTTCTCGCGGACGCCTGGCTTCGAGTCCGGGTCGGCGCCGCTCGGGCTGCAGCACCCCAGCCCAGGTGCCACCATCCGCTACACGCTCGACGGGCGGGAGCCCTCCGGCCAGGACCTCATCTATGCCGCGCCACTCCTGCTCACGGAGACGACCACGCTGCGTGCGCGCGCCTTTGAGGCCGGCTCCCTGCCCTCTCCCGTGTCTTCGGGGACGTGGATCTTCCAGGATTTGGTCGAGGACCAATCGTTGACCACCGCCCTCGGGCGGGGGCTCCCGTCGGAGTGGGTCGATCAGACCGGCTTGAATTGGAACCTCGGTGGCTCACGCCCCGGGGCCTGGTACGGGCTCGATGACCTTGTCACCGCCCCGTACACGCCGGAGCAGGTGCAGGAGAGTCTCGACGCGCTCCCCTCCCTCTCCCTGCAGATGCACCCGGACGACCTGTTCGGGTTCATGTCACCCTCCGGCCTCCTGGGCATCTACGCCAACTCCAGCGAGGAGGGTGCAGCCTGGGAGCGGCCGTGCTCCCTCGAGTGGCTCGACCCGAACACCGGCCTCGAGTTCCAGATCGATTGCGGCGTGAACATCCAGGGAGGCGCGAACACCGACGTCCTCCAGCGCAGCCAGCTCTCCATGGCGCTGAAGTTCAAGTCCGCGTTTGGGCCCCCGAAGCTCGAGCACAAGGTGTTCGAGGACTCGCCCCTCGAGAGCTTCGACTACCTCATCCTCGACTGCTCGAGCCAGCTCTCGATCAACGCTCCGGCGGGCTTCGCGACCAAGATCCATGCCCAGGAGACCCGCGACGAGTTTGCCGCGGATACCCACGAGGACATGCAGCACCTCTCGCCCCACGGGCGCTGGGTTCACCTCTACCTGAACGGCCTGTACTGGGGTGTCCTCCACCTCCATGAGCGGCCGGACGAGCGCTTCGCTGCGGCATACGGCGGAGGTGGCCCTGACGAGTACGACTGGGTGCGAGTCGGCGAGGTCGCCGCTGGAAATGACAGCCCTGTGGGGAGCGCCGCGCCCGGCCTCTGGCAGGAGATTCAGAGTATCGTCGCCGCAGGGGTCGCTCCTGGGCAGCAGTGGAACGGCGTGGAGGCGTACGAGGCCCTCGCGGCCAGGGTCGACCTCGAGAACTACGCCGACTACCTGTTGATGAACTGGTACGTGGGCAACACGGACTGGCCGCAAAACAACTGGATGGCCACGGCGCACGCCCGGAACTCCGCCTCCTTCAGCGACGTGGACCCCGACGGTCGCTTTGTGTTCCACAACTGGGACGCCGAGACCGTCCTCTTCTGGGGGAATGCAGCCACGGCTGTGAACGACGGCTTCTGGGACCGAACCGGCGTCCAGAGCAGCAATCCGACCAACGCCGCCTTCATTCACTCGGCAGCCATCGCCCACCCCGACTACCTGGATCTTCTGGCGAGCCGCGTCCAGCTCCACATGTTCACGCCTGGCGGGGCCCTCTGGGTTGAGCCCGGGTTCGATGTGGCGGGCACCGTCTTCGACCCCGCCTTCCCCGAACGAAATGTCCCCGCGGCACGTTACTTCCGCGTCGCGATCGAGCTCGGCCCGGCGGTCCTCATGGAGTACGCACGCTGGGGAAACTACTTCGAGGTGCCCGGGCGCTACAACCTCACGGACTGGGTGGCGGAGCGAGATCGGCTGCTGAACCACTACTTCCCCATTCGCGGCCAGGTGGTCCTCCAGCAGCTCCTCGCCGCGACACCGAAGCTCTTCCCGTCCCTCCCCATGCCCAGCGCCTCGAGGGCGCCAGGGCGGTACCGCGCAGGCGTGGACCTGACGCTCTCCAGCTCAGCCACCATCTACTACACCCTCGACGGCTCGGACCCCCGTGAGTCCCTGGGTGCCGTGAACCAGGACGCCATCGCGACCACCGGGCCTGTGGTCCTGCCCCGCGGGACCTCGAGGCTTCGAGCGCGTGCCTTCGACGGCGCCGAGTGGAGCCCGCTCTTCTCCGGGACGTACTGTGCCGGGGCCCGAGTACGGATCAACGAGGCCCAGACCGACAACAATCGAACGATCACCGACGCCGCAGGCGAGCTGGAGGACTGGTTCGAGCTTCGGAACCTGACCGATACGCCGCTGGACCTCGGCGGGTTCCACCTGACGGACGACCCGAACGATCCGACCAAGTTCGAGATCCCGGCCGGCGTCACCATTCCCGCCCGGGGCTACCTCTTGTTCTGGGCGGACGAGGACAGCTCGCAGGGTCCGACTCACGTCAACTTCCGGCTGTCCGCGAACGGGGAGTTCATCGGCCTCCATGGACCCGAGGAGCTCTCGGGCCTGACCTTCGACTCGACCTTGATCCCCCCCCTCCGTCCCGACCACAGCTTTGCGCGGACCACGAACGGGCGCGGCGGCTTCAGTCCCACAGCGAACCCCACCCCGGGCTTCCAGAACCTCCCGGGCCAGCTCCCCCCCCGCTGATCCGGGCAACACACCGGTCCACGTGCGGGCGCTTCGTCGGCCCGAACGCGCCGAGGCTACGGTCATCGCCGAACCCGGCTGATTGCACGGGTGCCGCAGATCGCCCGGGTCTATCGCTGCGTCCGGGCCTGTCGCGGCATCCGGGCCTGTCGCGGCATCCGGGCCTGTCGCGGCATCCGGGCCTGTCGCGGCATCCGG
>CBFHHK010000331.1:0-3354 GCA_965655435.1 Planctomycetota bacterium | reverse complement strand
CAGCGCACCGCGATCCAGGGCTTCAAGAGCTTCGTCGCCGGCCACTTCGGCCCGCTCGACCCGGCAGAGTGAACCGCCACAGTCACTCAGCAGAGTGACCCGGCAGCGTGACGTGGAGGGGCCTCTCCGGCCTGCTCCACGCCCGTGAGCCTCAGCGGCCCGCGCGCGCGAGGGCGGCGCGGCGGATGGCGATGGCGGCCTCGGTGGCCACGAGGATGTTGCCCGCAGGGTTCAGGTGGACGCCGTCGGTGGTGAGGCAGCCCCGGGCCTCGCCGGCGGCGTTGAAGATGCGGTCGTGATCGCGGAAGGCGGCGTGCAGGTCGCAGGGGGTGCGCCCCTCGACCTGGCCCGCCGCGCGGGCCGCCGCCACGTGTCCGGCCAGCATGCCGTCCAGGTCGTTGTCGCCCTCGGGGCGCTCCCCGATGAGGGTCGGCGTGGCGACGATGTTCACCGCGCCCAGCTCCTGCTCGAAGGTGGAGGTGAGGGTCTCGAGGCCGGCGGTGTACTCCTCGAGGGGCGTGCCGCGCCCGGACTGGGAGTGCCACACGTCGTTGATGCCGATGTAGGTGAAGACGATCGTCGCGCCCTTGGCGCGCACGTCGCGCTCCTCGCGGGCGAGCAGGTCGGGGACCTTGTGCCCGCTGATGCCGGCGGGGATGACCACGGCGTCCGTGTGCACCTCCTTGATCGCGGCGCGGAGCCGGTCCACGTAGCCGCCGGGGTTGTTGCCAGCCTGGGTGATGGAGTCGCCGAGGAAGGCCACCCGCTCCTGGGGCTCGAGGCTCTCTGCCATGAGGCGCGCGGCGGCGGCGAGACGCCGGGCGGGGTCACGGCGCTGCTCGAAGAGCCACTCGAGGCAGCCGCCAGGACGGTACGCGACGTCCCAGGCGTTGTGCCCCACGCCGGGCAGCTCCCGATAAATCGGGCTCTCGTCGAGGTCCCACAGGGCGGAGACCATGGCGCGGCTCCGGGCGACAGGGACCGCGCCGTCACGGTCACCGTGCCAGATGGAGAGCGGCAGCCCGGCGAGGCGGTCGGCCTGGGTCTCGTCCCCGCCGCCGCAGATGGGCGCGGCGGCCGCGAACCAGTCCGCGTGCCGGGTGGCCAGGTCGAAGGTGCCGTACCCGCCCATGGAGAGACCCGTGAGGTAGATGCGGTCGAGGTCGACCGGGTGCTCGGCCACGACCCGGCAGAGGGCCTCGATGGCGCCGCGCATGGGCCCGGTGGGCTCCGCGCTGAGCGGGCTCGAGGTCACGTCACCCCAGGCGTCATCGGACCACTTGTGGTCCGTCGGGCACTGGGGGGCGATCAGGAAGCAGGGCATGGACTCCCGGCGGTCGTCCGACGCCATCCACTCCGGCAGGTACTTCAGCTGGGTGGTGTTGTCGTCGCCGCGCTCACCGGCGCCGTGGAGGAAGAGCACCACGGGGTAGCGCTTCCCCTCCTCGACCTTCGCCGGGCTCATGAGCCGGAAGGGGATGGTGAGGCCGTCGACCTGGACCTTGTCTGCGGCGTACAGATCCGCGACCGCTGCGGTCACCTGGTGAGGCTCGGGGGCCGGGGGGAGGGGGGAAGCGATGGCGGAGAGGAGGCTGAGGGTGGCGAGCATGGGACGAGCTTAACGGCTCAGGCGCCCGCGGCTCCATTGGCGGGCTCTTCGGTCGCTCCGTCCGCAGGCATGGCGAGGGTCACGAGGTGCCCGTCGGGGTCCTGGAGGGTCAGCTCCCGCATGCCGTACCAGGTGGTCTCTGGTCCCTTGACCCTGGCCTCGGCCGGCACACGGTCGAGGATCGTCTGCGGGTCATAGCCGCGGATGAACACCGTGCCCCAGACGCCCCCCGGCGCCCCGACCTCCACCTCGGTCAGCTCGGCCGCGAGGCTCGCCCGCGTCTGGAGCATGATCTGCGCCCCCTGCCATTGGAGGCCCGCGAAGACCGAGCCCGGGCGAAGCTCGCCCTCGGAGTAGCCCTGGTCGGCGTCCACGGACATGGTGACCTCCATGCCCAGGAGGTCCCGATAGAAGGCGATGGAGCGGTCCATATCGGCGACGAGGAGGTTGGGAATGATCATGGCAGGAGGGGGGAAGGGGCAGCCAGCGAGGGGCCGTGGAGGGGCCGGGGGGCCCGTGCGCACCAGATTCTCCGTCCGGGGAGCGAATGCCGATAGGCGGGCTCGGTAGAACCTCCCCAGGCATGCTGTTGATCCGCCCCAAGAGCCGGTGGAGGTCCTCCTTCGAGGTGACCGAACCGTCCACCCGGAACCGATTCACGCTCTCTCCCCGTGGGTTCAGGGAGGGCTGGTCCTTCAAGCTCGACGGGGACCGCTACGAGCTCAGACGGCAGCACTGGTCGGGCGGGGCCTTTCTGCTCGAGTGCAACGGCCGCGTGCTCCTCCGCGCGCACAAGCCGAGCGCGTTCAAGCGCTCGTTCGAGCTGAAGCACGGCCGTGAGCGCTTCACGGTCGCGGCCGGGGGGATGTGGAGCCGAGCCTACGTGCTCTATCAGGGGTCGCGGGTGCTCGACCAGGACTCGCGGGTGCTGGGCCGGATCGAGCGGACGTCCTGGTGGAGCCAGCGAGCCGAGGCGGATCTCCCCGAGGACCTGCCGCTGGTCTTCAGGGTCTTCGTGGTGTCCCTGGTGCTCCTGATGTGGCGCCGCGAGCACGGCGCTGCGATCGGCGGCGTCAGCTAGGGGGCGCCGCGGACGACGCCGCAGGGTCGAGCGACGAATCTTCCGCGCGTGTCTCCCGGTGAGGGGCGGGGCGCACCCTCCCGCGCGGGGCAAGCGCGGCTTCGTCGGGCGGCAAGATCTGGTCCGCTCCCTAGACTGACTCCATGCTCTCCCTTCCCCGCCGCGCTGCCTCGCTCGTCCCCGCTGGTCTTCTCCTCCTGTCCGCCCCGGTCCTCGGCCAGGACGCGCAGCCTGGCGCCTCGCTGCTCGGCTCCTTCGAGGTGCCTGAGGGGCTGGACGCCACCCTCTGGGCGGAGTCTCCTTCGCTCTTCAACCCGACGGCCATGGACGTGGACGCCAGGGGGCGCGTGTGGGTCACGGAGGCGGTGAACTACCGCCAGTGGGGCGGGCGTAACCCGGGCAAGCACTTCGACGGCGGCGACCGGGTCGTGATCCTCGAGGACACTGACGGCGACGGGGTCTGCGACGACACCAAGGTCTTCGTCCAGGACCCCGACCTCACCGCGCCGCTGGGGATCGCCGTCGTGGGGGACCGCATCTATGTGTCCTGCTCGCCCAACCTCTACGTGTACGAGGACACCGACGGCGACGACATCGCCGACCGCAGAGAGGTGGTGCTCACCGGCTTCGGCGGCTTCGACCACGACCACGGGCTGCACTCGGT
>CBFHHK010000330.1:2546-3450 GCA_965655435.1 Planctomycetota bacterium | reverse complement strand
CCCTAGCAGCCTCTCCTGCCGCCTCTCCTGCCGCCT
Organism: Planctomycetota bacterium; assembly: GCA_965655435.1. Classification (GTDB taxonomy): domain Bacteria; phylum Planctomycetota; class UBA1135; order UBA1135; genus Saltatorellus. The sequence goes on along the minus strand of CBFHHK010000330.1, from coordinate 3,414 downwards.
CTCCTGCCGCCTCTCCTCCGGCCTCTCCTCCGGCCTCTCCTCCGGCCTCTCCTCCTGGCAATGCGGGCGTCTCGCCTTCACGGTAGAAGCGGCGCCGATCCTGTTCGAGATCCGGGCCTGTGGTGCACACTCTCTGCATGACCGCGTCCTCTCCGAACCGCCTCTGCCTCCTCGCCTGCACCGCCGCCCTCCTCCTCGCCGCGCCCCCGGTGGCCGCCGCTCAAGGGGGTGCCCTGGAGCACGACACCCTCTGGCCGCCGACCCTCGAGACGTACCTGCCCGCGGGGCAAGCGTACGACGCGGCCTTCCCGCGCCCCGAGTCAGTCCTCGGCTGGCCCGTGGGGACCTGGCATGTACGCCACGACCAGCTGGTCCGCTGGTTCGAGGTCGTCGCGGAGAAGTCCCCGCGCGTCACCTTGGAGCAGACGGGCAAGACCCACGAGGCCCGGCCCACGCTGCTGGCCACCATCAGCTCTCCCGCCAACCTCGCGCGCATCGACGAGATCCGCGAGGCGCACCGCACCGCGGTGCTCACTGGCGCCGCGAGCTACGACGGCCCCTCGGTGGTCTGGATGGGCTACGGCGTCCACGGCAACGAGTCGAGCGCCTCCAACGCCAGCCTGCTGCTGCTCTATCACCTGGCCGCGGCCAGCGGGGCCGACATCGACGCCTACCTCGAGCGCACGGTGGTCCTCGTCGACCCCTGCGTGAACCCCGACGGCGGCGCGCGCTTCGCCCACTGGGCGAACATGCACCGGGGCCAGCAGCTGGTGGGCGACCCCGCCTCGCGGGAGCACAACGAGGCCTGGCCGGGCGGGCGCACCAACCACTACTGGTTCGACCTGAACCGGGACTGGCTGCTGCTCAC
>CBFHHK010000330.1:0-2536 GCA_965655435.1 Planctomycetota bacterium | reverse complement strand
GAGCACAACGAGGCCTGGCCGGGCGGGCGCACCAACCACTACTGGTTCGACCTGAACCGGGACTGGCTGCTGCTCACCCACCCCGAGTCCCGCGGGCGGGTGGCGGCGTTCCACCGCTGGATGCCCACCGTGCTCACCGACTACCACGAGATGGGGAGTGACTCGACGTACTTCTTCCAGCCCGGGATCCCCAGCCGGCGCAATCCCCTCACGCCCGAGCGCAACCAGCAGCTCACTGGCGAGATCGCGGAGTTCCACGCCGCGGCGCTGGACGCCATGGGGAGCCTGTACTTCACCGAGGAGCGCTTCGACGACTTCTACTACGGCAAGGGCTCCACGTACCCCGACCTCCAGGGCGCCATCGGGATCCTGTTCGAGCAGGCGAGCTCCCGCGGGCACCTGATGAGTACGAAGCGCGGCGAGCTCACCTTCCCCTTCACCATCCGCAACCAGTTCACCACCTCCCTCACCACCCTCAAAGCCGCCGACCGCATGCGCGTCAAGCTCGGCGCCTACCAGCGGGAGTTCTTCCGCGACGCCCGGACCGAGGCCCGGGAAGGCGACGTCGGCGGCTACGTGATCACCGACCGCGATCGCTTCCGCCTGAACGAGATGGTGGACCGGATCCAGCGCCACGGCATCGCCGTGCACGACCTGGCCGAGGACCTCGAGGGCTTCTCTGAGGGCGAGTCCTACGTGATCCCCTCGGACCAACCCCAGGCCAAGCTCGTGCGCGCGCTCTTCGAGACGCGCACCTCCTGGGACGACAACACCTTCTACGACGTGTCGTCGTGGACGTTCCCCCTGAGCTTCGACGTGCGCTGCGAGGCGGTGCCCATGGAGAAGTGGAGCGGCGACCTGGTGGGCGAGGTCGCCGATCCCACGCGGGACGCCTCGGATCGTGAGCTGTGGTCCGACGGGACCGTCCCCGCCTACGCCTTCCAGTGGCACGACTCCGGGGCCGCCGCCGGCCTGGCTCACCTGCAGGCCAAGGGCATCCGCACCAGCGTCCTCACCAAGCCAGTCACCATCGCCGGCAAGTCCGCCGGACGCAGGGTCACCCTGGACCCCGGCGCCATCCTGGTCCCCATGGGGCCCCAGGAGCTCTCCACCGAGGCCGTCACGGCCGCGCTCCTGGACGCCCGCGAGCACGGCCTCGAGCTGATCCCCATCGCCACCGGTCTGACCGACGTGGGCCCCGACCTCGGCAGCGGCTCCTTCAGCGTCCTGCGCGAGCCGAAGCCCCTGCTCCTCATCGGCTCGGGCGTCTCCGCCTACGAGGCGGGTGAGGTGTGGCATGACCTGGACACCCGGGTCGGGCTGACCGTGAGCACCGTGGACCGCGCCCGCCTCGGGCGTCTGGACCTCTCGGACTACACCCACGTGATCCTCGTCAACGGCGCCACGGGCGGCTGGGGCGAGAAGGAGGCCGACCAGCTCGGCGCCTGGGTCCGCAAGGGCGGTCACGTCATCGCCACCAAGCGCGCGGCCGTCTGGGCCGCCGAGCGCCTCATGACCACCGCCGAGAAGGACCACGACCACGGCGACGCCCACGCGGAGGACGAGGAGCCCGAGCACGGCGACATCCCGTACGGCGAGTACGAGGCCCGGCGCGCCGAGCAGCGTATCGCGGGCACCATCTTCGAGGCGCGCATCGACCGCTCCCACCCCCTGGGCTACGGCTTCGACCGGGACACGGTCCCCGTCTTCCGCAACTTCGAGGGCGTGCTGCCCGAGGGCCCCGACCCCTTCGCGACCCCCCTGCGCTACACGGAGAGCCCGCTCGTCTCCGGCTTCGCCAGCGAGGCCAACGTGGAGAAGATCGCCGGCACCCCCGCGGTCCGGGTGCGCCGCATGGGCGGCGGCACGGTCACCGCCATGGTGGACGACCCCTGCTTCCGCGGCGTCTGGTACGGCACCCGCCGCCTCCTCCTCAACGCCCTCTTCTTCTCCGGCGCCGTCCAGTCCACCGGCCCCATCGACAAGCGCACCGAGGACGAGGCCATGGACTACGACCACGGCCACGCCCACGACCGCTGAGCCGGCCCCACGATCTCGGCCCCCCTCGGGCGATCGTCACCGCCAGCCGAGGCGCCAAGTCCAACGCCATGAGCTCGGACCTCCCCCCCAAACCCCTCGCCCAGGCCTTCACTGCGGTCGCGCTCGCTGGGACGACCGCGGTCGTTGCTCGCCGGTCGCTACTCGCCGTCCGCTTCGCCCTCGACAGCGACTCCGGCGCAGCGGTGGCGGCCGGGATGGCGTTCACGGGGGTGGGGGTCACCCTGGCGGCCGTCGCCCTCGCCGCGGCCCTGCTCACCGGTGGAGCCCGGTGGGCTCGCCGGGGCGAGGTCCCGCTGCGCTTCGTCACCGTGGCTGTCTTCACCTGGGTTCACGTCACGGGCCGCTGGCCCCACTCGACCTTCCTGCTCCCAGACCTGAGCGCTCCTCGAGGGCTCGCGGTGACCATCGTCGCCCTTGCCCTCGCGGCGGCCGCCGGCGCCCTCGCCGCTCGCCCGCCTCGACTGAGCCGCACCGC
>CBFHHK010000329.1:0-3489 GCA_965655435.1 Planctomycetota bacterium | reverse complement strand
GCGCTGGCGCCGTCGGCTCCTCCAGCTCGCGGCCGCGGCCGTGGCGCTGCGGGTCCTCCTCGGCCTCGGCCTGGAGCCCACCCTGCGGACGGTCCTCGCGGCGAGCGGAGTGCAGGCTGACTGGCGCTCGCTGGAGCTCCAGCTCCTCGATGGGCGCCTCGAGGTCCAGGGCCTGAGCGTCACGCCGGAGGCGGAGCCCGAGAGCGGGGTGAGGGCGAGTGCCCCAGGCGGCGAGCCCATGATCTCGGTGGCGACCGTCGTCCTTGACCTCGACACGAGCTCGCTCCTGCGGGGCGCCCTGCGCGTGGAGCGCCTCGTGGTGGAGGGCGCCGCGGTCCACCTGGACCGTGGGGCGGAAGGCGACTGGAACTTCGCGGCTTTCGCGGGGGACGGGTCGCCAGCGGCTCCCTCTGAGCCTTCCGAGGCCGGACCGCTGCTCTTCGATCTGCCGTTCGAGCTCGACCAGGCGCGGGTCCAGGACCTCAGGGTGCGGGTCCGGGACCTCCAGGCGGTGCCGCCGGTCGATCTCTCGACGACCACCTCGCTGACGCTCACCGACGTCGGGTCGGAGGGGGAGCTCGCTGCCCTCGACCTGCGGATGGTCTCCGCCGAGTGCCTGGACCTCCTGCGCCTCCGCGGCTCCGGCGCGCTCTCCGCGGAGGGCGCTGACCTCTCCCTCGAGCTGACCCTCGCCGGACTGCGGCCGAGGGCGGCGCTCGGGCTCCTCGCCGCGGCGGGGATCGACGCGCGGGCTGAACGCCTCCACGCGGAGGCGAGGCTCAAGCTGGAGGCGAGTCCCCTCGAGGCGAACCGGGACCAGCTCGGCGCCCGGCTGACCCTGGACCGCACGAGGATCCGCGCGGACGAGACCGAGGCGTTCGGCCTCGAACGCTTCGAGGTGCAGGTGGAGGCCCTGGGGAGCAATGTCCTCGAGGTCGGCTCCGTCCTGGTCGATGGGCTCGTGGCCGAGGCTTCACTCGAGGCGGACGGGTCGCTCAGCTTCGCCGGGATCGGCCCGGCGGCGGCGAAGTCCGCGCCGCCGGGGCCGAAGTCGGCCGCCGCAGGCTCCAAGGTCGCCACCCCGTCGGGCACGGACCTGCTCGCCGCCGAGGACTCCGCCGAAGGCACAGCCGCGGCGGATGATCTCGCTGCAGGGGACTCGAAGGCCGCCTCCCCGAGCGCCGTGTCCTTGAGCGCCGTATCCCCGACCGAGGCGGCCGGGACCGAGGCGTCTCCGGGCGCGGTGTCCACTGCTGTTGGGTCCACTGCCGCTGTGTCCACTGCCGCTGTGTCCACTGCCGCGGTGTCCTCCAGCGCGGAGCCATCTGGTGCCTCCTCCGCCGCCTCCGGGCCGTCCGCCGGCGCGGTGGCCGCCGCTGATCCGGCGGGCGCGGCTCCGTCGGCCGCCGAGAACAACGAGGCGCCGCTACGGTGGTCGCTCGGCCGCGCCGAGCTGAAGAACACCCGGCTCTCCTTCAGCGACCGCGCCCTCAGCGAGGGGCACCGGATCACCGCCCGGCTCGACTCGATCAGCGCCGGGCCGGTCTCATCGGATGAGGGGGCGCCGCCGTCCGCGGTGCAGCTCGCGGCGACCATCCCCGGGGTCGTGGGGGAGCTGACGATCGACGGCACCATCGACTCGTTCGCGCCGCGCTTCAAGGCGAGCGGCGGGGTCAAGCTCGTCCGCCTCGTCCCGGAAGAGCTGGCGCCGTACCTCGCCATGGCCGGGCTGGAGCCGGCCTTCGAGAGCGGGACCTTCGAGGTCGACAAGATCGACGTCGACGGGCTCGACTTCGCGGCTCGTGGGCTGAGGGTGATGGATCGGGGAGAGGAGCTGGCGGCCCTCGACATGGTGGAGGTGGTGGTCGGCGGCGAGGACCGCGTCCGAGCCTCGCTCAGCGGGGCCAGGGCGCGTGTTCGCCGGTGTCTGGATGACTCGATCGAGGCGGTCGGCCTGAGGTTCAACGCCGGCGCTGACCCGGCATCGGCGCCTCCGGCGTCCGCGGCGAATTCGGTAGGAGCGGACTCGGCCCGACCCACGCCTGCTCCAGAGGCGGCCTTCCTCGTGCCCAAGGTCTGGCTGCCCCGCCTCGACCTCCAGTTCGAGCGTCTCGAGCTCATCAGCGACGAGCAGAGTGAGGCGCCGATCTCCATCGGCCCGATCGCGGTGACGGCGGGGCGCTCCGCCGGACCGGACGCCGGCCCGGGGTCCTTCGAGGCCGCGGCGAGCGGGACCGTTCGAATCGCACGCGAGTTCTCCGCCTCGGTCCGGTTCGACCCCCAGACGGACGGCGGGCTCCGGGTGCGTGGGGCGACCTCCGCGCGCGGGCTCAACCTCGACCCGATCAAGGCCTGGGTCGAGCTCCTCGGGATCGAGCCCCAGCTCCAGGATGCCGCCCTCGATGGGCACTTCGAGGTCGGCGTCCGCGCGGTCCAGGGGCGCCCGGAGCTCGCGCTTCAGCTGGGGCCCGTCCACCTGGAAGACCGGGTGGGTTCCGACGTCACGGAGTGGCTCGACCTGAAGGAGCTGCGCGTTGAGGGGCTGCGGAGCGGCGGCGACGTCACCGCAGCCATCGAGTCGCTGCGGCTCGATGAGCCCCGTCTGCGCATCGAGCGGCACGAGGCTGGCGGTTGGGTCGCGCTCGGGATGCGGTCGCTCCCCTCGGGAGGAGACGGCGGCGCTGCCGGGACCGTGCGCGAGAGCCCGAGCGCGGCAGCCGCACCCCCGACGCCCTCGGGCTGGCTGGAGCTCACGGACGGTCGGGTCGACGGCGCGAGCCTCACGCTCGTGAACCTCGTGGAGGACGCCGGCCCCCCCCTGGTGCTCGGCGCTTCGCTCTCGGTGAAGGGCCTCGCGCCCGGGGCCGGTGCGCCGCCGGCGGAGTGCTCCGCGGAACTCTCGGTGGGGGAGGCACGGTGGACCACGTCGGGGAAGGTCCAGCCGGACCCCGCGGCGCCCACCGTCGACCTCACCGTCGCCATGGAAGGGGTCAACGGGGAGGCGCTCGAGCGACTCCTCCCCGAGGGCGTGGCGTTGGACCTCTCGGACGGCGTCGCGCGCGCGCAGGTCCGCGGGAGCTGGAGCCAGCCGGAGGCGGGCGGGGATGCGCTGGCGATCGAGATCGAGGACCTCGACCTGCGCGACCGCGGTGCCGATCGACCCTTGCTCGGCGCGTCCAGCCTCAAGTTCTCGGCGCCGCGTCTCGATGGGGACCTCGGCGTGGTGGACGTGAGCGAGGTGTCGGTCGAGGACCTCGCGCTCGAGGTCGTGCGATTGGCGGATGGTGGGGTCCGCGTCGCAGGCGTCGACCTGAAGGTCGCGAGCCCTGCTGCAACGGCCGGATCCAGTGCCGTGGGGAGTACCGGCGCGGCGGGTGGATCCATCGCCACGGCCGGGGCCGGGAGCACAGATGAAGCGGGGGCAGGCGAGGCCCGCCCGCCCGCCGCTCCGCAGTCCGCCGCCCCGCAGCCCGCCGGCGCACCGCCGGC
>CBFHHK010000328.1:0-3510 GCA_965655435.1 Planctomycetota bacterium | reverse complement strand
CGGCAGGCGGTAGGGCCGCGGCCCCGGGAGAGGAGACGGCTGAGGAGACGGCTGAGGAGGCCGGCCGGAAGGCCCGGCCGGGGGCGAGACCAGGGCCGGAGGCGGGGAGCGGAGGCGCCCACGTGGCGGACGCCTTGGCCAGAGCTTCCGCGGCCGTCAGCCGCCCGCGCGGAGCGACCGCAGGAGCGCGCTCGCCTCTTCCCGCGCCGTCGCGTCCTCCTCCGTCGCCGGGCGACGGAGGTACTGATCGAGGGTCGCGATGGCGTCGCCCCGCTGACCGCTCTGGTCCTGGCAGCGCGCGAGCATCACCGCGACCTCGAGGCCGAGAGGTTCCCCGTCGAGCTCCGAGTTTCGAAGGGCACGGTCCAGCTCGGGCACGGCCTCGGCGAAGCGACCGGCGGCGTAGCGCAGCTCCCCGAGCAGGTGGTGCGCCATGGCGTCGTCAGGATCAACCAGGGTCGCTTGCTCCGCGAAGACGAGCGCCCCCTCGAGGTCGCGCTCCCCCATGGACTCGACCGCCCGCTGGACGTAGATGGCGCCCGAGAGGCTCGCCAGCCCGCTGACCTGTGGATCCGTGTCCCGCGCGGCGGCTGCAAGCTGCCCCGCACGCTGGGTCTGCCCCTCCGCAAGCGCAGCGGCCGCGGCCTCGACGAACCAGCCAGAGAGGGTGTAGCGGCCGCGCTCGCCCTCCCCGAGCAGCCCGACGGCCTCGGCAATTCGCAGACGCAGGCTCGCGGTCTCTCCGGCCGTGGCCGCCACCACCGCGGCGTCGAAGGCCCCGCGCGCCTCCGCCTCGAAGAACGTCTTGGCCATCCCCTGCTCGGCCTCGACGCAGCCCAGCTCCCGGGAGCGCAGGTAGTACTTGCGGGCGGCGCCGCGGTCGCCCGCGACCTGGGCCTTGACCCCCGCCGACCAACTCATGCGGGCCACGAGATCCTTGACCTGCTCACCGTCCTTGAGGAGTTGCTCGAGCAGGGCAATACCCCCGGAGAAGTCCCGGTTCACCGCGATGATGATCTCAGCGTAGGTGCGGCGCGCGCCGGCGTCCGTGGGGTCGAACTCGAGGGACCTCTGAATCCGCTCGAGCGCCAGCTCTCCCTGGTCCTCCGCCATGGCCCGCTGGGCGGACAGCAGGTAGGCCTGACCGAGCGGACGGCCCATGAACGGGAGCCCCGGGTCGGCCTGGAGCGCAGACTCCAGATAGAGGAGGCCGGTCTTTCCGCCGCCCACCGTCGTGATGGCATAGACCCCCTGGGCTCGCTGCAGCTCCGGGGTCAGCGACCCCACGGCCTCCATGCCGCGGGTGATCTCGTCCAGCGCGGACTCGTGGAGCCCGATGGCGGCGTAGATCTCGGAGGCCGTCGCATAGGGCCGTGGGTCCGCCGGGTTCATGGCACGCGCGACCTCGATCTGCTGGAGCCAGGACCCCCGGTCCCCCTGGATCACCGACAGGCGAGCGCGCAGCAGCGGCCCCTCGAGGCCGAGCTCGGGCTCGAGGGCCTCGAGCATCGGGGCCGCAAGATCGGTCCGCCCCTCGTCCAGCAGACGGCGGAGTTGGACGGCCTCGGCCCGACCGTCGCGCCGGAGCTCGGAGGACGCGACCGCCGACGCGCGGTCCTCTCCCTCGGTCGATTCCGCGCCGGAGCCTCCGCATCCCGCGAGACCGGAGCCCCCGAGAACGCAGCCCCCGAGAACGCAGCCGAGGAGAACGATGGGGAGCCCCGCAGAGGGGGCCTGGGTGGCCCTCGGAGCGGAGGCGCGGCGGAGCGTGGGTCGTGCGATGAAGGCGGGCATGGCTGAGGGCGGAGTCCGGGAAGTGTAGGGGGTCCTCGCCGTGGGGTGGGCGCTCGCCTTCGGCTACGATGGCGCCCATGGAGAGGCTACGCGCAGGATCAAGAGACAAGGACGCGCCCGGGTCCGTGCGCTTCGTCACCTTCGGGTGCAAGGCCAACCAATACGACACCCAGGTCCTCCGGGAGGCCCTCGGGAGGCGGGGACTGGAGGAGACCGGACCCGGAGCCGACCTCGTGGTCGTGAACACCTGCACGGTCACCGCGGAGGCGGGGCGCAAGGCGCGACAGCTGATCCGCAGGATCGGCCGGGAGACGCCCGGGGCGCGCGTGGCGGTGACGGGCTGCCTCGCGGAGTCGGAGCCCGAGATCCTGCGTGAGATCCCCAACGTGGAGTGGGTGCTCGGCAACGGCGAGGCCAAGCGCCCGGTCAACTTCCTGCGTCAGATTGGCCAGGAGGTGGACCCCGAGGAGCTTGGGATTCCGGCCGGGATCACCGAGTTTGCGGGTCATCGGAGGGCCTTCCTCAAGATTCAGGATGGCTGCGACAAGCGCTGCGCCTTCTGCATCATCCCCCATGTCCGGGGCCGCAGCACCAGCCGCCCCGCCGAGGAGCTCGCCGCCGAGGTCGGGCGCCTCGTGGCCTCGGGGCACGTGGAGATCGTGCTCTGCGGCATCCACATTGGGCACTGGGGCCTGGACATCGGGTCCAGCTTCTCCGCCCTCCTGCGACGCCTCGTGGAGGTCGAGGCGAGCGGGCCGGAGGGCACCCCTGTGGAGTGGCGCCTGCGGGTCTCCTCCATCGAGGCCACGGAGGTGGACGAGGACATGGTGTCGCTCATGGCGGCCCGTCCGGACCGGATCGCCCCCCACCTCCACATGCCGATGCAGTCCGGGGCCGACCCGGTGCTCAAGGCCATGAACCGCTGGTATACGGTCGCCGAATACCTGGAGGCCTGCCACCGGATCAGGGCCCGCCTGGATCGACCCGCCTTCACCGCGGACATCCTCGTGGGGTTCCCCGGGGAGACCGACGCGGACTTCGAGCGCACCCTCGCCACGGCGGAAGACGCCGGCTTCACCAAGGTGCACGTCTTCCCGTTCTCTCCCCGCCCCGGGACGGCCGCCGCCGAGATGGGCTCCAGGATCCCGCCGGAGGTGTCTCGCGCACGGCGAGCGGCCCTCTCCGAGGCGGCGAGCGGCTGGGAAGAGACCTTCAGGCGAGACCTCCACGGTGCCCGTGACCGCGTGGTCCTCGAGGGGTTCGTGGGCCTGTCTGGCCGCTACCAGAGGGTCTCCATCGATCCCGAACGGATCCAGGGGGTGCCGCCGGACGCCATGGACGTGACCCTCGAGTATGCCGTCGAGACCGCGGCGGACGGGCGAGAGGTCGGCCGCCTCCGCGGCCGCCCGCTGGACCCCAGGGGCCTCGGTCGCCCGCAGCCAGACGAGGACGCCCCACGGCCCCAGGAACGGCCGGTGACGGCCCAGGGACAGCAGGCGGGGGTCTCACTTTGAGTCAAGGCGCCCCCCAGGATCACCCCTCAGGGACCCCTGAGGCCGAGATCGCAGGCCTCGCCCTCGCGCTACAGCACACCCTCGCCCGACGTGGCGCGATGGGAGCCCGGAGGATCGCCCAGGTGGCGTCTCGGACGGCCCCCTCACCTGCCGCCATGGCGACCCAGGCCCCGGCCCCTCGAGGCCCGGCCCCTCGAGGCCC
>CBFHHK010000327.1:0-3517 GCA_965655435.1 Planctomycetota bacterium | reverse complement strand
AGCCCGTTCCCCCGATCGCTGCTGTGTCGGTCGCCGCTGTGTCGGTCGCCGCTGGGCCGGTCGCCGCTGTACCGGTCGCCGCCGGGGGGGCTCTCGCTCCCTGGGGCCGGGCGAGACCCGGCATCCCGCTCAGTCGAGCCACTCGAACTCAACGGCCCGATCCTCCGAGGTGCTGCCGCCCAGCTCAAGCACGAGGCGATAGGCGGCGAAGCCGCCGTCCTCGCCCCGCTGCAGCCAGCTCAGGAGCTCCAGCCGCGCTCCGATCCCATCCTTGGCCCCATCCTCGTTTCCGTCCGCACCATCCGCGCGGTTCGACCCCTCGGCGGCTCCAGGCTCGTCCTGTTCGCGGCTCGCGAAGCGCCACTGGTGCACCCGATCTTGCGCGGGGCCGTCGAAGCCCGAGGCGCGCCAACCACCGGTCAGCGCTCGCGCCAGCAGCAGCGCCGAGCGGTCTGCGCGGAGCTCGAGCATGGGCGGGACGAGCCCATCGCGGATGGCCTGGTCGGCCTCCTCCGAGGCGACGGTCAGGGCCCTCGGAACCGTGGCGACCCTCTTCAGTCGCTGAACAGCCGCGTGGTGCTTGCAGCACGCGACCCCCTGCACGCGGTCGGTGGCGAGGACGCCCGCTCCCCCTGGCGCCCTCTCCCCCCAGCAGCCGCCCAGAACGAGGCGGGCCCTGGGCGTCGCGAGGCGGCCGGTGCCGAAGGCGCAGGTGGTCGCGCCATCCAGCGAGGTGACGGAGGTCCCGCGCCCTCTCTCGAGGCACTCGTCGAGCCCGAGGGGCAGCCGCGCCTCCGGTCCACGCGCGACCTCGCGAGGCGCCTCCATCGGCGCGGCTCCGTCCCGCTCGGTCGAGGTGCCTGGCCCGGCGCCTGGCGAGCCGACCATGCTGGCGCTGACCACCCGCTCTGCGCCGCTCTCTGCGTCAGCCGCGGCCGATACGACGTGGGGCCGCCCGGCCCCAGCACCCTCTCCGGTGTCTCCCGAGGGACCCGCTGCAGGGCCTGCTGCAGGGCCTGCTGCAGGGCCCGCCAAAGCGTCGGCCACCGGAGCGGCTCCGCGGGCGAGCGATGAACCCCTGGGGTCCACCGCGGTTGAGCTCGACGACGCCTCAGCGGGCGCCGCCCCCCGTGTCGCGGCCGTCGCACCTGCGCTTGCAAGCTGCGCCGCCGCGATGGGGACGTCGCCAGGGATCTCCCCGGCGCGACGCCCGTCCGCTGCGCCTCCGCGCTCCCAGATCGCCCCGGCAGTGAGGCCCAGCGCCAAGCCCCCCACGAAGACCGCCAACCAGCGAGGACCGAAGGCCCAGACTCGCGGGCCAGGCGCGACGCCCCGCTCTCCGTGGATGGACCAGAGGTCCATGGGAGCCGGTGAGGCCCCCCCTCGCGCGGCTCCCGCGTCCCCGCGGCGCCGGAGCTCTTCCAGCTCTCCCTTGAGGCGCTCAATCTCCAGCTCTGCCGTCCGCCGGAAGGCGTCTCGATCGTCGTCGTAGCGAGCCGGGCGCGCGCCCTCCGGCCGCTGCGGTGACGGAGGCGCGCCAGCCCCGAGGGCTGACCGTCTGGGTCCGGTGAACAGGGCCCGGTCCTCCAAAGAGGCCGAGGCGTCCTCGGAGGCGGCCGCGGCGGGCGCGAGCCGCGCCACGTCACCGGCGCGGACCAGCCGGAACTCCGTCCCCTCCCGCCAGGCCATGCGGACCATCACCTCACCCCGCTCCGCCCAGCCCTGCAGGGTTCGATGGGTCACGCCCGCCCGGTCCGCCGCCTCCCCGAACGACCACCACTGCTCGGGATCCCACGCGGTCTCGGCGGAGCCAGGGCGGCGGCGGGCGTCACCTCTCGAACCCGCAGCGGCGCCTGTCTCTTCCTGAGCCATGGATCGTTGTGTACACGGTAGGGCTTCCCGCCGCCAGCCCTCGGGCATCCCGGATCGCACGGAGATGGCGTGAAGCGTGCTGGCAGGGCAGGATTAGAGGTCAGGTCCCTCTCTTTCCCCCTGCAGAACCATGCGACAGACCCTCATCCTCGGCGCCCTCTCCACCCTGCTCTGCTCCACCGCGGCGGCGCAGCTTCCGGTGACGTTGACGGTCGATCAGAACGCCTCGCAGTTCACCTACTCGGGGTCCACGTCCCTGGGCCCGATCATCGGCAACCCGCCGAACTTCAGCCTCAACGGGGCCTGCAACATCATCGCCACCACCGGCGGCTTCCCGATCCAGACCGTGCAGTTTGTGCCCGGGCAGAGCGTGCTCGTGACCCCGGACCTCACCGCCGAGATCCCGAACCCGGTCCCGTTCCTGCCCCCGCTCGCGACGATCGTGATCAGCAACCTGCGCCTGGAGCTCCAGTCCAACGTGGGGACCGTGAGCGGCGGTGCCTTCGTCGTGAACCTCTTCTCGACCACCGTCAGCGGCACCTCCACCATCACGCCGTTGGGGGGTAGCCCCTCGGTCGGAGATCTGACGGGGACCATGAGCACGCCCCAGCCGCTGAACGGGACCATCGCCCTCAACGGCTCGACCCTCAGCCTCAGCGCTCCGCTGACGCTCAACTTCCAGCTGTCGGACCCGGGCTCCGGCGTGACGGCGGACTTCGACGTGCAGGGCAGCCTCGTGGCCGACGACACCGCACCGGCCCCGACCAGCTACTGCTCGTCGGTCCCCAACTCCAGCGGCGCGGCCGGGGTCATCCAGGCGTCAGGCTCCCAGAGCATCTTCGCCAACTCGCTCACCCTCGACGCGTCGAACCTCCCCACGCTCTCCCTCGGCTACTTCCTCTTCTCGGAGACCCAGGGCTTCTCCACGGGCCTCGGCGGCGGCCAAGGCAACCTCTGCCTCGGCGGCGGGATCTTCCGCCTCTCGAACTTCATCCAGAGCTCCGGCTTCACGGGCCAGGTGAACTTCCCGCTCCCGTTCTCGGGACTGCCGACCGCCGCGTCACTCAACGCCGGTGAGTCCTGGAACTTCCAGTACTGGTTCCGCGACGCGAGCGGAGGCAGCGCGACCTCGAACACCACCGACGCGGTGTCGGTGACCTTCCTTCCGTGAGACGAGCGGGGGGGTCCCCGGTGGCCCGCAACGCCTGAGCGCCACGCCCACCGTCGGAGCCGCCACTGAGCGCCAGCCGTTGAGGGCCAGCCGTTGAATGGTCCTCCACCGGCGCCGTCGCTGAGCGGGGATCGAGGCTGCGGCTGGTGCCCCTCGTGGGGACCGTGGCCGCCTGCGCTTGGGGACCGTCAGGCAACGCGCCTGCCAGATCAGGGGCCAACCTGAGCGGGGCCAGCCAGGTGAAGGTGCGGGTCAGGTCCACGGACTCGTCGTGGTGAGCGAGCCGGGCGGGCTCAACCATGAGGCCGCCCCAGGGACGACCTCCGCTCAGCCGCTGGCCACCGAGCGCAGGAGCTGGATCCACCAGGATCCGCCCTCGCCCAGCGGGCGGGGCAAGCCTTCCTCCGGGACTTGCAGCTCGAGGTCTCCCGCGGCCTCAGCGGTCCCGTCCACCCCCAGCGGGGCGGTCGCCTC
>CBFHHK010000326.1:0-3527 GCA_965655435.1 Planctomycetota bacterium | reverse complement strand
CAGGACCATGGGCGACGTGAGGTCTGCGGACCGAGGCAGATGAGAGGCAGGAGATGGAGACCCTGAGCTGCACATGACCGTGTCTATGGGGTGTCTCCTGGAGTGGCAAGCCGAGCGTGCGGTAGGCGTACGTGGGCGCCGGGGTCTGCCGCTGGCGCCGCAAGTTCAGCGCTTTCAGTGACGGAGACTCGGCCACGAGTGACTTTCCCACAACGGGCAGGAGTGGCGCCCCGACCGTGACGCTGGGTGGAGGTGGCGTACCCTCAGAAGTTGAAGATTGCTCCGCGGAGTCCCTCGAGGTCACACCGGCGAATCTCTCCGTCAAAGTGCGCCTCGATGGGCCCGAGCGGTGCTCTTGCGGTGATGACCGCAAACCCGGTCTCGTCAGTGACCCCAAGCGTCTTTCCCGTGGCCACATCGACGATAGACACCCCTGCGATGGCCCTTGGGATGCTCAAGGAGCGCGGGGTGATCTCGTCCGGCGCGACCTGCTGAGCACAGATCAATGCGCCCCAGCCAGCCTGTAGCGCGGGCTTGATCTCGACGCATGGCCGCCCGTCATGGCTCGTACGGTTCCAGTCTTCTTCGGTCCCGTAGGCGGGTAGGTAGCCAGGCGCATCAATGACCCAGGTCACTGGTCGGCCGTCATCTGGAGCCGTGGTTACGGATGAGACGCCCGAGTGACGCCCGGGCAGCGACGCGAGGCGCCCCGCGGCGACTCGCTGACGGTATTGAGCGTTCGCGTCCTCCGGCAGGTTGAGCAACACGGGAATCCGCGGGGCTTCGCGCCCCAGATCAACCTCCAGCTGCGACACGCCAGGCTCAAGTCTGAAGCGGTGAGGCTCGTTAGGTGTCCACGGGCTCACCTCGACCTCGAGGAAACAGAGACGATTCGGGACGTGCTCAAGCGTCGCCGTCGCGCGCCAGCTGCTACCCCTCTTGGTCTCAGCAATGCTGAACTCGTTGCCTCTGTGAATGGACCTCCCCTCTTGGTCGTAGACCGTGCAGCTGATGAACCGCGGCTCTCCTTTGCTCTTCGCTCGGATCGACAGCTGGATCTGACGTCGATCTACGATCGGGCGGAGCCGCAGCTCGGTGGTACCGCCCGCAGTGAGCGTCATCGACTGGTTGAATGACTCATAGCCGTCCTCGCGGAGCACGACGTCGACCGTGGTCGGCGGGATCCCGATGAGCTCAACGCTCCCGTTAGCATCTGCTCTCCCCCGCGCAACCTGGTCGCTCTTCCCGGCTCTGCTCATGGGTTGGCGGAGGTGCACCGACGCTCCCGCAAGCCCCTCGCCGCTGGAGTCATTGACGACCTTGAAGCTGTGAGTGATGTGCCCCGAACGCACGGCCGGAAGCGCCTCGTCGGCGAGGCCAGGCAGCCCATCAAACGGCGCGACGAAGCTCGGGCCATTGGGGCCGGTTGCGATCATGAGCATCCCCGCCACCGCATCGAGCGGCGCGACCTGCCCAAAGCGAAGCGGGAAAAGCATCAGCAGGTCGCGACCGTTCACGGCAGCTGGACGGACCGGGGGTCCCGCGATCTGGACGCCGGCATAGGGTTGCGACACGGCGAGTACCGCGGTGATTTGATCCGCAGCTGCGTCAGGAAGCTCCTCGGGGAGGCGCACCCAGAAGGCAGCCGACGAATGGGCGACCAGCCGGGATGCCTCGTCCTTGAGGAGAGCCACCTCCGAACACTCGATCACGTTGATGCCCGTCTCATCGAGCGCGATTACGGCGCTGACCCGATGGCTGGGTGGATCTCCGGACTCAGTCGGCGCGACGGGCAGGGTGACACCACCGGTGGTGTCGGTGACCCGCTTGAACTCGTCCTCCTTGGTGCTCGAGCGCCACAGAGTACGCTCGGTCTTGGAGTGGCGCAGTGTGATCGCCACCCCGGGCAGCCCGAGGCCGCTGGCCGCGTCGACGACCTCGATCACGGCGCTGTCTGCTGCCTGGGCTGCAGACCGCTCGAGGGACTCAGACTCGGGCTCGATCACGCGGCGCCGCTGGGCAGGAGCAGCGAGGTCTGGACCGGGTGCCGACCCGGTCACGTCCGCCAATTCGGCGGGGGTCGAATGGGTCAGCGGCACGTCGACCTTCGACGTCGAGACTGGTGCGTTGAGATTCCAGGACAAGACGGCCCCGAGGGCGACGACTGTGGCCAAGGAGACGGTAAATTTTGTCAAGGTCATCGAAAGTGCTCCCGCGAGCGCCGTCGAACTGGCCGCCTCCAGGGCGCCGGGTTCGCGGCGGAGGAACGGGAGCAGTGCGAGTTGCCACTGCTGTCCACGCTCCGATTTCAACCGGTCGCGCAATCGGTCCAGCCCGCGCTGCAAGTGCGTGCGCGTAGTTGACGGAACCGTGCCGACGCGGTGGGAGACTTCTTCGATGGTGAGCCCTTCGTAGTAACGCCAGAGCAGAACGGATCGATAGGGCTCGGCCAGCTCGAGAATCGCCTGCTCTAGAGAGTGTTTTGCCTCGATCTCGGCGACGACGTCTTCAGGGGAAGGACTCGCTTGTGCGACAGCGTCCTGTGCCACTCGCTCGCGAACCTGTCGGTTCTGCCGCTTGAGGCGCCACTTCCACGCAAGTTTCGGCGTCCCGCGGGTCATCCAGCGGCCCCAGGGCTCTGGGGCCGCCCCCCTGCGCGCCAGGGCGGCAGTCCACGCGTCCTGAACGACGTCATCGGCGTGGGACTCACCCACGATAGCGCGGGCCACACGGCGCAATTGCTCGTGCTGGTGCGAGAGGTCTTCGAGATCGAATGGGGTCATATATCGCGTCTCCAGGAGCCTTGTTCGCTGGCGCGCTGCCGCGTCTCATTGGATCAGAGAATATTCAAACGTGTGGCTCCCACTGGCCCGGCTTGGCGACGCCTTGGTGTCCCGACGCGCGGGGCCAACCCCAGGACCGAGGAGCAGCAGGGTCACTCGACGAAGGCCCGATCTGGAGGCTTGAGGTCTTGGAGACCTGGCGGCCTGGAGGACCCGGCGGCGGGCAACCTGAAGGGGGATCCGGCGTCCCCCGAGCGCCCCTCAAACGACCCAACGCTCCGCCAAGTCGCAGCGGGTCGTCGGGGGTGGTTGAAGGGGAACAGATGGGACGGACGATGACCGCCCCGGCCGAGAGCCTGGCCCAGGGATGGGACGCCGAAGCGATCTATGACCGACAGTGGGGGGAGCATGACAAGCCCCGCAAAGGGTACCTGTCGCTCATGCCGTTCCCCTTCCGTCGGGCCGCGCCGAGTGTTCAGCGGGCCTCAGCCCTCCGGCACTCGGGAGGAGTCCCCGGTAAGCGAGGAGGGGCGACGAGATTCGGACCTCCGCGGAGCAGGTGGGCTCTCCTGCAGCATGGATCGGAGGCTGCGTCCGGGGTGTTCGTCCTGAGTCATTGCGTTCGGGGGCAGCGAGGGGCTCTGTGTTCGGGGCGGGTCCAGCTCACGCGCCGGGGGGAGTCCCGCCCGTGTGGGTGAAGGCCTTGCTGACGATCTTCCAGCCCTCATCGAAGCGGGCGAGTGA
>CBFHHK010000325.1:0-3536 GCA_965655435.1 Planctomycetota bacterium | reverse complement strand
CCCACCCGACTCCACCCGGGAGCAGCCCCTGGCGGGGCGGACCGCCTCCCCCCCCTCGATCGAGCCCGCATCGACGAACCTCCCCCAGGACCTGAGGGCCGCACGAATCGGGCCTGGGGGGCCCCAGGAGCCCCTTGATGCTCCCCTGGCTCGCAATTCAGGAGATTCCTGCCCGATCCAGGGGAACGCTAGGGGGCCTCTCGGCGTCTCGAAAGTGGACCTGGGGGCGACACCCTCGCGCCCCTGACGGGCCCAGCGCCTGCGCGGCTCCCAAGGGGGGCTCACCCGTGTCACAGGCGCAGGCTTCCGGCAAGTCCCCGGCCTCGCCCCTCCGCAAGGAGGTTCCTTGAAGTCGGCTTCATTTCGAGGCAAGCACCCGTCGATCCCTTCAGCACAGCGGTACCAGGAGCCATCTCCGCACCCCGCTCCCCAACGCCCGCGGCGCAGCCGCGCGCCTTCAACAGTTCCCGCGACCTGCCTCGCGCCCTAACGCCACTTCCTTTTCCTGACCATGACCTCCTCCGATCAACCGCGTTCCGTCCTTTGCCTCGGTCTCAACGACTCGGACCGCAGCCGGGTGTCCGAAGAGGCGCACCGCTTTGGGTGGCTGATTCGCTTCGCAGCGAGCGCCACCGACGCGCGAGCCACCGGGAACGGGAAGCGTCCCGACCTGGTCCTCTTTGACGTGCAGGCCGCGGATGAGACGGCCTCGGAGGTCGTCCGCCAGTGCACCGCCCACCCTCTGCTCCCCGTGAGCCACGCTGCGCCGACCGCGCACCACCCGTCGCCCCCGGCGGTCCAGGTTGCCGTGGAGCCCGCCGCCGTGAACGACGGCAAGGTGCTGCTCGAGCCCGGCTCGATCCACCGCTTCGAGGACTACGAGCAGCAGATCCTGAAGCACGCCCTCGAGACCACCACCTGGAACGTCAAGCGCGCCGCGCAGCTCCTCGGCATCGGGCGAGCCACGCTCTATCGCAAGATTGACCGCTACAAGCTCCGCGAATTCCAACCGGAGAGAAACGCGGGCTGATCAAGCCAACTCATGGGTCCGCGCCGCGTACAGCGGCCGGAACCACAAGCGGGACCCACGGAACGATGCGGCGCCTGTCCCCTTCCTCGTGGGGACCAGGCGCCGCCTCTCGTATCCTGGAACAGAACGCCTCTTCCACCCTCAAGGGATTCACGTCCATGCACCTGCCCCACGCGATCCTCGCCGCCCTGCTGCCCCTCTTCCTGATCCCCTCTCCGGCGTCGGCGTCGAACACGCAGCAGCGCGAGAGTTCACTCCAGGACGAAGGGCCCGCGCCCCTCGAGGACCTCGACTTCGAGTCGGCCGTCTCGCGGGCCGAGCGGCTCAACAAGTTCCTGGTGATCCTCTGGGTCGACCAGGCGGCATCCCCCGCGGAGGACGCGTTCAAGAAGGCCGTCTTCGAGGACACTGGCGTGAAGTCCTGGATCGATGAGAACGCGGTCGCGGTCCGCATCAACACGAAGAAGGACCGGGAGGGAGCCCGCCGCAACCCCATCAAGCGCTACCCCTGCATAGACATCCTCGACTTCGTTCGCGGCGGTCGGGTGGGGCGGCTCACCGCCGAGGACCGGGCCACGGACTTCCTCGCCACCGTCTACGGCGCCACGGCGGAGTCCGGCACCATCGGCAAGCCCGAGGGTGAGGCCGCGAAGGAGCCCTTCCGGTGGCTCGCCTGGGCGAACACCCGCTATCGGGCCATCGAGCCGCAGGGGCGCAAGGACGCGGTCAACGGCTACACCTGGTGCCTCCGCCGGGCGGACGACTTCAGGCCTGGCTTTCGGAGCCGGTACCTCGAGTTCATGCTCGAGCGAATCTCCGCTGCGAAGATGGATGCACCGGAGGCCTTCGACATCCTCCTGACGGAGTCGAAGATCCTGGCACAGCGGATGCTCAACGGCCTCGGGGACCGACAGACGGCCTACGACTACGTCCGGGTCAACAAGTGGCGGCGCAAGGACCTCGAGACCCGCGACCTCTTCCTCGAGCTCGCCGGCCGCGGACCGCGCCAAGAGGAGGCCCGCAGGTGGTTGCTCCCGGCCGCCGTGCCCGTGCTCGGTCGGTACCAGCAGTACGACGACATCCTCGAGGAGATCGGCGATGAGGCCACGGCGATCTTCGCGAGTCGAATCGCGAGCCTCACGGCCGCCGCGGGTGGCGCGCCCGCCACGGAGGCCGACGCAACCGCCGAGGAGACCGAGGGCCCTGAGGTGGTCGCGCCCCTCCCCTTCAGCGTTCCCGACTCGCGCTCACAGATCATCGACGATGCTTCCTGGGTCTACGAAGCGCTGCTCGCCGGCGGCCGCGGCGCCGACGCCCGTGAGGTCTTCGAGCTCATCCAGGGCGCTTATCCCGTGCCGAAGACCTTCGGGCTCTTCATGGAGAGGGCCCTCCGGCTGGAGCTCTGGTTGCTCGCAGCCGAGATCGGAGACATCGGCATGGGGACCCTGGACGCCCGCGGCCAGAAGCGGATTCAGCGCCTCCTGGCCAAGATCCCCCCGCCCACGGCAGGGGACGACGACGACCGCTGACACGGCCAACGCCTCCGGGGCCGAAGGACCCCGGTGCGCGGGCGCCTTGGCGGGGAGACCCCGACTCCGGATCTCGGGGCCGGAAGTCATCCGCGCCACCCGCGCCCAGGGGACCCCGCCCCTGAAGCCCTGGCGCCCAGCTGAGGGGCCGTCCGCAAGGAGGCCACCCGCTGCGGGGCGGCCGACTGCGGGCGCTGATGCGCCGGGGGAGCCCCCGGAGCGCAGCACCATCAGGGTCTGCGCCCCACACACCCACCGGCTGGGCTCGGCCTCCCGGTGGACCCAGGCGCCGGCCCCGCTCACCCGCCCCGAGGGGTCCGCCCGACGAATTCAAGCGATCCGGCCCAGACCGTTGCCGTGGACCCACGTAATCGAGGACCATTCGACCCAGCGCGCAGCCCCGAGGCGACGCCCCATCACGCCATGACCGCACGTCGACGACAACACCACGCCCTCGGCTCCGCCGCGGCCATCCTCCTCGCCAGCGCCCTCTCCGCCTGTGGTGGAGGCGCCGAGGACAGGAGCCAGATGAACGTGCTCCTCATCACCCTGGACACGACGCGGCCGGACCGCCTCAGCTGCTACGGCGGCGCCCCCGGCCTGACCCCCGAGATCGACGCGATCGCCAGCGAGGGAGCCCGCTTCGAGCGCGCCATCTCCACGGCCGGGATCACGCCCATGTCCCACTCCTCGATCCTCACGGGCCTGAACAACTACGAGCACGGGATGCGCGTCTTCTTCAGCGAGGACGTGTCCCACCAGCTGAAGGAGTCCGTGGACACCCTCCCGGAGCTCCTGGCCAGCCGCGGCTATCAGACCGCGGCCCGGGTGAGCTCCTACCCGGTCTCCAGCGCCTACAACCTCGACCAGGGCTTCGCCGACTTCGACTCTGGCGTGGACCTCGACGCCCTGGACCTCACGCGCCAGCAGCGGCACGGGACCGTCTGGGATACGGGCGGGAGGACCGCCACCCAGCG
>CBFHHK010000324.1:0-3542 GCA_965655435.1 Planctomycetota bacterium | reverse complement strand
GTCGTCATCGCCCGCAGCGACCCGAGCCTCGTCGACCACGGGACCCTGGAGCTCCGCCGCGCCGACGTCGGCCCCATTGGTCGCGGCCGCGGAGCCGGGCAGCAGCGGCCCGTCGGGGACTTCTGGCTCCTGGAGCGCGCCCCATCCGAGTGCGGCGAGGAGCGCTACGGCGAGGGCGAGGGCGGCCTTGCGGGAGAGCATGAGCGCAGTGTTGCACAGGCTTGGCGCGATGTACGGTAAATCGTCGTAGATCTACGGTGTTTTATCGTAGGTGTGCCTTCCGGGGTCCCTCACCCGTCGCTGACGGTGACGCCGATCTCGGCGGCCGAGGCCCAGGGGCCGCCCTTGTTCTCGGAGAGGACCCGGACGCGCACGTAGCGGGCGGGGACGGGGGCGGGGAGGTCGAGGCGCTGGCCCTTGCGCAGGCGCTTGAAGGTGGTGGTGGCCACCGGCGCCTCGGGGAAGCGCTCGGGGTCGGTGGAGAGGTAGAGCTCGGTCTCGGCGAAGGCGCCGTTCCAGCCGCCGTCCTGGCGGGCGAGGTAGCGCAGGCCCGTGACGGCGCGCACGGCGCCGAGGTCGAGGACCAGCTCGTGGGGGTGCTTCGCCAGCACGTCCGAGAAGCGCGTGTGCCAGATGGTGGTGGGGTCCCCGTCGATGGCGCGCGCGGCGAGCTTGCCGTTGGCCTCGTTCTGGCTGCTGAAGGAGACGACGGTCATGTCGGCGGCGGGGAGCAGGTCCTCGCCCTTGAGCCGGTTGGGCTTGCCCTTCGGCTTGCGCGGCGCGGGGCGGTCGGGGGAGGTGCCCCACTTCGCGTCGCGGTCCTTCTCGTGGCGGGTGCGCGCGGGGTCGCGGTAGGTGCCGGGCCGGGCGGGGGTGAACTCGCGGGCGGCGATGGCGGCCATGGCGGCGACGCGCTCGGGGTGCTCGGCTGCCAGGTCGCGCTCCTCGCTCACGTCTTCGGAGAGGTCATAGAGGGTCCAGGTCCCGGTGCCGTTGGCGAGCACCTCGTCCCAGCCGCCGCCGCCCTTGCGGGAGAGCAGCCCCTTCCAGTCGCCCACGCGCACGGCCAGCTGGCTGCCGAACTCCCAGTAGAGGAAGTCGTGCTCGGCCTGCTCGCCGGACGCCAGCAGCGTCGGCGCGATGGACATGCCGTCGATGCCCTCGGGCGAGGTCGCGCCGGTGAGCGCGGCGATGGTGGGGAACACGTCGGGCTGGTAGAAGACCAGGTCGCTCTCGGCGCCAGCAGGGATGTGCCCGGGCCAGCGGGCCAGGGAGGGAATCCGCAGCCCGCCCTCGAAGAGGTTGCCCTTGCCGCCGCGGAACTCGACGCCGGTGCGCGGGTCCACGTTGGGACCAAAGAAGCCGCGCGGGTGGTCGGGGGAGCGGAAGCGGTCCTGGCCGCCATTGTCCCCGGTGAAGAAGACCACGGTGTTGTCGTCGAGGCCGAGCTCGTCGAGGAGCTCGAGCACCTGTCCGAGGTTGCGGTCCACGAGGCTCACCATGGCCGCGTAGTTCTTCACGTCCTGCTTCACGTCGTCCCGCTTCATCCACTCGTCGTCCTCGTAGAGCGCCCACACCGGGTCGTCCTCGGGGATGTCGTACATGCCGTGGGGCGGCGTGATGGGCAGGTAGCAGAAGAAGGGGTCGTCCTCGTGCTCGCGGATGAAGTCGAGGCCGGCGTCGATGATCTCGTAGTGCGAGTAGGTCTCGCCGCTGCGGCCGCCGACGTTGCCTGCGAGGGGCACCTCCTCGCTGTTGCGCACCAGGTACGGCGGATAGAAGGAGTGGGCGTGGACCTGGTCGTAGTACCCGAAGAACGTGTCGAAGCCGTGCTCCTCCGGGACGCCCGTGGAGTCGCGCCCGCCGCAGCCCCACTTGCCGAAGCCGCCGGTGGCGTAGCCCTGCTCCTTGAGCATGGAGGCGATGGTCGGCTCGCCTTCTCGGAGCGGTGTGCCGCCGTCATTGGCGCGCACCGAGGCGTGGCCCGCATGCAGCCCCGTCATCAGGTTGCAGCGCAGGGGGGCGCAGACGGGTGAGCCCGCATAGGCGCGGGTGAAGCGCATGCCTTCGGTGGCGAACCGGTCGATGTTGGGCGTCTGGATGTAGGGATTGCCCATATGCCCCAGCTCGAAGTACGCGAGCTCGTCGCTCATCACGTAGACGACGTTCGGGCGCGTCTCGACCTCCCCGGCAGCCTCTTCTGGGTGGCCCTCGGGGGAGGCGGAGCAGGCGAGGATGAGCAGGGTGGCGAGGAGCAGGGGGCTTTGGCGCATGCTTCTGGTCTAGCACAGTCAAGCGCGGCCTGCTCGTCCGTCGATAGACTGGGCGCCAGCGTCCGCGGCCATCACGTCCCATCGGGCGAGGCCGCAGAATCCAGGGATCCCCATCGACGGATTGAAGCGCTCGGCGACCCACCTCAGGTGAAGCCCGTGACCGCCCCGGCCTCGGCTCCTCAACCTCGGTTCCTGTACCCCTGCCCATGCTCTCCCTCCTCCTGCTCGCCGCTGGCATTCCCCCGCTCCAAGGCCATGATCCCTTCCGCGACGTGGTCCGCGCGCAGCACGCGCTCTTCACGGTGGGCGTCTCGAGCCAGAGTGAGGTGAGGCCTGCCGGAGACCTCGACGGGGACGGTCTCCAGGAGCTGGTGGTGGAGCTGGAGCAGGTCCTGCTCGTCCGGCACGGCGGGGACGGGGCGCCCGTGCGAGCCCTCGTGGAGCTGGGGCACCCGGGCGCCTGGGACGTGGGGCCGGACCTGGACGGCGACGGCGCGGCGGAGGTCGTGATCGTCTCACCCTCGGGGGAAGGCGTGGCGGTGGCCGTGCTCGGCTCGGAGGACGGCGCGCGGCGCTGGGCGACGGCGACCCTCAAGATCGCGCCCACGCTGGTGGTCTGGACGGGGGACCTGGATGGTGACGGCGTCGCGGACGTCGCCATGGGAGACCCCGAAGGAAACTTCGTGAAGACGCTCTCCGGCGCGACGGGCAAGCGCCTGTGGCGCTCGACGGTCCCCGGCGGCATGGCCCGCCTTCAGGCCGCCAGGGATCGCGACGGGGACGGCGTGGACGACCTGCTCGTGGACCGCGGGCGCCGCAACCTCGGCGCCACCTGGCTCTCCGGGAAGACAGGCCAACCCCTGGCCGAGACCGGTTCCCTGCGCGGCACCTGGACCTTCGCCGGGGACCTGGACGGCGACGGGGAGCGAGACGGCGTGCTGCAGCTCGGCGGGAGCATCGGCGTTCAGACCGAGGTTCACCTCAGCGGCCGCGAGAAGCCGGTCGTGTGCACCGGTCCCGACTACCTGCCGGATGACGTCGCCGCGCGGATGGTGGGGGACGTGGACGGCGACGGCGTGGCCGATCTCGCCCAGGGCGACTGCAACTTCAACTTCCGTGGGGCCGCGCAGCTCAAGAACAACGGTGGGGGCGAGGTGACCGAGCTCGAGGGCCTGACCCTCGCGGCTGCGCTCGCCCTCGAGTCCAAACCCTGTTCCGTCTCCATGATCGAATCGGGCTGCGTGTGGGTCTTCTCCGGCGCGACGGGCG
>CBFHHK010000323.1:0-3566 GCA_965655435.1 Planctomycetota bacterium | reverse complement strand
TGCGCGAGGCGCCGAGCACTCGCCTCGACCACCTCGCCGCCGCGGTCGGCGTCGGCCGCCGCGAAGGCGCGCGGGAGCTCCCGCTCCACGGCGCTGCCCTGCTCGCCGAGGAAGCCGTCCAGCTCGGCCTCTGTCATGGTCGCGAGCATCCCCAGCAAGACGCGCTCTCCATACTGGTCCAGCTCGTCCACGTTGCGCGGCATGAAGCGCTGGAGCTTGTCCTCCTCTTCCTCGCGCTTGTTCTCCAGCAGCAGGCGCCGCCCGAGCAGGATCCCCTGGGCCCGGCGGTAGAGCTCAAGAGCGGCGGCGTCGTCGCCGAGCGCTTCACGCAGCTCCCCCACCTTGGTCAGAAGCGGAATATCCGACGGGCTGGCCGCGAGCACCGCCTGGTAGCGCTCCAGGGCGCGCTCGATGTAGCCCCCCTTCTCGAAGCGCTCCGCCGCGTTCTTCTGATACATCTCCCCGTCAGGAAACTCCCGGGTCAGGTCGAAGGTCCGCGCGGCGGACCGCTCGTCCCCCGCCTCGAGGAAGGCGTCCCCGAGGTCGAGGAAGACCTCCGGCGGGACCATCTCTCCCAGCCCGACCAGGCGCCGACCGAAGGCCAAGAGCTGCCCCTCGTCCCCCTTTCGTCCCTTCACGTTGAAGCTGGCACGGGCGGGCTTCGAGAGCTCCATGAGTTCCCGCAGCACCGAGGCCCGGCGGGGTCCGGCGGAGGCGAGCAGGCTCTGTAGCGCTGTGACCTGGCCAGCGTCGTCGCCGGTCTCCTCGGCGAGGTCCGCGAGGAGCTGGTAGAGGTACGCCGCGTCCTCACGGCCGGCGAGGCGCTCGAGGGTGATCCGGCGCGCCCACTGCACCATCTCCGGCCGGGGCGGCGCCTCCACGAGCATGTTCAACAGCCCGTCGATCGCGATGGTGAAGACGTCGTCCTTGGGCGCCGTCTCCGCCAGGAACTGGAACATCCCCACCGCGCGGTCGGCCTGCTTGACCTGCTTCATCAGGCCCGCCATCAACAGGTACGAGTCGATGCGCTCGGGGTGCGCCACGAGCCCACGCCGGTAGGCGTCGATGGCCTCCTCCCGCATCCCGGAGAGGGAGAGCACGCCCGCCTCGAACTCCGCCGAGGTGTCGTCGCCACCGGGGAGCTCCTGCAGCCGCATGAGCGTCGTGCGGGCCTCGTCCGGTCGGCCGCGCTCGAGCTGGCTCATGGCGAGCTGACGGTAGTAATCAGGCCGGCCATCCGGGTCGATGTCGATGAGGCGGCCGACCGCCTCCTCGTAGTTGAAGAAGTCGTTGCAGGCGAGGTAGACCCGCGCCTTCTCCGACAGGGCCTCCAGCTCGGACCCGCCCTTCAGCTTGAGGAACTCGTCGATGATCTCCGCCGCCGATACCGCGTCGCCCACCTTGGTGTAGAGGCGCACCAGGAGGCCGCTGTCTCGATCGGTGGCCTCACCGCGCACGAGCTTCCGCTCGATATCGATGGCGATGTCCGCGAGCACCCCGAGCCGCGCGGCCACGGTCATCATGCGGTCCTCCACGAAGCGGCGCCGGGAGAGGGACTTGACCCGTAGCCACAGCTCGCGCCACAACTCGAGCGCTTGCTCCTCCCGTCCGACCTCCGAATAGAGCCACGCCAGCCGCATCTCGAGATCCTCGCCCGCGCGTCCCTCGCCGCGCGCCGCGCGCACCCCCTCGAGGGTGCGGACCGCGCCCTCGAGCTCGCCGATGCGCTCGTAGCCATCGGAGAGGGGCATGCGCGCCGCCGATCCGGCGGGCGCCAGCTCATCCAAGCGGTCCAGGCTCATCCGGGCGGCGTCGATCCGACCGCGCTCGAGGCTCAGCTCGAAGAGGAACAACAGCGCGGTCTCCCGCAGCTCCGCCCCGTCCACGACCAGCTCCGCGGCGCGGATCGCGAGGTCATCGAGCCCGAGGCCCCGGAGCATCTCGGCCGCCTCGAGGACCGAGGAGGACTCGGCAGCGCCGGGGCTGATCTGGGAGAACCACGACTCCCAGACCTCGATGGCCGCCGCGCGGTCTCCGTTCTCGAGGTGATAGCGGCAGAGGCCCTGCCGCCAGAGCAACTCCCCGGGTTCGCCGGCGATCCACTCCCCGTAGACGGCGAGCATCTCTTCGACGCGGTCTGCCTCGCGGTACATCTCGAGCAGCCGGACCCGGTCCTCGCGGCTGAAGCTCGCCGCCGCGTCCCCCTGGGTCATGGCGATGGCCTCGTCGGTCTCGCCTGTCTCACGCAGCAGCTCGATCCACATGCGACGCGCCTCGGGCGGGAGCCCGTCGCGCTCGGCGTCGAATCGCTGGAGGAGAGCGGGCAAAGAGCCGTCCCCCCGGTGCGCCTCAGCGAGCAGCGTCAGCCCATAGCGACGCTCTCGCGCGACCGTGGACAGGTGCACCCCGCGCCAGGCGGCGTCCTGGGCACGGGACCAGTCCTCGGCGCCGAGCGACCACTCCGCGACCCGCAGCTCCCCGTTGGCCGCGGCCTTGCGCGAGCGCTTGATCACATCCGTGGGCGAGCCTTCCGGCGCGACGGGCGGTACCTCGTAGAGGGCGGCCGCCTCACCGGGGCGCTCGAGGAGCGCCAGCACGATGGCGCACCGGTTCCGCAGCTCGGAGGTGACGTCCGGCTCGCTCGCGAAGCGGGCCAGGGCGTCCTTCTGCTCCTCTCCGCCCGTCTCCATGGACATCAGCGCCATGCGCAGGCGCAAACGGGTACGCTGCCCAGGATCCAAGAGGTCGGGCAGCAAAGCGCCGTAGGCCTCGAGGGCGTCCTCTGCCTCCCCACGGGCGTCGAGGAGCTGCGCGTAAGCGAGCCGGCTATCGAGGTCTCCTTCGTCCTTGGCCAGCCGCTTGAACTCGCGAGCGGCGTCCTTCAGGTCGCCGTGACGCCAGGCCACCCAGCCCAGGATCCTGCGCGTGGTGTCGGCGTCGCTCTTGCCCCTGGAGAGCTTGCGGAGCTCGTCCTTGAGGAGGTCAACGCCCCCCGGGAAGGCCGCCGCGGCGCTGAAGAGCGCCCCGGCTTCGGAACGGGCCGCGGCCGAGTCGAGCCCCAGCCCCTCCAGCCCGGCGAGCCGCGCCAGGAGCTCAGGGGGGAGCTCCTTGACCACCGGCTCCAGCTCCGGGGCGGGCGGCGCGGGCCCCTCCTGGCCCGCAGCGTTGTTGATCACGATGACGGCGCCGCCCGACTTCACGGCGGAGGCCCGCTTGAGCGCGGAGAACCCCCGCGCCGGGGCGAGCCGGACGCCCTGGATGGACTGGGCCGCCAAGGTGTCCATGGACACGGAGCCCGTGAAGACGAGCGCGAGGGCGAGTGAGAGGCGGTACATGGCGCGGGGGGCGTCGGTCATGAGGAGCGTCGGGTCTCGCCCCGGGGCCAGCGTCGGTACGCGATGTCGAGGAGGTAGGCGAGGAGCGCGAAGAACGCGAGCCACGGTGAGAGCTCCCGCAGGGTGACCACGCCGCCGGTTCGGTCCGCGCCGCCAGCAGCGGCAGGCGAGGCGGCCAGCGCCGCGCGGAGCTGCCCGGCCACGACGGGGTCGACCTGCAGCTCTCGGCCC
>CBFHHK010000322.1:0-3585 GCA_965655435.1 Planctomycetota bacterium | reverse complement strand
CAGGTCGTAGGCGCAGACGCGGCGGGTGCCGTTCACGATGACCTGTTGGCGGCCGTCGTGCTCCACGACGATGGGCGTCGCCCATGACGTGACCTCGTCTCGCTCCTTGCGCCAGCGCAGCTTGCCCGTGGCCTTGTCCATGGCGGCGATGAACGAGGGGCCCTCGTGGTCCCAGTTGACGATCACGGTGTCCCCGTGGAGGGCGGCGGTGGCGCCCTCGCCGTGGCCGTGCTTGACCTGCATGTCGCCCAGGTCATCGTGCCAGAGCACCTCGCCGTCGAGGTCGAGCCCGTAGATCCCGTAGGAGCCGAAGAAGGCGATCAGGTGCTCGCCGTCCGTGACCGCGGACGCGGCAGCCAGGGCGCCGGTCACGTGGAAGCCCGCGTGGGGGAGCTGCTCGTGGAGCACGGTCTCCCAGGCGATCTCGCCGCTCGCCCTGTCGATGGCGAGGGCGATAAACCGATGGCGCTGGCGGACCGGTGCGTTGTCGTGGGCTCCAGGGGCGTCGTCGGGGACGGGGTCTAGGAGCGGCCCGATGGGGACCGCCGCGGTCAGGAACACCCGGTCGCCCCAGACCACGGGCGTCCCGTAGCCTTCGCCCGGTAGCCGGGTCTTGAAGCGGACGTTCTCCGTCTCACTCCACCGCAGCGGTGGATCCGCGTCGGGAGCGACCCCCGTGCCGAGCGGGCCGCGCCATTGGCCCCAGTGGGCCCCGGGCGGCCTGGCCGCCGGCCTTGGCTGATCGGTGGCTGGGGCCTCCTGTCGGGCATCGGCTTGGGCGAGCGCGGAGGCTCCCAGGAGGCAGGCCAGGGCCAGGGTCCATGCGGCGTGAGCGGTCATGGGGACACCTTACGCGGGGGCCTGGGCCGTTGTTGGCCTCAGCCCTGTGCCCCCGCAGGCGAGACCCTGCACCGGGTGCCGGCTCGGAGGGCGTCGCGGGGGCGTCCGCTCGGCGAGCTCACCGTGCCTGGCTAGGCCAGCAGTTCAGTCAGCGGGCCGGCGTGGGAGACGCCGTTCTGCTTGAGGACGAGGTCCTCGTTGCCGAAGAGCTCGACCGGGTTGCCGTGGGCGTTGAGGAGCGTCGTCCACCAGTCCGAGATGGTGCGGCAGCCCTTGGCGCCGTACTCGGGGTAGCGCAGGTAGCGGCCGGGGAGCTTCAGCTTGCCGCTGCAGCCACCCACGATCACGTAGGGCCACTGGAAGCAGGAGCCGTGGTGGGCGTCGCCGGAGTCCGACAGGAAGACGATCATGGTCCGGTCGAGCAGGTTCCCGTCGCCCTCGGGGACCGCCTTGAGCTTGCCGGCCAGGGTCGCGAGGAGCCCCGTGTGATGCTCGCGGATCACGTTGCGGTACTCCGCCTGGGGCCGGGTGCCCTCGTCGTGACCGATGCCGTGGTTGTGCTTGTCGATCCCGAGCTGGGTGTAGGTCGTGTTGATGTTGTCCAGGCGGATGGTCACGACGTTGGTCAGGCCAGCGATCAGCGCGGCCGCGGCGAGGTCGAAGTGCGCCTCCTGACGGAGCTCCTCCGGCTCGGCCGTGAACTTGTCGGTGAGGGCCGGGGCGTGCGCCTTGATCTGGCTCTTCATGCCGGAGAGGCGGCGGTGCCGCACCTGCAGCTCCTCGAAGGAGTTCAGGTAGGCGTCGAGCTTGGCGCGCTCCGAGGAGGGGACCTGCTTGCGGACCTTCTTGAGGTCCTTGACCATGAAGTCGAAGAGGTTCCGCTGAAGCCGGAAGCGGGTCTTGCCGCTCGATGTCGCCGACACCGCGGAGCCGAACAGCTGCTCGTAGGCGAGGTCCGGTGATCCCTGGAAGGGCAGCTCCTTGCCGGGTCCGGTGGAGGTGATGCCCGGGTACAGGGTGCCGCCGTAGCTCTTGCTCAGGGCCTTGCCCTTGACCGCGAGCGCCACGTGGTTGAAGGGCGCCGGGTTGAGCCGCGCCAGCTCCGCGTCGGCGGTCGCCCGCACGACGTTGCCGGCGTCGAACTCGCCGCCGGTCATGTAGGCCGCCATCATGCCGAAGTAGCTGGAGTGCCCGCCCCGGCACATCTTCCCGGAGAGGCCCTGCACGATGGAGAGCTGGTCCTTGAAGGGCTCCAGGGCCCGCATGGACTCCGGCAGGGCGACCTTCGTCAGGTCCGCGTTGAACAGGTCCGGGCGCGCCTCCATTCCTTGAAACGCCGGCGGGGTGACGCCCTCGGGGACGATGCCGCTCGACTTGACCACGAACACGAAGCGGCTTGGGAAGGCGTCCTGGGCGCCGCTCGCCTGTAGCTGGAGTTGGCGCAGCAACGGGGTGAGCAGCGCGCTCCCGGCGCCGAGGGAGAGGCCCCTCATGATCTCGCGACGTGAGTAATTCAACGGCCTCGCCTCCCGGCGGTCTTGACGTTCTTGCGGTAGAGGAAGGAGTCCGAGGTGAGCAGCGAGGTGACCAGGGCTCGGTAGCTCCCGCCGCTCTCGAGATACGCCTCGTCGGCGGCGATCAGGGTCTTCGAGTCGGCGAGGGTCTCGTTCCTGCCCATGTAGTAGCGGAACACGTGCCGGATGATCGACTGGCGGGCCATGTCCGAGCGGGCCAGGCGGTGGATCAGATCCAGCGCGTCCTCGACCTCGCCGTCGACGTCCAACTCGTCCGTGCCCTCGAGGAACCCGCGGGCGTCGACCGGCTTGCGGCTGCCGTCGCCGATGACCTCGGTCTGCCGGAAGCGGCCCAGGTCGTCGTACATCTCGAAGGCGTGGCCGAGCGGATTCATCTTGGCGTGGCAGCGCCAGCACTCCGGGGCTTCGGTGACCTCCAGCCGCTCCCTCAGGGTCTTGCCGTGGTCCTCGGGCACCGTGGCGTCGACGGTGATCGGGATGTCCGGCACGGCGCCGGCGAGCAGCCGCTCACGGACCCACTTGCCGCGGCGGATGGGGTCCGTGGAGTCATTGAGCGAGTGGGCGATCAGCCACGCCGGGTGGGTCAGCATCCCGGCGCGGTGGGGACGCTTGTAGGGCTGGGGGAGCAGGAAGTCCTGCTCGTCGTCCGCCAGGTCGTACACCATCGGGTACTTCAGGTAGAGCTGCTGCATGCCGTGCAGCAGGAACTCCTCGTCGTCCGAGTGCTTCCAATCCCGGCACTCCTTGACGATCTGCTTGATGGCCTGGACGCTGCCGTTGAAGCCCCGGTTGAACTGGTGCAGGTGGTACTTGTCGTTGAGCTCGTCCCAGCCCCGGAGGTCGAGCCGCGCCAGGAGCTCGGCCTGCTTGGCCTCGGGGAACTCACCCGCGTCCAGCTGCGCCTGGTTGCGCTTGTAGAAGTCGTAGACCGTGTTGCGAAAGGTCTGGCGGTTGAGGATGAAGTACTCGTCCGACGTCAGCAGCCGCTCGAAGACGTCCTGGTCGCCTTCGAGGATGTTCAGCACGAAGAAGTCCGCCTCGCGCTCGTACATCTCGGGGTAGTTCTCGCCGTAGAAGGCGAAGCCCCCGGACCGCTTCTCGTCCTTGAAGATCTTGTGCGCCTGGGCGTAGCCGAAGAACTCCTGGAAGAAGCGCAGCGTCCGCGGCTTCTTGATGTCGGGGTCCGTGAGGAGGCGCTCCACCTCTCGCT
>CBFHHK010000321.1:0-3588 GCA_965655435.1 Planctomycetota bacterium | reverse complement strand
GGGCTGCGCGCCCCGCCCGACCCCCGTCCCTCGCCCCGCGCGCTCCCCATGGCCGAACTCCAGCAAGGCCTCACGTTCGACGACGTCCTGCTCGTCCCGAACCACTCCGACGTCATGCCGGCCGACGCGAACCTCGCGTCGCGCTTCTCGGCCAACGTCCCCATCAACGTGCCCATCAGCTCGTCGGCCATGGACACGGTCACCGAGTGGCGGCTGGCCGTGGCCCTCGCCCGCGAGGGCGGCATCGGCGTCATCCACCGCAACCTCTCCATCGAGCGGCAGCGCGAGGAGGTCGAGAAGGTCAAGCGCTCGGCCAACGGGATCATCGAGGACCCCGTGACCCTCACGCCCACGGCGACGGTGGGTGAGGCGCGCGGGATCATGCGCACCCAGAACATCAGCGGCCTGCCGATCCTGGAGCAGGGCACCAAGAAGGTGGTGGGCATCCTCACGCGCCGGGACACGAGCTTCCACCAGAACGATGAGACGCCGGTCAGCGAGGTCATGACCTCCAAGGACCTGGTGACCGCGCCCCCGGGCACCTCCCTCGATGAGGCCGGTGAGCGCATGCACCTCTGCAAGGTGGAGAAGCTCATCATCGTGGACGGCGAGGGCAACCTCGCGGGCCTCATCACGCGCAAGGACGTGGAGATGCTGGCCGCCTTCCCGAACGCCGCCTCGGACGAGCGGGGCCGCCTGCGGGTGGGCGCCGCCCTCGGGGTGAACGACTACGACCGCGCCGCCGAGCTGGTGGACGTGGACGTCGACGTGGTGGTGGTGGACACCGCCCACGGGCACACCACCAACGTCATGAAGACCGTCACCGAGCTCAAGCGTCGCTTCGACGTGGACGTGGTGGCGGGCAACGTGGCCACCGCCGCGGCCGGCAAGGCCCTCGTGGAGGCCGGCGTGGACGGCGTCAAGGTCGGCATCGGCCCCGGCTCCATCTGCACCACCCGCGTGGTGGCCGGCATCGGCGTCCCCCAGTTCACCGCCGTGCAGTCCGTGGCGGGGGCCCTGCGAGGCACCGGCGTCCCGGTCATCGCCGACGGGGGCCTGCGCTACTCGGGCGACATCGTGAAGGCGCTCGCCGCCGGCGCCTCGTCGGTCATGCTCGGGAGCCTGTTCGCGGGCCTCGACGAGAGCCCGGGGGAGGTCTTCGTGGCCGAGGGCCGCCAGTTCAAGTCCGTGCGCGGCATGGGCAGCATCGGCGCCATGCAGAAGGGCTCCAAGGAGCGCTACCGCCAGGGCGACGTGACGGACGCCCAGAAGCTCGTGCCCGAGGGCATCGAGGGGCGTGTGCCGTACAAGGGCTCGTTGAGCCCGTTCGTCTATCAGCTCGCCGGCGGGTGCCGCGCGGGCATGGGCTACTGCGGGGCCGCCACGATCCCGGAGCTGTGGGACCGCGCCAACTGGGTGCGCATCACGGCGGCCGGGGTGCGTGAGAGCCACCCGCACGACGTCACGATCACCAAGGAATCCAGCAACTACGCCAACCGCGGATGAGTCAAGTTCTCCCCGAGCGCCCCAGCGGCCTGCTCATCGTCGACCTCGGCACCCAGTACGCCCAGCTCATCGCCCGCCGCCTGCGCGAGGCGGGGACCTGGTGTGAGATCCACCCCGCGGCCAAGGCCATGGAGGCCGCCAAGAAGATGGAGCTCGCGGGCATCGTCCTCTCGGGCGGCCCCGCCAGCGTCTACGCCGAGGGCGCGCCGGAGGTCCCCGAGGGCCTCCTCGAGCTCGGCGTCCCGGTCCTCGGCATCTGCTACGGCATGCAGTGGATGACCCGCACCCTGGGCGGCACCGTCGAGGGGTCGGGCGAGCGCGAGTTCGGCCACACCGAGCTGCACCTCGACGACGCGGGCGCCGCGCTCTTCAAGGGCGTGGACGAGAAGACCGTCGTGTGGATGAGTCACGGGGACAAGGTCACCGCGCTCCCCGAAGGCTTCCGCACCCTCGCCAGCAGCGAGACCTGCGCCCACGCCGCGGTGGGGGACGACGCGCGCCGCTTCTACGGGGTGCAGTTCCACCCCGAGGTGAGCCACTCGGCCCAGGGCAAGGAGCTCATCCGCAACTTCGTCGTGGACGTGTGCGGCCAGCCGGGCGACTGGAAGGCCGAGAACATCGCCGACCGCGAGATCGCCAAGATCAAGGAGCAGGTGGGCGAGGACGGCGAGGTCATCCTCGGCCTCTCCGGCGGCGTGGACAGCGCGGTCGCCGCCGTGCTCGTGCACCGCGCCATCGGCGACCGGCTGCACTGCATCTTCGTGGACAACGGGCTGCTCCGCAAAGGGGAGCGCCAGGTGGTGGAGGAGGCCTTCCGGGACCACATCGGCCTGGACCTCACCACCGTCGACGCCGCGGACCGCTTCGTGAGCAAGCTCGCCGGCGTCACGGACCCCGAGCGCAAGCGCAAGATCATCGGCCACGAGTTCATCGAGGTCTTCCGGGACGAGGCCAAGCGCTTCACCAACGCGAACTTCCTGGGCCAGGGCACCCTCTACCCGGACGTCATCGAGTCCGTGGCGGCCCACGGCGGCAACACCGCCGTGATCAAGAGCCACCACAACGTGGGGGGCCTCCCCGACGACCTCGAGATGGACCTGGTGGAGCCCCTGCGCGAGCTCTTCAAGGACGAGGTCCGCGAGGTGGGCCGCCACCTGGGCCTGGACGAGCGCATCCTCATGCGCCAGCCCTTCCCCGGCCCCGGCCTCGCGGTCCGCATCGCCGGCGACATCACCGCCGAGCGCCTGAACCTCCTGCAGGAGGCCGACGACATCTGCACCGCCGAGATCCAGGCCGCCGGCGCCCACGAGACCCTCTGGCAGTACTTCGCCGTCCTGCTCCCCGTCAAGAGCGTCGGCGTCATGGGCGACGCCCGCACCTACGAGAACGCCTGCGCCCTGCGCATCGTCGAATCCCTGGACGGCATGACCGCCGACTGGGGCTACCTCGACCACCAGCTCCTGCGCCGCATCTCCAACCGCATCATCAACGAGGTCCGCGGCATCAACCGCGTCGTCCTAGACATCAGCTCCAAACCCCCGGCGACGATCGAGTGGGAGTGAGCGGGCGGTAGGGAGGCGGGGGCCGGGGAGAGCGGGTCCACGTAGGGATGGGTGGCGGAGCGTGGGGGCGGAGCGAGGTGGTACCGTAGCAGCGGCCTGGGATTTGTTTTGTTGGGGGCCTAAGTCCCCCAAGGCTCGTTGCTTCCGGTCGTCGCTCGAGTTCAGGCCTTCGTGTCTGTCCGGTTTCCGGGTGGATCACGCCTGTATGTACGGGTCCGAACGTCTCGCCGCGCGTGCCCTCCCTCCCCACGCCCCTCTTCCCATGTCCATCGAGTCCGACTTCAAGACGTTGCTTGCTGCCGCCCGCGGCGGAGACGAGCCCGCCCGAGACGCGCTGTTCTCCGGGCTCTACGAGGACGTGCAGGCGATGACCCATCAGCGCCTCTGGCGGGAGCTCGGCAGCTCGCGGCGCTGGGTCTCGTCCCGATTCAGCACCGGCGACGTGGTCCACGAGGTGCTCCGCGTGGTCCTCCAGGACCTCGACGGGTTCCGGGGCGATTCGGTGGAGGCGTTCAAGGGA
>CBFHHK010000320.1:0-3604 GCA_965655435.1 Planctomycetota bacterium | reverse complement strand
CGCCTCACGCGCCGTGCTCCCCAGGCGGAGGAAGCGCTGCCCCCTGTGAGCTGGGCCGAGGCGGCCCCCCTCGAGCTCTCCGCCCCGGACGGGGTCCAGGTCCCGGCGTGGACGTTCGATGTGGACGAGGCGGCGCCGACGGTGGTCCTCCTCCACCCGAACGGCAGCAGCCGGAGCGCGATGCTCGAGGTGGCCCGGCTCTGGGCCACGCTCGGCTGCAACTCGGTCGCCGTCACCCAGCGCGCCCATGGGGACGCCTCGGGGGAGCGCAACGACTTCGGCTGGTCGGCGCGCCTCGACGCCCTCGCCGCGCTCGACTGGGCGGCGACGCGGCGCGCCTCCCCGGTCCTCCTGCATGGCGTCTCGCTTGGCGCCGCGGCGATCTGCCATGCGGCGCCGAGCATCCCGAGCTCCCGCTGGGCCCGGGTCGGAGGCATCGTGCTGGAGTCGCCGTACACCACCCTGCCCGCCGCGGTGCGCGCGAGGACCGCCATGTACCTCCCACCGATCCTCGATTGGGTGGCCGCAGAGGCCCTCGAGCTCGCGGCTCCGCTGTTCGCCCGCGCGCCAGAAGGAGCGTCCCCGCTCCTCGGCTTCGGCTCGATCCCAGCGGAGTGTCCGGTCCTCATCCTCTCGGGCACCGACGATCAGCACGCGCCGCCCGCCCAGGCCATGGAGTTCTGCACCGCCGGTCACCCCGCGTGCACGCTGATCACCGAGGAGGTCGGGCACGTCGGGTGGTTCTCCGACGCCCACCACGGGCAAGGGGCCCTCTACCTGGCGGCCCTCGGACCGTGGGTCGCCGACCCGCGGAGCCGCCCAAGCGCCGCCGGCCGATAGGCGGCCCGCCAGCGCGGTCCGCCTGCCGACCTGACCACGGGCGAGTGAGGGCGGCGCGCCGCTCACGGACCCGCCCGGGCCTGGTCCGACAGGCAACCCGCAGGGACCCCGTTCGGTGACGCCGAGGCTTCCGTCACGGGACTTACGTCACGGGGCTTCCATCATGGGGCTTCCGAAACGGGGCCCCCCACCACGGGGACCCCGGCCCTTCCCTCAGCGGCGGAGCCGCGCGGCCGGGACGAGCTTGACCCGCGGCCTCGCCTTCTCCGCGGCGACGTCCTCGGTGAGCACCTCCACCGCGCGCAGGAGCTGGGCGTCGGTGCCAGCGGCGGTGGACCAGCCGGGCTCGTTCCAGAAGGCGATGTCCGGCTCACAGCCATTCAGCTCCATGTCCTCCCCGCTCCCCGCGAGGTACCACCCGCGGGTCGGCATGCGGATGAAGCTCCCGTCGAGGAGGCTCTGGCCGCCCGTCGAGATCACTCCGCCAGCGGTGCGCATCCCCACGAGCCGGCCGCGCCCGAGGTGCTTGATCGCGTGGCTCAGGATCTCGGCGTTGGAGAAGGAGTGCTCGTTGCACATGAGCACGATGGGCTTGCTCCAGGACGCGTAGACCTTGCGGTCCTGGGGGTAGCCCTCTCCGCTGCCGCGGGACTGGGTGATCGCGTGCACGGGCTGGGTCAGCGCCGTCAGCACGTGGTCGGTGGTGCTCCCGCCGCCGTTGAAGCGCACGTCGATGACCATGCCCTCCTTGCCCACGCCAGCGTGGTAGAGGTCCTCCTCCATCTGGCGGAAGCTCGAGAAGTTCATGCCCTTGATGTGCAGGTAGCCGAGCTTGCCGTCTGAGAGCTCCTCCACCTTGGCGCGGGTGCTCTCCACCCACTCGTCGTAGAGCAGTCCCGCCACGCTGGTCGCAGGCCGCACGGTCACCTCGCGCTCCTCGCCGCCCTTGGAGCGGACGGTGAGCACCACGTCGCGCAGCTGCTCGAGGGTGAGCATGGCGTCGAGGTCGGTGTCCGGTCCCACGGCCTCGCCGTCGATGGCGACCAGCGTCTCGCCCACCTTGACCTCGCTGCGCGCGAGGCTGCAGGGGCTCCCGGGGATGACGCTCTCGACCGTCATGCCGGGACCCTCTGTCCCGAGCACGTAGCGAAGCCCGAGCTGATAGGTCGTCGGCGACCACTCGTTCTGCGCGTCGAAGCTGGGCAGCGGGTCGCTGCCGCCACGGTGGCCCATGTGCGAGGCGTTGAGCTCGCCGAGCATCATGTTGCACAGGTGGCTGAACTCCGCGGCCCCGAGGCACTCGGCCGCCACGGGCCGGTACTTGGCGCGCACCGCATACCAATCACGGTTGTTGTAGTCCTCGTCGTAGAACCGGTCGCGCATGGCGCGCCAGGCCTGGTCGAAGGCGATCTGGCGCACCTCGCGCCAGTCCGCGGTCGTGCGGACGTTGAAGGTGAAGCCCTCCGTCTCCCCGCTCGCCTTCATGGAGGTCGGGACCCCCATGGTGAGGCCGACGAACTCCTTGGAGTCCTCGATCCAGCGGTCCGTGGCCAGGGGCACCGAGGCGATGCGCTTGGGGTTCTTGGGGTCCGGGAAGTCCACGGCGTAGAAGCCGCGCTTGCCGTCCACCGTGCCCGAGAAGCAGAGCGTGTCGCCGCCCTTACCCCAGATCAGGTTGGACTCGGTGGAGCCCGAGATCCGGTAGCGCTGCACGCGGTCGAGGAGCCCATCGAAGTCGATCTGCACCAGGTCCTCGTCGGGCGCCTCCGTGGCGGACTCGCCGGCACCTTCTTCCGCAGCGCCCTTGTCCGAGGGGCCCTTGTCCGAGGGGCCCTTGTCCGAAGCGCCCTTGTCCGAAGCAATGGGCTTGTCCTCGCTCTTCTTGGACTTGCCGCCCTTGGGCTCCATGGCCTTGAGCGCCTTCTCAAGGGTCTCGTCGCGGCTGGTGGCTTCGCTCGACGCCTTGGTGAGCTCCACGTAGTAGATGTCCGCCTCCTCGCCGTCGCGCCGGCCGACCCAGGCGATGCGCTTGCCGTCACCGGACCAGGCCGGGCTGCTGTCCCAGTCGGGGTGGCGGGACAGGTTGAAGGGCTCGCGCGTCCCGTCGAGGGGGACGAGGAACACGTCCGGGTTGTAGTCGTCGTCCTGGGTCACGTAGGTGATCCAGCGGCCGTCGGGGGACCAGGCGTAGTCCGGACTCGACCACATCTGTGCCACCCGCCGGTGGTCCGTGCCATCGTCGTCCATGACGAAGATGTCGGTGCCCTTGATGTAGCCGACGTGGCTGCCGTTGGGGCTCAGCTGGAGGTCCGATTCCACGGCGCGGTCGTCGGTGACCTGGCGCAGCTTGAAGCCCTCGGCCATCCACCAGATCCCGTCCTCCTGGTCGTGGGTGGCGGCCCAGATGTCCGCCTCACCCCCGCTGTCGGTCACGAAGTAGAGGGTCGATCCGTCCGCGCTGAACACGGGCCAGGTCTCGTCGTTGGCCGTGTGGGTCACCCGGACCGGCTCCTTCAGGATCCGGTCCATGACCCAGAGGTCCTGGCCTGACACGAAGGCCATCTGCTTGCCGTCCGGCGTGAACGCCACCCGGTCCGCCTTGTTGAGGGAGCGGCGCTCCATGGGGCTCACGACCCCGTCGCCGGCTGCGAAGAGCTCGATGGGCGAGCCCTCCCCGGTCTTCAGGTCGATGGCCTGGAGGTCGAAGAGGCGGCGCACGAGGAGCTTGCCCCCATTGCGCGCGAGCGTGGGGAAGGCGACACCG
>CBFHHK010000319.1:2304-3632 GCA_965655435.1 Planctomycetota bacterium | reverse complement strand
GTGGCGCGCCGACGACTCGACCCCAGCCCCCGTGTCGGACACCGCAACGCGCAGCGTCTCGGCGGCCCAGGACACGCTCACGCTCACGGCGCCAGCGTCGGTGAACTTGATGGCGTTGTTGACGAGGTTGACGAGGATCTGTCGCAGGCGGATCGGGTCCAGCTGGAGCAGCTCGGGGACCGAGTCGTCGCAGGCGGCGTCAAACTGGATGCCCTTGCTCTCGGCGGCGGGCCTCAGCATGTTCGAGACCTGCTCGATGACGGAGCCGGGGGCGACGGGGGCGGTCTGGATCCCCATATGACCCGCGTCGATCTTGGAGAGGTCGAGGACGTCCTCGATCAGCTCGAGCAGGTGCTCGGCGCTGTGCCGGATGTGTTGGAGGAAGTCGGCCTCCTCGGCCTCGGTCAGCCCGCCGTCTCCCATGAGGGCCGCGAACCCGAGGATCGCGTTCATGGGGGTCCTGAGCTCGTGGCTGGTGTTGGCCAGGAAGGCGGCTCGGGCGGCGAGCGCCTCCTGGAGCTCGCTCGTCCGGACCTCGACCTCCGCTTCGAGGTCCTCGCGGGTGCGCTGTTGGGCCTCGATGAGCTCCTTGAGGCGGGCGCCGAGCTCGCGCAGCTCGGTCGGTCCCCGCGCCGGATCCTCAAATCTCCCGTGCTCGCGGGCCTCGATGGCGCGGCTCGCGAGGAGCCGTACCGGGCGCTCGATGGTGAAGGACATGTGTCGCCAGCCAACGAGGAGGACCAGCAGGAAGGCGGCGGCGCTCAGCCAGGACCGGACCTTCATTGCCGTCCGCTCCGTCTCCGCCGCGGCTCGGCGTTCCCCCGCCACCGCCCGAAAGCTGTCGCTGATCCGCTCCATGCTGCTGGTGAGGGCCATGGAGGAGTCGTCAAAGGACTGGAACAGCGCCGCCACGGCGAGCGCGCGCCGATCCCCGGTGAGGGTTGAGGCCGTCTCGATCGCGCCTAGCATCTGGTCCAGGCTCGCCTCCATCATCTGGCCGCCGGCCTCGGATCCCCGGGAGAGGGGGCTGGCCCGGAGCTCTGTCAGCTGCCTCTTCAGGGACTCTGATTGCTCTGTCGCGAGGGTGACCAGGTAGGTCGACTCACCCGCCAGGATCAGGTCACCGGTGAACAGGAAGAAGCGCGCGCCGTCCTCGAGCCTTCGCAAGCTCTCCAGCTCGATAGCGTCGTTCTTGAGCTCGTTGCTCGTGTCGATCACCGTGACCGCCGCATCTCGACCGACGAGCAATAGCCCAGCACCCGTGAGGGTCAGGGCTGCGATTCGGATCGCGATGTGGCTCCCAATGCGCATCGGCCTACTGGTTCAGT
>CBFHHK010000319.1:0-2206 GCA_965655435.1 Planctomycetota bacterium | reverse complement strand
GAGCTGGTAGATCTGCCGGTTGGGGTCGCGGAGGGCGCAGAACGCCTGGGCGTGCACGGCGCCGCAGAGCGCGGCAGCGAGCAGGAGGTAGCTGATGAAGCGGGTCATGGCAGTGGACCTAGGGCGGTGAACCTAGGGCAGTGGATCTAGGGCAGTGGACCTAGAGTAGTGAACCTGGGGGCGGCGGGCCGAGAGCAGCGGGCCGTGGAGCTAGAACCGGTAGCGGAGCTGAAGAGTGAGGGTGCCGGGGTGGCCGCCGCCCTCGGCGAGGGGCTCGAAGACCTGCACGTACTGGGTGCTCAGGGACCACCCAGCGGCGGGTTCCCAGCGGACGCCCATGAGCGAGTTGAGACCGCTCATTCGGTTCTTGTCCGTTGCGACGACCTGCACCCAGGCGAGGACGGTCTCCTCCGGATTCCGCCAGTTCACCTCTCCGAGGGCACGGGTGATGTCATCGGTGTCATTGTCTTTGCCGGTGGAGAACTCGGCGAAGAAGCCCAGCGGTCCGCGGTAGACCTGAGCGTCAAGCCCGAAGCGGGTACGGGGCACGATCCCGGCAGGCGTCTGAAACTCTCCGTCCACGAAGGATACTCCGAAGACCTCAGCGCCCGCTCTTGGGGTGCCGAGCCGCCCGCTGAGGACGCCGCTTCCGTCTTCATCGCGGATCTCATTGCCCGAGCCCAGGCTCCAGGCGAACTCGTACTCGAGCGCGTCGAGGTCGCCGTTGATGGTCGCCCCCCAGTCAGCCTTCAGGCCGAAGTTGCCCCCGTGCGTGTAGTCACGGAGTGTCCCGTTCGTGTTGATGGTCTGCTCGAGGCCGTAGGGGAGTTCGAAGTGTCCAACCCGCAGGTTGAGCGCCCCGTCCTGTTGGAGCTTGAAGTTGACGTTCGCGATCCTCCAGATCAG
Source organism: Planctomycetota bacterium (assembly GCA_965655435.1). GTDB lineage: Bacteria > Planctomycetota > UBA1135 > UBA1135 > Saltatorellus. The sequence goes on along the minus strand of CBFHHK010000319.1, from coordinate 1,300 downwards.
CTCCCAGTCGTCGGGGCCGTCGAAGACCGGGGGCGTCGGCACGAGGTCGTTGGCCCGGGTCATGTACGGTTGAAACAGCAGCGTCGCCACGTCTCGGTTACCGCTCGTGAAGACCTTGTGGAGGTCGAGGCCGAAGAAGCCCAGCGACTTCAGGTAGCCCGAGTCATCGAAGACGCCACGGGCGCTGACATCGAGCTTCCAACGGAGGTTCTTCTCCCACGCCTCCAGCCAGGAGGAGCTGGTCGCCGGGGCGAGCAGGATGGGGTCCTGCTCTGGCCCGGCTTGAGGAGGCAGGCTGGCAGCGAGAGTGAGCGTGATAGGCAGGAGGATCATGCTTGGTCACCTTGGGCAGGGCGGTCCGTGGGGGGGCGTTCCGGGCGGTCTTGCTCCCTGCCACCACCCCCAAGTCGTCTCGTGCACTCGGCGGAATGAAGTGAGGAACCACCGAGCGGGAAATTTACCTTGAAGATGAGGGGTGGAATGACCGCTCCGGGGGCCTGATCCGCGATCCTGATATAGCCAAGTTCCGTGAAATGATCTCGGTCAAGCCCGTATCGATGGGCTCCCTCCTCGCGCTGCCGTTCCTCCACTTATTCAGTCCATGTCTCTTCGGATCCTCCTCCTCTCCACGGTGGCTCTCATGGCCGCCCTCGCGGCCTACCTCTTCCTCGCCAACCCCAGGCAGGAGACCTCGGTCGACGTGAACCGAGAAGTCGTCCGGGCGGCGCCTGAGGCAGCCCCGTCCGAGGTGACCCTCGCCATGACGTCGGGAGAGAACGTGGACGCCGGCGGTCGGGACGTGGTGGACGCTGAGCTGGCCTCGGCGTCGGTCATCGATCACCCCTGGGCAGACCTGCTCTCCGGCGTGACCGGCCGGATCGTCGAGGAGGACGGGACGCCAGTCGTCGCTATCCGCGTTGAGCTGTTGGAGGGAGATATCAGCGCGCTCTTGGAGCCGCAGTTCAGCGCGATGGGCCACGCGGACCTGGCGGCGGGTGAGTCTCTCACCGATCCAGAAGGCCGCTTCCTCATCGAGGGGGCCATGTCGAATGGCCTGCATGCCTTCGCCATCGACAGTGGTGGGGGCCGCTCCACGCTCCGAGTCGTGGAGCACGGCCTCGAACCTGGTCGCCTCACCGACGTCGGGGACCTCGTGTTGCCGCGCTGCGGGACGGTGACGGGCACGGTCTTCGATGAAGACGGTGAGCCGGTGCCGGGGGCGCGGGTGCGGATCGCGCCGATCCCCGAGATCGCCCTGCAGGGCACGGGGATCCTCGACCTGCGCGAGAAGTGCATGGTC
>CBFHHK010000318.1:0-3637 GCA_965655435.1 Planctomycetota bacterium | reverse complement strand
GCGGCGCTCAACGCCCTGGCCGAGATCGCCGAGGAGGAGAACCACCACCCCGACCTCACGATCAGCGACTACCGCTGCCTGACGGTCTCCCTCACCACCCATGACGCGGGCGGGCTGACGGCGAACGACTTCGTCGTGGCGCGCCGCGCCGACGGGGTGCTCGCCGGCGGCGCCTAGCGCCAGAGGGGTTCGATGAGCCCTGCCTCGTAGTCCTCGAGCTCGGCCAAGAGCTGCGCCACGACCTCGGGGTGATCGCCGGCCACGTCCCGGCTCTCCGCGACGTCGTCGGCGAGGTCGAAGAGCTCGGGGTCCTCGGCGCGGTCGTTCCACAGCAGCTTCCAGCGGCCGCGGCGCGCGGCGATGGGTCCCTCGCTCCCGCTCCGGCGCCAGTAGAGGGAGCGCTCGGCCAGGGGGCCGCTGTTCCCGCCCTGCAGGGCAGCCGTGAGGTCGAGGCCGTCGAGCTCGGCGCCGGGCTCGGGGGCGCTCCCCGCCGCCGCGAGGAACGTCGGCGTGAGGTCGAGGGAGATGGCCGGGGCTTCGACCACGGTGCCGGGTGCGACGACGCCGGGCCAGCGCAGGGCGGCGGGCACGCGGATGCCGCCCTCGTACAGCTGGCCCTTCCGGCCGCGCAGGGGCTTGTTCACCGCCGCGGTCTGGGTCTGGCCGCCGTTGTCGTTGGTGAAGAGGACGAGGGTCTCCTCGGCGATCCCCGCGCGCTCGAGGGCCGCCAGGATCTTGCCCACGTTGTCGTCCATGGCCTTCACCAGCCCGGCGTAGTTGCGGCGCCGCTTCTTCTCGATGGAGGCGAGCTCGGGGAGCTCCACGTCGCCGGGGCGCGGCTGGAGGGGGCCGTGGGGGGCGGTGAAGGAGACAAAGAGGAAGAAGGGCTCCTCGCGCTCCTCCTCGATGAACTCCACCGCAGCGTCGCCGAATCGATCGGTGACGTAGCCGCCCTCGGGGGTGGGCGTACGGTCTCGAAGGAGCACGCGGTGGGGGGTGGGCTCCTCCATCTCGAGGTAGGGGCGCGATCCCTGGAGGCACCCCATGAACCAGTCGAAGCCGCGCTCGTTGGGGTGATACGGATCGGGGTAGCCGAGGTGCCATTTTCCCACCAGCCCGGTCTCGTACCCGGCGCCCCGCAGGCGGTCAGCGATCGTCGCCTCCTCCAGGGCCATGCCGCCCTTCATGTAGCCGGGGGGGATGTTCTTCTCGTGGCCGAAGCGCTGCTGGTAGCGGCCGGTCATGAGGCCGGCCCGCGAGGGGGAGCAGACGCAGGCGGACATGTAGAAGGCCCGAAACACCGCGCCTTCGGTGGCGATGGAGTCGATGTGGGGCGTGAGCCCCCTCATGTCCGCCGTCGCCTCCGGCTGGAATCCGAAGTCCGAGTAGCCAGCGTCGTCGGCGAAGAGCACGACGATGTTGGGGCGGCTGGCCCCCGGCGCGGGCGCCTCGGCGGCGCCCGCGGGAGCGAGGCGGTCGTCGGAGGTCGTGGCGGCGCAGGCCGCCAGCAAGATCGGTGTGAGACAGAGGAGTTGGGCGGGACGATTCACCGCACCAGCGTAGGCGCTGGGCGGCCATCCCGCACCGCTCGACGAACCTCCGGGCGGATTCGGCCCGAGTCGCGACGCAGCCGGGTCCTCCGCGGTCCCGGTCGGGTGGACCGGACCCGTCGCAAGGAGCGCCTGAACGCCTAAGATCTGAGCATGCGATCGCACGCCACCCTTCTTCCCCTGGCCTCGTGCCTGCTCGCCGTCCCGACCCTCGCCCAGAACGGCGACCGCAACGGGGAGGTCCAGGGGGACCTGCCCGCGGACCTGGCCATCCCCGCGGCGCCTGTCCTCTCGGCCGAGGAGGAGCTCGCGACCTTCGAGCTGCCCCCCGGCTTCAAGATCGAGCTGGTGGCGGAGGAGCCCATGGTCGTCGATCCGGTGCAGGTGGTCTTCGACGAACTCGGCCGGCTGTGGGTGGTCGAGATGCGGGGCTACATGCCCGACATCGAGGGCAACGGCGAGAAGGAACCCATCGGGCGCATCGCGGTGCTCACCGACGAGGACGGGGACGGGACCATGGACCGGCGCGAGGACTTCGCGGACGGGCTCGTGCTGCCCCGGGGGGTCGCGCCCATGTTCGGCGGCGCCCTCTGCATCCTCCCGCCGGAGCTGGTGTTCCTGCGCGATGACGACGGGGACGGGGTCCTCGACCGGCGCGAGGTGGTGATGGAGGGCCTGACCAAGGGCCTCGAGAACCCGGAGCACGACATCAACGGTCCGACCATGGGGCTCGACAACTGGGTTCACTTCGCCAACTGGAACCGGGCCGTCCGGCGCACCGAGGACGAGAACGGTGATGGCGTCTGGGAGGTCCGGCGGGAGCGCCAGGCCGGTCAGTGGGGCCTTGCGCGGGATGACGTCGGGCGCTTCGCCCGGAACACCAACCCGCAGCCGCTCTTCATGGACATCACCCCGGCGCGCTATGCGGTCCGGAACCGTCACCAGCGAGGGTTCGAGGGCGCCTTCGCCGGCGTGGCCGCGACCCGCGAGGTCTTCCCCTCGCGCATCAACCCGGGCGTGAACCGCGGCTACCAGGAGGTCACCCTGCGGGATGACTACACCCTGCACTACTTCACCGCGGCGTGCAGCGCGACGCCCCTGCGCGGAGCCGGGCTCGGCGAGGATGCCGACGGTGACATCTTCGTGTGCGAGCCCACGGGCAACCTGGTGAAGCGCTACCGCATCGAGGAGCGCCCCGATACGGCCAAGCTGAAGGCCAGCGATATCCGCGGCGAGCGCGACTTCCTCACCTCCACCCACGAGCGCTTCCGCCCGGTGGCCATGACCAGCGGGCCGGACGGGACGCTCTACATCGCGGACATGTACCGGGGCCTCATCCAGCACCGGATCTTCCTCACGACGTTCCTGCGCAAGCAGATCGAGGAGCGTGGACTCGAGGGGCCCATGGGGCTCGGTCGGATCTGGCGCGTGCGCCGGGAGGGGGCTCCGGCCTCGCGCCCTGACGTGGACCTGGCCGCAGCCTCCCTCGAGGAGCTGGCCGCCCTGCTCGCCTCCGACAACGCGTGGGTGCGCGACAGCGCCCAGCGGATCCTGGTGGAGGACCTGGACGGCGAGGCCGGCGCGCTCGCCACGCTGCGCGGCCTCATCGTGGACGGGGCCTCGCAGCTCGGGGCGGTGCACGCCCTGTGGACCCTGGACGGCGTGGGCTTCATCGACGACGCCACCCTGCGCGCCGGCTTGACCGCCTCGGATGCCCGCGTGCGGGCTGCGGCAGCAGAGATCGCCGAGCGGCGCCTGGACCTCGAGGGCAGCGAACTCCTCGGGGACGTGGCGCAGGTGGCCCTCGAGGACGCGGACGCCCGGGCCCGCCTGCACGGGCTCCTGGCCCTCGGCGCGTCGGACCAGGAGGAGGTGCTCGAGCTCTTCGCGCTGCGGATGTCGGCCGACGCCTCATCGAGCCTGGAGCGCTCGGCGGTCGTGTCGGGCCTGCAGTTCCGCGAGGCCGACCTGCTGCTCAACCTCGCCCGCCGCGTGGCGTGGACCTCCGATCTCCCCGGGCGCAAGGAGCTGCTGCGCTCCCTCGCCTCTTGCGTGGGGCGGGAGAACCTCCAGGAGAACGTGGGGCT
>CBFHHK010000317.1:0-3651 GCA_965655435.1 Planctomycetota bacterium | reverse complement strand
ATCAAGGAGTTGATCGATATCTGGTATCGAAGCGGACCCAACGACATCGAGCAAGACGACAGCATCTTCAACAACGGTGCGCCCGTCGCGGACTCCTTCCCCCCTGCATGGAACACCGCGCTGGACTCGCAGGCCCTGTACGCCCATGTGGTCGGTCGCTCATGCCGCACCTGCCACATCGCCTTCGGAGAACAGGACGGCTCCCCCTCGAGCCTCTCCTTCAACAGCGCGTCCTCCTTCGAAGTCGGGGGTAACGCGAGATTCGTCCTGGAGGGTCTCGCCAGCGACCCGCCTCAGATCTTCAGCCCGATGCCCCACGCCGCCGTCACCTACCGGAACTTCTGGACGTCCTATGCGCCCTCCCAGCCCCAGGAGGTGATCGACTTCATTGACTGAGCCGAGAGGGCACAAGCCCTGAACGCGCCCCCACCAGTCACCGCTGTCGGGGGCGTGTTCGTGTCTTCTTCGAGGTCCGCGCGGCGTGCGAGCCAACCCGATCGACCAGCGCTGTGATCCTGGCGCCATCGGCGGTGGCGGGGGTCGACGCCGACAGACAAGTTGCTCGAGGCCTCAGCGCTCTCGGAGCGCCGCGGCTGTCGCCCCATCCGCCAGAGAGTCCGGCGGCCCAGACGCCATGAGGCTCCCGCCGCCCGCCCCGCTGGAGGGGCCGAGGTCGATGACATGGTCGCAGGCCGCGATGAGCGAGAGCCGGTGCTCGGCCATGAGGATCAGGTCGCCACCGCTCGCGAGGTCGCGCAGGACCTCGACCAGCCGCCGCACGTCCGCCTCGTGCAGGCCGGTGGCGGGCTCGTCCAACAGGTGCAGGGTGGGGCCAACCCTGGCGACGAGGCCCATGGCGAGGGTGAGGCGCTGGACCTCACCGCCCGACAACTCCCCGACGGCGCGTCCGAGCGCCAGGTGGCCGAGCCCCAGGCGCCCGAGGCTCTCGAGGCCGCGGAGGAGCTTGCCCCCGACGGACGCGCGCTCCAGCGCGGCGCGGAGCTCCTCCGCCGGGGCGGCCATGAGGTCCGCGACCGACCGGCCCTGCCACCGAACGCCGAGGACCTCGGGTCGATACCGCAGCCCCGCACAGTCCGGGCAAGGGAGGTCGAGGTCCGCCATGAAGTCCATGGGAACGCGCTCTCTGCCGGAGCCCCGGCAGCCTGGACACCGGCCTGCTGGGCTGGTGAAGGAGAAGGCTCCGCGGGCGAGTCCCGTCCCCGCCGCCTCGGCGACGAAGAGGGACTGCACCGCCCCCATGAGCCCCAGCGCCGTCACAACGGTGGACGCCTCGGTGGGCCGGCGCGAGCTGCTGATCTGCGCAAACACCGCGGGGGCCGTACGCCCCTCGAGGCCGCGCACGGCCTCGCACTCCACCGGGCTGCCGGCGCGTACGCTCGGCTCGATCACATCGAAGAGCAGGCTCGACTTGCCGCTGCCGGAGACCCCGGTCACCGCCACGAGGCCTGCCGCGGGCAAGACCACGTCGATGTCCTTGAGGTGGTGGGCTCGGCAGCCTTCGAGGGCCCAGGTCGCCATCCACGGCGTGCGGTCGGCGTCCACCTCGCCCTCGTCCGCGAGGGCGCGCGCGGTCGCTCCGTCCCCGGCGAGGACCTCGGCGGGGGTCCCCGCAGCGGTCACCTCTCCCCCCGCTTCGCCCGCGCCAGGCCCGAGCTCGATCAGGTGGTCGGCGGCCCGCAGGACCGCGGGGTCGTGCTCCACAAGGACGACGGTGTTCCCCCCGTCAGCGAACCCTGCCAGCAGCCCCATGAGGCCCTGGACGTCCCGGGCATGGAGGCCGCTCGTGGGCTCATCGAGCACGAGGGTCACGCCCGCGAGCCCCGCGCGGAGCACGCTCGCGAGCCGCGTGCGCTGGAGCTCGCCGCCGGAGAGCGTCGGGCTCCGGCGCGAGAGCTGGAGGTGCCCGAGGCCCAGGGACACCAGCGACGCCACGCGCTCGCTGACCTCGGGCATCAGCGCCTCGAGGACGGCGGTCTGCGCACTGTCGAGCTCGAGCGCGTCGAGCCCCTCGAGCAGGCCGTCGACGGGGAGGTCGAGGAGCTCGGGCAGCGTCCGGCCGCCCAGCACCACGCTCCGCGCGAGCGGGCCGAGGCGTGCCCCCCCGCAGGTCTCGCACGGAGCCGGGGACAGAGGCTCAGCCCAGCTGGCGAAGCTCTTCTGCTTGACCCGACGCTGGGCCTCGCGCTCGGCGAGAGCCAGCAGCCCGTCCCAGGTGGACTCGAACTCGTGGGTGCCCTTCCCCTCACCCGCCTGCCCGCCCTCGGCGAGCTCCCACCGCACCAGCAGGACCTCGCCTGTGTCCGCGCCGCTGAGTGCCAGCTCTCGAGCCGCGTCGTCCAGCTCGGCGAAGGGCCGGTCCCAGTCCACGCTCGGCCCCGCGGCCCGCAGGGTGGCGAGGAACTGGCCGTCCGCCTCACCGAGGTACTTGCCGACCCGGGTGCCATCCATGGCGCCCGCGGTGATCGGGCGCGAGGGATCCGTGATCAGCTGCGCCGGGTCACAGCGCGAGACCGTGCCCTGACCCTCGCAGGCGGTGCACGCCCCCGCCGCCCGATCGGGGCTGAAGTGCTCGGCCTGGAGGCTCACCCGGATCCCGTCGACCGTGCCGGCGCGAGAGAAGAGCAGCCGCAGGAGCGGGCCGAGCTCGCTCTGGGTGGCAACCGTGGAGCGCTGGCCCGCCCGGGCCTGCTGCTGGCGGAGCGAGATGACCGGGCCGAGCCCCTCGGCGCCGTCCAGCTCCGGTCGGGCGAGGCGCCTCATGTGGCGGCGCACCTGAAACGGGAGGCTCTCTGAGAAGCGCTGCCAGGCCTCGCCGGCCAGGGTGTCGAAGGCGAGGGAGGTCTTGCCGCTCCCCGACACACCGCAGACGGCCGTGACGCGCCCGCGGGGGAAGTCCACGTCCACCGAGCGCAGGTTGTGGGTGCGGACGCCACGCAGCTGGATCTGCTCGAGGCGGCGCGCGGGGGCCCGGGGAGCTCGGGCAGGGGCCGGCGCCTCACCGACCCCAGGGTCCACCGGCCGCGCGACCCCATCCACCACGTCCACCCGCCGATCCGCCGCCGCCCACAGGCCCCGGTGGTGGCTGATGGCGAGCACCGTGTGCCCCGCCTCGATGAGCCGGCCCAGGCTGCGCACGAGCCGCTCCACGTCGACGGGGTGGAGGCCGCGGTCCGGCTCGTCCAGCGCCACCAGGGTCGGTGCGCTCCCCGCCTCGCCGAGCAGGGTGGCGAGCTTGACCCGCTGGGCCTCACCACGACTGAGGCGGTTGGACGGGAAGCCCAGGGGGACATGCCCGAGCCCGAGGTCATCCATCGCGGCGCACAGGGCCAGGGCCGGCGGGTCGTCCGCGAAGAAGTCCCGCGCCTCGGCGACGGTGAGGGCCAGGACCTGCGCGATGGTCTCCCCCCGCAGCGAGACGGCGAGAGATTCCGGCCGGTAGCGCGCGCCCCCACAGGCGTCGCACTCGAGCTCGAGGTCCTCCAGCAGGTGCAACCCGACGCGCTGCACGCCGAGCCCCTCACAGGCGGGGCAGCGCCCCTCCTTGGAGTTGAAGGAGAAGTGGCTCGCGCCGAGGCCTGCGGCGGCAGCCTCCTCGGTCGCGGCGAAGCGCTTGCGGATCAGGTCCATCAG
>CBFHHK010000316.1:0-3664 GCA_965655435.1 Planctomycetota bacterium | reverse complement strand
TCGACGATTTGGGCCACAATGGTACGGAGCCGCGGGGCTCGCATCGTTCCAAATCGCCTGGACCGGCGCGTCTCGGGCGGCTGAGACCACGACCGACGCCGGCGCTGACGCCGGCAGGAACCGACGAGGACCCCATGAGACCCCCGCTTCGCTTCACGACCCTCGCCGTCCACGCTGGGCGTCGCCCGACCCCTGAGGATCCCGACCTCTCGCCTCCGATCCGCCGAGCCACCACGTTCCTTCAGCATCCCGCTGTCCATGGGCTGACGGACGCTGGGGACTGGTCGACCCCGCTGGTGTACTCGCGCTACGGCTCGCCGAACGCCTCGAACGCGGAGGAGGTCCTCGCCGCCCTGGAGGGTGCGGAGCGCGGGGTCCTATTCGCCAGCGGGATGGCGGCCATCCATGCGATGCTCCTGCACGCCTTCCCTGGTGGTCGCGGCAAGGTCGCGCTGGCGCGCCAGATCTATGGGGGGACCAGCTCGCTGCTGTCCAAGGCGCTCGCCTCCCTCGGCTTCGAGGTCCTCCCCTTCGATGTTCAGGACGAGGAGGAGCTGGGGGCGACGCTGGCGGCGGGCGCCGGCCTGGTGCACATCGAGGGGCTCTCCAACCCCACCGCGCTCCTCGCCGACGTCCCTCGCATCGCCGAGCAGGCCCACGGCCAGGGGGCGCTCCTCTCCGTGGACTCGACCTTCGCGACGCCGGTGGTCCAGCGTCCGCTCGAGCTCGGCGCGGACCTCGTGGTGCACTCGGCGACCAAGGCCCTCGCGGGCCACTCGGACGTGACGGCCGGCGTGGTCCTTGGGTGCGCAGCGCGGATGGAGGCGATCGCTGACTACCGCAAGCTCACCGGCGCCATCCTCGATCCCGCGGCGGCTTGGCTCCTCCGGCGGAGCCTCTCGACCCTGGGCCTCCGGGTCGAGGCCCAGTGTCGGGGGGCCCTGGCGTTGGCCCGTTCCCTCGCCGCGCGCGACGAGGTCTCCCGCGTCCACTACCCGGGCCTCCCCGGCGACCCTGGCCACTCGTTGGCGCCCCGCGTCCTGCGGGACGGGCTGCATGGGAGCATGCTCGCCTTCGAGCTCGCAGGGGGGGATGACCTCGCCCGACCGTTCGTCTCGCGACTGCGCCTCGCGGTGGACGCCCCGAGCCTCGGCGGGGTGGAGACCCTCGTGAGCATCCCTCACCTCATGTCGCACCCGGGCCTCTCGGCCGAGGAGCGCCGCGGCGTCGGCTTCGGCACCGGCTGCATTCGCGTCGCCTGCGGGATCGAGGATCCCGAGGACCTCATTGCGGACTTCAGCGCCGCGTTCGAGGGGTCCTGAGGGCTCAGCGCATGTTCATGGCCTCGAACACAGGCTCACCCGGGGCGAGCTTGACGTCGAGCCTGCAGCTGCGGCCTTCGGGGGCGTGGGTGGCGTTGACTCGCCAGGGGCCGGGGCTCAGGTAGGACATGGTGGCCCTGCCGAATTCGTTCGTCTTGACGCGGAACGAGCCGCTGCCGCTCCCGCGCAGGTAGCCCACGAGGTCCACATCCGGGTACGGGCGACCGTACTCGTCCGTCGTCTCGACCTCGAGTGTGGCGAGCGGCGGGAGCACGACCTCGTCGACCGCGATCGCGGACAGTTGAACGGAGACCGGCTGCGGAGAGGTGATGGAGTGCACGGGGTGCCCTGTCCTCAGGATCCAGTTCCCGCCGGCCACCTCGGGGAACACGAAGGCCCCGCCGCTGTCGGTGATGGCCTCGAGCCGGCCCTCGTTGGGGGTCTTCCGGTCGATCAGGTAGACCGGGAAGTCGACGGCCATGTCGCCGTCCGCCTGGCGGACCCGGCCCGTGACGCTGGCGACCTGCACCAGGCGGGAGGTCACGTTCACGACGTTGAGCCCCGGCATGTGTTCGTACCCCGCGAGCTTGTACAAGGCCACCTCCTGGGCTCGGGCCACGAGCCCGTCGGCCTCGACGCGGAGTCGATACGCGGCCATGGGGAGGTCGCGGAGCTGGAAGTCGCGCTGACCGGGTTCTGAGGTGATCGTTCGCGTGATGGCGTGTTCTCTGCCAGGCGCGACCCTTGAGGGCTCAAGCGTGAGGGTCCACCGCTCCGGATAGGGGACACCTTGCTGGACTCGAACCTCTCCGAGGATCATCCCTGTCCCCTCGAAGACGCGGTCCATGGACGCATAGGCCCCCGCGGGGCCAGCCTCGACGCCGGTCATGACGCGTGGGCCCTCGGCGGCCTCGGCCAGGTCGGTGGAGAGGGACTGGACGGGCGCCTCGCTGGGCTTGCGGTCGGCCAGCTTGATGTCATCTCCAGTTCCAGCGCCGGCGAGCCCCCTCCAGGCCACAGCGCCGAGGATGACGATCACCAGAGCCAGCAGCACGAGCCAGGCCAGGCCGGCGGCGCCCCCCCTCGGTCCACGGGCAACTTGCGCCCTGGTCGGGCTCTGCTTGGAACGCCCAATTAAGGCCTCATGGCCCCTATGCTTCTCGGTCGACATCGAATCCATCATGGCGGTTTCCGACGGGCTGCTCCGCGCCTGTCGGCCTACAGATTAGCCTCGAACCCCATCGAGCGCGCCCTCATCCCCGGCGCCTCCCTCCTCCTCGAACATGTTTGAACTCGACCCCTTCCGCGCGGCCTCCAGGGGCCCAGGCCGTGGACTTCTCGGTGCCGCTTTCTTGACCCTCGTGGGGGGCGTCGCGGCAGCGGCTGCCGGCCCGGTCAGCGACCCCGGCGCCGGGTCAGGGGCAGCCGCGAATGATGGACGCGTCCTCGTGCTCGGCTTCGACGGCGCGGACTGGCGCACCACGGAGCGCATGATGGACAGCGGCGAGCTGCCGAACCTGGCCAAGCTGCGCTCCATGGGGTCCGCCGGCCCCCTCGTCTCGACGGACCCCGCGGAGTCTGCCGCGGGCTGGGCGGCCATCAACACCGGCGCCAACCCGCTCAAGAACGGCGTCCCGAGCTTCATCAAGCGGACGATCAGCGACAGCGGCTTCATCTCGCCCGGCTTCGCCCACGTCGAGGCCGAGACCCGGTCGGTCGCGGACATGGACGCCACCGGGGCGCAGGCGGCCCTCGGCGGCAGTGATCGCTCCATGATGATCGGCCTGGCGCTGTTCCTGGTGGCCTTCCTGCTGCTCAAGGTGGTGGTCAAGGCGAACGGGATGGTCTCGCTGCTCCTCGGCCTGCTCCTTGGTGGAGCCGCTGCCTTCGCCACCCGCACGGCGGGGGAGGGGCTGCCTGAGGAGATCACAGGAGTGGTCGCGAACAAGGTCCAGATGGATGGGTTCTGGGTCGAAGCGGCTCGCGCCGGCTATCCGTCGGTGGCGCTCCAGGCGCCCCTCGCGTTCGACCGCCCCGGCGCCGAGGGCGCGCGGACGCTGTTCGGGCTCGGGCTCCCGGACGTTCGGACCTCGTACAACGGGGACTGGTTCATCTACACCACCGACACGCTCGCGTCGGGCCGCGCCCCCAAGGGGGACGCCTCGTCCTCGAACTCGGGGACCGGCATCATCTATCGCGTCGACTTCAAGAAGCCCAAGGATGGCGGGGCGAAGGCCATCGATACCTCCCTCTATGGCCCGCTGAACTTCGTCGAGATGGACAGGGTGTCCCGCCGGCTCGCCGAGCTGGAGACGGAGATCGCGGAGGCTCAGGACTACAAG
>CBFHHK010000315.1:1508-3673 GCA_965655435.1 Planctomycetota bacterium | reverse complement strand
CGTCGTGGACCTCGCCCGGTTCGCCAGCGAAGGCGACTGACCCGCTTCAAGGAGAGCCGCGGTTCCGTCGCGGGTGCCAGCCGCGTGGCGGTGCATCGAGGCTGGAGCGGCAGGCGGTGGAGGGGTGCCGGGCACCGCAGGCCTGCTCGTGGGCGTTGGCTTGCGGCCGGGGGGCGGAAGGAGCGTGAGGCTATGGATTCTGGACGGTTCGTCGAGGCACGATGAGGCCATGAGACTTCTCCTCCCCCTGCTTCTCCTGGCGAGCTGCGCGGCCCTCACTGCGGATCCTGCGCCTCCCGCTCCCCTCCGCCTGGTGTCCTACAACATCAAGCACGGGCTCGGTATGGACGGCGCCCTGGACCTGGAGCGCGTGGGGGACTATCTGGAATCCACCGGTGCGGACGTGGTGCTGCTCCAGGAGGTGGACGAGAACGCGTCGCGGTCGGGGGGCGTGGACCAGGCGGCGGCCCTCGGTGCGCGCCTCGGTATGACGGCCCACTTCGCGCCCTTCATGGACTTCCAGGGAGGCCGATATGGCCTCGCGATTCTCGCGCGGCCGCGGGTGGTGGACGCCGAGGTGGTCGCGCTCCCCGCGGGTACGCGGGAGCCGCGCTCGGCCATGGTGGTGACGCTGGAGGTGGACGGTGTCCCCCTGCGGGTGGCCAACGCCCACCTGGACTGGCTGGCCGACGACGAGCGGCGCGTGGCCCAGGCGCGGGCGCTCCTGGAGGCGCTGCTCGTCGACTCCGGGGGTGAGCCCGGGGCGCCTTGCCCGGTGATCCTGGGTGGTGACCTGAACGATGTCCCGGAGAGCCCCACGCTCGCGCTGCTCCAGGGTTGGACCGCCTTCCGCCGGGTTGGACCCGACGGGCCGACCTTCCCCGCGGACGCCCCGGACCGGACCATCGACCATTTCCTGATCGCCCCCGTGGGCGCCTTCCCGGGTGCCCAGGCGTCGGTGCTCGACGAACCCCTGATCTCGGACCACCGGCCTGTCCAGCTGGACCTCGTGCCAGGAAGCTAGGGCGCGGCCGAGGCGATAGGGCGCGGCCGAGGCGAGGCGGCGGGGCGCTTTGAGGCGAGGTGGGGACGGTGCGCCCGAACGGCGATCCAAGGCGCTGGCCCCCAGCGGCGGCGGCGGCGGCTCTGGCTCCCCACCGTGAGCCGCCGCCGGAGTGCCCCGAACCGAGGCGTTCTCATGGTGTGGAGGCGGGCTAGGGTCGAAATCGGCCGCGTGCGGCAGGTTCTGAGGCGCCGAGCGCCGGAGCGTGGTTCTCTTGGAATGAGGGAAATCGCTCCATGTCGAACCACAACACGTACGCCCGTCCTCGAGTGTCTACCCCGGTACCGGGGCGCCGACCTCTTCACCGGATGCTCCCTCGGACGCTCTTCCGGGCGACCGCCCTCGCGGTCGGTCTCTGCGCCGCCTCCTGCGGAAGCGGAGGGGCGGGCGCGCTCGCCGGCGACGGTGGAGAGGGCGATCCGAACTACCTCGAGGAGGGCCGCGGGTTCTTCCGCGACGCCACGTTCGGCAACGATGGCTTCTGGACGCAGGCCGCCCAGCTGCCCCAGGGCCTCATCGAGGCCGACTTCACGACGAAGGACGCGCTCGGCGCGGGCCTCCAGGTTGACGAGGTCGCCCTCGACCCGGCCGAGACCGCGGCGCTCGTGGCAGAGCTTGGGACGGACCTCTCGGCGGGCAGCGCGCCGCTGCTCAACGATCCATTCTTCTTCCAGGAGCTGCTCACCCGCAACGCGTTCATTGGCCTGATCGCCGACGATGTGGACGGAGACGCGTTCCTCGATGGAGACGACAGGGACACGCTCGGCTTCTCGTGCGCGCTGTGCCACTCGGTGTCCGACGGCGCGGTCTTCGACGGGCCCGGCTCCGGCGGCGCGCTCAGCGGCTCGATCGGCACGCAGGTGGACGGGCCTGGGAACCTGGACCTCGACTACGGCCTGCTGCTCGCCGTCGCGCGCAACTCGCGCGCGATGTACCCCCAGCTGCCCCTGTCCCTCGCCGCGATCGGCGGGGCACCGGTCGGCCGTACGGCCGCGTTCTCGTCCTTCACGTCGACCGAGAGCGAGGTGGACGCGCTGCTCCTCGACCTCGAGGCCTTCCCCGTCGGCCAGGTGGACCTGTTGCCCGACGGCATCGGCGCGCC
>CBFHHK010000315.1:0-1408 GCA_965655435.1 Planctomycetota bacterium | reverse complement strand
GTGGACGCGCTGCTCCTCGACCTCGAGGCCTTCCCCGTCGGCCAGGTGGACCTGTTGCCCGACGGCATCGGCGCGCCCGTGACCATCCCCGGCGTCTACCAGGTGCGGCCTGCGGCACCGTACGGCGTCGCCGGTGAATTTGACCGGCTCGTCGACGCGATCAACTTCAACGCGGTCGTCTGCCTCGACCCCTCGGTGGTGCTCGACGCACCCGGTGGTTCCTTCCTCGATGTGTTCGCCCCCGGCGTGGGCGCGCAGATCACGAACGAGACGGCGAGCATCTACGCGGAGACGGGCGTGACCCCGCCGCCCGGGGGCTACCCGTACATCGACGCGCCGCGAGGTCCAGAGACCGGCACGGCGGCGTACCCCTTCGGGCGACGTCTCGACGAGTACGTGCTGAAGACGATGGCGATGTACATGCAGCAGCTGCGTGCACCCGCGGCGCCCGAGGGCGACCCCGCGGCCATCGAGCGTGGGGAGGTCGTCTACTGGGCCGAGTGCGCGAGCTGCCACGCGGACCCCGCCGATCCCCGGCCGCTCGGTCGGACGTCGCTGGACCTGCTGCAGATCAACTACGCACCCTCGACCCTGTTGGTTCGCGGGTTCCCGTACTCGAACATGCTGGACAACCTGCTCTCGACCTACGACGACCGGGTCGTCCTCTTCGATCAGATCTACGAGGCGTCGGAGGTCCCGTCGCGTCCGCGCGAACTGGCGGTGTCGCGGCTGGTGGGCCTTCACCTGCGCAGCCCGCTGCTCCACGACGGCTCGGTGCCGGACCTCGACCAGCTGCTCGACCCCGCTCGCGGTGCGGCGGCACCGCACGCGTTCTATGTCCCACAGCCGGATCGGGCCGACCTCGTCGAGTACCTGACCCGCCGTCCGTAGGGCGGGCGCGGCAGCGATTCGCGTCGGAGCGAGTCGAGGGCTGGATGGGGCCCTGTTCTTGGCCCAAGGCACGCGCCTGCCGCCGGGATCCGTCGACGTCCAGGTCGAGCACCTGCGCCAGCTCGCGTGCTGCCGCGGGCGCGCGGAGCCGTCTCATCACCCAGCCGGTGCACGGCGAGGTCCCGAGCGGGGTCCGGGTGGCCGCGGGGGTGATACGGCCGCCGGCTTGAGATTGCCCCGGGCTTGGGGGCGCAGCCGCCCGCCCGCGAGGGGGGCGGGGCAGCCCCGACGCTCTTCGGCCTCGTCTCTCACCCGCGCTTGCCCTGAGTGGCTCCAGCCGCCGCTCGGCTCGGCACGGGGGGGTGCTGCAGACCCGGGGGATGCTGCAGAGAGGGCCCGCCGGTCGCTCCAGGCCCAGGGCAGCGCACCGAAGGTGGTGCACCATATGTCGCGCAGGGGGGGGCGCCGCGGGCCATGTGGGGAGGGGCGCGGAGGGGCGGGGCCGAAGCTGCTCGGC
>CBFHHK010000314.1:0-3764 GCA_965655435.1 Planctomycetota bacterium | reverse complement strand
AGGAGATGACTCTGCCGAGGGGGTGACCCTGCCGAGGGAGTGACTCTGCCGCGGGAGTGACTCTGCCGCGGGAGTGACTCTAGCGACCGGAGGGGGATGGGCCGGCCCGTGGCCAACGAGTCCCCCGCGCCCCGAGCGCGAAACGACAGGCCTGGTGCCATAGCCTCCATCCTCTCTTGCCAGGCTGGGGGCGCCTGTGCGGTGGGGGCACGGCACCGGGCATCCATGGTCTGCCCGCGCGGCCGCGTCAGAGGCGGAGGTGGTCCGGGCCGGGGTCGAGCGCGCCTGTGAGGTCAAAGACCACGCAGTCCGGCTTGCCCCAGCGGCGGATGCCTGCGGCGCCAACCCTGAGAAACTCCGCGTGGCCGACGGCGACAATGACCGCGTCGTAGGCGCCGACCTCGGGCTCGGGAAGCATCGTCAGCGCGTAGGCGGCATCCGCCTCACGGGGATCGATCAACGGGTCGTACACGCAGACCCTGGCGTTGTATTCCTTCAGCTCCGAGATGACGTCGATCACGCGTGTGTTCCTGAGGTCCGTGACGTTCTCCTTGAACGCAAGGCCGAGGACGAGGATCCGGGCCCCGTCCACCTGAATGCGCCGCCGGATCATGGCCTTGACGAGCCTCGACACCACGAAGCTCCCCATGGCGTCGTTCAGCCGTCGACCGGCGAGGATGATCTCCGGGTGATACCCCACGGACTTGGCCTTGTGCGTCAGGTAGTAGGGGTCAACACCGACGCAGTGACCGCCGACCAACCCGGGGCGGAAGGGGAGGAAGTTCCACTTTGTCGCCGCGGCGTTGAGCACCGCGGAGGTGTCAATCTCAAGCCGGTGGAAGATGATCGCGAGCTCGTTGACCAGGGCGATGTTCAGATCACGCTGCGTGTTCTCGATCACCTTGGCCGCCTCGGCGACCTGAATAGATGGCGCCAGGTGCGTCCCGGCGGCCACCACCTCCCGGTAGAGCGAGTCAGCCAGGTGAGCAGCCTCAGGGGTTGAGCCCGACGTGACCTTGACGATGTCCGTGAGCCCGCGGTCCTTGTCGCCGGGGTTGATCCGCTCCGGGCTGTACCCGAGAAAGAAGTCGTGGTTCAGGGTGAGCCCCGAGCGCGCCTCGAGGACCGGGGCGCAGTCCTGCTCCGTGGCTCCCGGGTAGACCGTGGACTCGTAGATGACGAGGTCTCCAGGCTTGAGCACGCTGCCGATCATCTCGCTCGCGGCGAGGAGCGAGGTGAGGTCCGGTCGCTTGTGGGCGTCGACGGGCGTCGGGACCGTCACGATGTACGTGTTGCATGGCGCGAGGTCCTCGACACGGGTCGTGAACGTCAGCCCCGTGGCTCCTGCGAGCTCAGCGTCGGAGAGCTCCCGCGTCGAGTCCCGACCGGCTCGAAGTTCAGCGACGCGGCGGTCGCTGAGGTCGAAGCCGATGACCGAGCGTCCCCTGGCAAACGCTGCCGCCAGGGGCAATCCAACGTAACCGAGCCCGATGACCGCCAGGGACCGCTCCTGGTCAAGGCTCACAGCTTGTAGTACTCCCGGTACCACTCAACGAAGCGGGCCACCCCCTCGGTGACGGTCGTGCGGGGCCGGAAGTCCACCCAGGCCTCGAGCGCCGAGGTGTCCGAGCTCGTGGCGGTGACGTCTCCTGGCTGGATGGGGAGGAAGTTCTTCTCAGCGACGACCCCCAGTGCCTCCTCCAGCGCGCCGATGTAGTCCATCAGCGGCGTGGGCTGTGAGTTGCCAATATTGAAGACTCGATAGGGCGCGGCGCCGGTCGAAGGGTCCGGGTCGAGGGGGTCGAACGAGGGCGAGGGGGTCGCCGGCTTGTCGAGCACGCGGGTGACACCCTCGACGATGTCATCGACGTACGTGAAGTCCCGGACCATCTTCCCGTGGTTGAAGACGTCGATCGGCCGACCCTCGAGGATGGCCTTGGCGAAGAGGAACAAGGCCATGTCAGGCCTGCCCCACGGGCCGTACACCGTGAAGAAGCGCAGCCCGGTGGTCGGGACGCCAAAGAGGTGGCTGTAGGTGTGAGCCATCAGCTCGTTCGACTTCTTCGTCGCCGCGTAGAGGCTGACCGGGTGATCGACGCTGTGGGACTCCGAGAAGGGCAGGCGCTCGTTGCCCCCGTAGACGCTCGAGCTGCTCGCATACACGAGGTGCTCCACGGAGTGATGCCTGCAGCCCTCGAGGATCGAGAGGGTGCCCTGCATGTTCGCGTTGATGTACGCCTTCGGGTGGGTCAGCGAGTATCTCACCCCGGCCTGCGCGGCGAGGTGGACGACCCGTTGTGGCTCGGTGGACCTCATCACCTCGGCCACGGCCTCGTCATCCTCGATCGAGAGGTGTCTGAAGGTGAAGCCCGCGTGGTCTTGCAGGCGCGCGAGCCGGGCCTCCTTCAACGTGGGGTCGTAGTAGTCGTTCAGGTTGTCGAGACCCACGACCTCGTCACCGCGCTCCAGGAGACGCAGTGCGGTATGCATGCCGATGAAGCCAGCGGCACCGGTGAGGAGAATCTTCATCTGGAATGGTCGGGATGGGGGACGCGGCCTTGGGCGCTCGCTGTCGAATTTACCGCACAGCAGAGCCGCGAAGTAGGCCACATGCGTGACTCCATGGCTGCCTCACTGCGGTGTGCCGTTGCGGGGCGGTCCGGCGCCTGCTCAAGGGACCTATCGGTCGTCGGGTCGCCCCGTCGTCCCCCTGGTTTGCCCTCGCTGTCGCAAGCCGGTCTGCGACTCACCTGCGCATCGCGCTCCACCGCTGAAGCGCAGCCAGTGGGCCCCGCCGGCCCAGCCCATGGATCGAATAGCGAACTTCAAGGCCGCGCGCCGATGAGCAGGGCCGGATGGGCTGCCGCTGCAGGAGCCCCCAGGGCGTGTGGGGCCATCCCCCGCCCCTCGCCCTCCCCCCCCCAGGTATCCGTGGCGCCGTGGCGCCGCCGGCGAGCAGGTGGCGCTCGAGGATCTGCCGTCAGCGCGCTACACCATGGCGGACAGCGCGACCAAGCGGACCTGGGCCGCGGAGTGGGCGATCCGGTTCACGTCGAGCCGCTGGGCCCCGAACCGGCTCCCGTTGGGTGGGGCCCACCGGGTCGAGGATGCGCACGACGGAGGCCTCAGGGGCACAAGGGCACCCTCCCCCGGCTCGGGTTCGGTGGCCGTCGCGGTGCGAGACGCTTGGAGGCCCACCCATCGGGTTCCTCAGGAGGCCGAGGCGGCCCTCCCCGTTGAGCCGAGCCTCGCTGGGGTCGTCGCCGTCCGTCGACCTCCAGGGAGTCGCCCCCGCAGGGCGGTCATGGCCCCCGCTCCCGGCTACTCTCGGTCCGCAGGGGCAGAGGCGTCGGGACGGTCGGGCCCATGCCGGAACCTGCAGAGCATGTTGGTGACCCCGACCCCGATGATGATCCCGGCCGCGCCCCAGGTGAGGTCTCCCACAGAGGCTTGGCGGGAGGGGAGCAAGAGTTGCCCTGCCTCGGCGGCGACCAGGAGCAACCCTGCGACCACGACGCTCACCCAAGGAGACTTCATCCACCGCGCAGCGTGGATCAGGCCCGCAGCCACGGCCATGGCGACCCCTGTTCGCATCGTCGCCACGACCCCCCCTTGGTCCAGCCATGCCCCGAACCAAGTCGGGAACAAGGGCAGCTGGCCAAGCCTGGAGTCGGGGATCCAGGACAGCACGAGCACAAGGCCCGCCGCCGCAGCAGCGAGGCATTGGATGAGCTTGTGAGCGGGCAGCATGGCTCGCAGAGGCT
>CBFHHK010000313.1:0-3812 GCA_965655435.1 Planctomycetota bacterium | reverse complement strand
CGACGCGCTGCGGACCAAAGTGGAAGCAGGGTGTGCCGCCCGGCCATTCCGCGGTCACGGGGGCCCGCCCGCAGCGACAGGGATCAGTCCGCCGTCACTGAGATGCCGTCTCCAAGGCCCCAGCAGATCTGGCTGGAGCCACCGAGGCGCTCGAGGTCCTGGGACACCTGCAGCCCGCGCGAGAGGATCTCGAAGGCGTTGCCGCTGATCATCACCTCCTGCACGGCGTGCTGCACCTCGCCGCCATCGATCCACCGGGCAGACTTGGCCGTCCCGCTGAAGTCGCCGGACGCGGCGTCCACGGAGCCGGAGAAGCGCTGGATGTAGAGGCCCTCGCCGAGGGCCCGCATCAGCGCGGCCTCATCTGCGGGGCCCTCCGCTGTGCTCGGGCCGATGACGAGCGCGTGGAAGCCGAGCCCCGGGACGCCCCGGGCGCCCCCCTGGGCGTGACCCGTGGAGACCGCCCCGTCGACCGCAGCGGAGTACCCGTTATGAATGAAGCCCTCGAGGACCCCGTCCTTGAGGAGATCGAAGCGTCGGGCGGCGAGCCCCTCCCGATCGAACGCTCGGGCCCCAATCGAGCGGCGGTCGGTCGGGTCATCGACGATATGGAGCCCTGGCGCCACGCGCTCGCCGACGCGTTCGGAGAGCGCGCTTCGACCGCGCTGCACCGCGATGGCCGAGGCGCTCCCGAGCAGCGGCTGGAGAATCGCGCTCTGCAGCGCGCCGGGGGCGAAGAGGACCGGCCCCTGGTAGGTCTTTCCCGCCCGCGCGCCCAGGTTCCCGACGCAGCTCACCGCGACCTCGCCAGCGATCCGATCGAGCTCGGCCGCGAGGGCCGCCTTGTCACGCACAGCGACGCCGCGGTAGTCGAAGCCGCCCGTCTCCTCGCCGTCCACAGCGAGGGCCATGAGGCTCAGGCTCAGGGCTGCGTCGAAGTCGAACTGCCGAACGCCCCTGGTGCTCACGATCAGGGTCCCGCCGGAGACCGCCGAGAAGGACGCCTGATCCACGGAGAGCCGTGGGTCCCGTGAGAGCGCGGCGTCCGCGAGCCCCTGGGCTCCCTCGACGACCTCCCGCACCCCGATGGCGGCCAGCGCAGGATCCACCCGCGGCCCCATCAGGGCCCCTGGGTCAACGATGGTGGGCTCGGAGAGCACGTTCGCCTCATCCGGGGGGCTCAGTCGCGCGATGGTCACGGCCTCCGCCGCCATCGTGCGCAGCGCGTCGTCCGAGGCCTGATTGGTGGACGCGAAGCCGAGGCGGCCGTCGAGGATCACCCGCAACCCGCAGGTGGCCCCCTCATCCGACTGCACCTGACCGAGGTCACCCTTCTCCACCTTGGCGGACAGGCTGCGACCCGAGCGGGCGCAGACCTCGACCTCCTGCGCGCCAGCGGCCTTCGCAGCCTCGATCAGGAGGTCGGCGCGGCGCTCAAGCTCCGCGCGCTGCTCGCGGGCGTCGGCCTCGGCCGACGGTTGGCTGGTGGTGCTCATCAACCGCGCCCCCCGACCAGGATCTCACAGGACAGCCACGGGCCGCCCGCGTCCACCTTGGCGGGTTGCCCCTTGCCACAGTACCCCGAGCCGAGGTCCCAGCGGAAGTCGCGGCTGACCCCGTCGACGGTGGCGAGGACGTCGAAGGCCATGCCCGACAGGTTCACGCCGCGCTGGAGTTCCCCGCGCTTGCCGTTCTTGATGGGCCAGGCCTGGAGGGTGCCGAACATGAACTCACCGTTGGCGTCCGCCTGGCCGTTCCTCGGCCCGTCGACCATCAGCCCGTCCTCGATCCCGTCGATGAGCTCCTCCAGCTCCGTCTCTCCCGGCGCGATGTAGGTGTTGCGCATGCGGATGAGCGGCTCGTCGTCGTACTCCCACGCGCGGGCGTTCCCGGTGGGCGCCACGCCGTGCCGGTGGGCGGTCTGCCGATCGTGCAGGTAGCTCCGGAGGATCCCGTCCTCGATCACCGTCACGCATCCGGCGTGAACCCCTTCGTCATCGACATCGAGGGTGCCTCCTGCGCCGGTGGCGTATTCGCTCACACCGCTGTCCTTCAGGGTCACGAGCTCGGAGGCCACCGACGTGCCGATCCGGTCCCGGGCGCAGCTCCCGGCCTCGACGAAGTCCGCCTCCACCGTGTGCCCGACGGCCTCGTGGGTGAGGAGGCCGACGATCGAGGGGGAGAGGAGCACCTTCCGCCGCCCGCCCTCCGGATAGCCCGCGCCGAGCAGATCCACCGCCATGTGGGCCGCGCTGTCCCCGAGCTCATCGGCCGAGGCGCCGCGGAAGAGGCAGTCCCAGGCCCCGGTCACGCCGACGCTGCGGGCGCCGCGCTGGAGCTCGCCGTCCGCCTCGGCCACGGTCATGACCCGCAGCTCGGGTCGGGCGACCCGCGTCCACGCGCTGGCCCCGTCACTGGTGACGATGCCCTTCTCCTCGAAGGACTCGGTGTACCCGCTGGAGGCGCTGACGATCCGCTTGCTCTGGCCGCGGGCTCGCTCCTCGAGCCCGAGCACGAGCTGGATTCGCTCGTCCACGGACGCGGCGAGGAGCTCCTCGTACCCGGGCGCGTCAAAGCGCCCGATCGCGAGGTCCGCCGCCGGCGGGGGAGTGATGCGCTCCTTGCGGGCGCTCGCCGACGCCTGGGCCGCGGCCCGGGCGGTCTCGATGGCCGTCCGGACGGACGGCACGTCCAGCCGATCGGTGGACGCGAAGCCGTAGGTCCCGGAGGAGAGGACGCGGACGCCGACGCCCGTGTGCTCGCTCAGCTTTGCCTGGTCCACGCGGCCCTTCTCCACCGCCACGCTGCGGGTGCGCTTGGCGTGGTAGCGGAGCTCAACATGGTCATCGGAGCCGTCGAGGCGGAGGGCCTCGGCGAGGATCGGTCTGGGGTCCTGGCTGGTCATGGGTGGAGCGTAGTGCATCGGGGCGCCCGCTCCGAGGGCGTCGGGCGTAGACTCCTCCACATGGCGGCCGATTCCAGACCGCGCGAGCGGCGCTCCATCGCCCGCAACAAGCGCGCGACCCACGAGTACCTGATTCTTGATGAATTGGAGGTCGGGATCGTGCTCCGCGGGACGGAGGTCAAGAGCCTGCGCGCCGGGCGGGTGTCCCTGCAGGAGGCTTATTGCTTCATCAAGAACGGGGAGCTGCAGATCATGCAGATGCACATCCCGGAGTACGCCCAGGGCAACGTCCACAACCACGAGCCGACGCGTGACAGGGTGCTCCTCGCCAAGAAGCAGGAGGTCGAGAAGTGGGGCAAGTCCGTTCGCGAGAAGGGAACGACCCTGATTCCCCTCGAGGTCCTCTGGGACGGCTCGTTGGTGAAGCTCCGCGTGGGCCTGGCCCGCGGAAAGAAGCTCCACGACAAGCGCCAGAGCAAGCGCGATCGGGACGACCGCCGGGAAGAGGCCAGGGCCCAGAAGTCCGACCGGCACGGCGACTAGGCGAGGTCCGATTCGGGTCACGGCTCCCGGGTCACCGCTCAGGGGTCACCGCTCAAGCGTCCCCGTCCAGGCGTCACCGCTCAGGCGTCACCGCTCAGCGTCACCGCTCAGGGGCACCGCGCTGACTCATCCCGCGGCTCATCGCGCTGGCCCGGCGCCCAGGACGGCTCGCTCAACGGTAGGCGGCCGCTCGCTCCCGTCCCAGCGGGGTGCGGTAGCTCGGCAGCCGCTCCAGTGCCTCGAGGACGCGCGGCCGGCGCTCAAGGGCGACGTCGTCGAGCCCCTTGCGCACGAACACGACCCGGAAGGGCAGCAGATCATCGCGTCGGTCGTACCGCGCGCCGACCCGGCCATCGGCCTCCAG
>CBFHHK010000312.1:0-3815 GCA_965655435.1 Planctomycetota bacterium | reverse complement strand
GTCTACGCGGAGGCCGTGGATGCCTTCCTGGAGCGTCACCAGCGCCGACCGGAGGACACGGCCGCGCGCCTCTTCGAGAGCCTCATCGACGACCTCCCGGTGGCATGGACGGCCCTCGGGGCAGCGGCTGGAGCGCAGGTCGAGCGCGGGATCGGCGTCTCGGGCGCGGGTGCCCTGCTCTCGGGCACCGGGCGGCCGCCGGTCGCCCCGCTCCTGGTGTTCTGCGCTGACCATGAGGTCGATCATCCCGAGGTCGTCGAGGCCCGACTCGCTGGCGCGCACGTCATCACCTCAGAGGGGCCGGACCTTGATCGGCTCCTCGGCTCCTTCCGGCACCAGTCGAGGATGCACGCCGTCTTCACTGCGCTCGGGGAGCTCGTACCGGGAGAGGCTCGTCCCCTGATGGATGAGCTCGGCGCGGCCTGGCTCGTCCATCACCGCACGGGTCATTCGACCCCGCGTGCGATCCGGTTGCTCGCGTGGTTGGAGCAAAATATGCCGCCCGGCGGGAGGGCCCTGCTGGTTGACGCGCTCAGGGAGCGGTACCCAGAGCGTGACTCGATCCCGCCCGACCCCACAACGCCGAGCTACCGCACCCGGCTCGCTCCTGGTGCGAGCGAGAGCGCCATCCTCGGGGAGCGTGACCTCGCCGCTGCCGCCCTCCACGCCGCAGGGCAAGCCGCGGCGACCGCTCACCTCGGCGGCGCGCCGCTCCTCGCCCGCGTTCGCCTCCTGGATCGGGAGAGCGTCGCCAGCGGGGCGTTGGACGATGGCCCCTGGCTGATCAAGGCCCACCTCGTGCTCCACCCTGAGGGCGGCGCGCCGATTCTCCTGGACGATGGCGCCAGAGGCTGGCCCGTGGGGGAGCGCCCCCTCCTTGTGCTGACGGCGGTGCTCGACGCCTTTGGCGCTGCGATGCCTCGGCACACGACCTTCGGGCGCTGGCTCCCGACCCATGCACGAGCGCGTATTGCCGGGAACGATCGCTGGCTTGCGCGCTGGACCGACGACGCCCCCTGGAAGGACCCGCAGACGACCCGCGAGGACGAGGCATGAGTACCAAACCGCAGCTGTCGACCACCCTGAGGCCGAGCGCGGATCGCACCACGATCGCGCCCTCCAGGACGGTCGTGCTGGACTCGAATGACCAACCCCTCGGGCCGGCGGCGATCGAGATGCTCCTGGAGTCGATGCTCCCGTCGCTACCCGGAGCCACGCGGCGGGCGCTGCTCCAGACCCTCACGTCGGACCCGGCCATGAGGTGGACCTCCGAGACCCTGGCGGTGGGGCTTCGACAGAGCTACGCCCAGCGGGCGGAGAGCGGTGGGGGCGACCGCGAGGAGATCCTGAGCGCCCTCGCAGATCTGTCACGCCATGAGGATCAGACCTGGCGCAACGGGATCTCCTATACGCCGCAGGAGAAGTTCCATCGGAGCGCGTTCCAGTATCCGAACCCGACCAGCCAGGCCCACCACTATCGCGGCACGCACCAGGTGCTGCCCTACGCTAGGTTGGACAGCGTTATTGATCGGGCGACTCCGGTCATCACGGCCGGCAGCTGCTTCGCATCCGAGGTGGCTCGGTACATGCAGCAGAACGGGTTCAACTACGTCGTCACCCAACACTCGGACCCGAACAAGCAGGGCTACGCGACGGCACCAGCAGCCTGGGGAGTCATCTTCAACGTCGCGGCCTTCCGTCAGCTGGCGCAGCGCGCGTTCCGCGAGGTCGAGACGCCGCGCATCCTCTGGCGTATTGCGCGCGGCGAGCGCGTCGTCTATCGCGACCCCTTTCGGGATGAGGTCGAGTTCGGATCCGTCGAGGAATATGACCACGAGTACGAGATCCACCGTGAGGCCTGCCGTAGCGCGTTTCTCCAGGCGGAGACCTTCGTTCTCACGCTCGGCCTGACCGAGATCTGGCGCATGAAGGCCGATGGCGCCGTCCTCTCCCGTGTGCCCTGGCGGCTCAGCCCCGCCCTCGTCGAGCACCACGTGATGAGCACCTCCGAGTGCCTTGCCGAGCTCGAGCTCATGCGCGAGACCTTGCAGCGTCATAACCCGCGCATGCGCTTCATCGTGACCGTCTCCCCGGTGCCCCTCCAAGCGACCTTCCGCGGCGACCGCATGGACTGCATCACCGCCTCGACTCACTCCAAGGCCACCTTGCGCGTGGTGGCGCAGGAGTGGTCCGAGCGTCATGAGGACGTGACCTACTTCCCGTCGTTCGAGACGGTGATGACCTGCTCTCCGGACCCCTGGCAATACGACCAGCGCCACGTCCGTCGTGAGACGGTGGACAAGGTCATGCACCTCTTCGAGCGGACGCTCGTCCGGCACTCCGGGGTGCAGATTCCCGGCGCGGTGGAGCGGGCTCGCGTGCGGGGTTCAGACCTCACGCTGCTGGCCGCGGGGGCCGAGTTCGACGCCTTGGCCGCCGGGCGAGCCGCGGCCGTCCTCGGCCGCCTGCGCGCGGAGGGCGTCCCTTTTCGACTCCTCCTCGTCGGTCATCAGGCCCAGCTGGCGTCGCTCGCTGAGCGGGTCTACGCGCCCACGGACGCGCTCAAGGCGCTCGGCGAGACGGACGTCTGCATCTGGGGCGGCGGCGCAGGAGATCGGGCCTTGCTCGCCAAGGCCCGAGAGGAAGGGATGGCGATCCTCTCATGCGAGACGCGCGACCTCGAGCTCGGCCTGCGCACCGCCCATGAGCTGCAGAACCTCCACGCGGTCATCGCGGAGCTCGCGGCCGAGGCGGGCGCTGGGGGAGACCAACGCGCAATCGCCCAACTGCAGACGCTGCAGGCTGGGTACGCCCGCTTCCTCGCAGACCGCGAGACGCCCCATGAGGCCTACGTCGCCATGCGGGAGCTGCAGCTCGAGGCCCGTCCCACGCGAGCGTCGCGATTGAGCGACGCGGTGGCCCGTGCGTGGCCGCCTCGTCCGGTCGTGGAGGTCGAGGGGGCGCTGTTCCCTGAGCTGGATGACCGCGGTGTGACGGGGGTCGTCGAGCAGTTGGATCGGGTTGGGTTCGTACAGCTCGGGCGCCCGCTCCCGACCGATCTTGTGGAGGAGCTCGTCGAGGCGGGGCGGCGTCTGGACGTAGTAGCCAACACTGGCGGCAACCGAACCGCGGAGCCCGCGCCTGTCGCTCAACAGCGCGACCGCGAACCCGCGTCGACCTACGCGGTCTCTCGGGAGCAACTGGTCCAAGAGGGCTCCGTCCAACGCCTGATGGCGGAGCCGGGCTTCCTGCGGCTGGCGCAGCGCTGGCTGGGCTGCGAACCGACGCTCGACCTCGTCACCATGTGGTGGAGTTTCCCCCACGGGGACAGGGCCTGGTCGGAGGCCGCTCAGCTCTACCACCACGACATGGATCGGCTCCGCTGGCTCAAGCTCTTCGTCTACCTCACGGACGTGGACGAGACCAACGGCCCGCACCACTTCGTCAAGAACACTCATCGTGACTGCCACCCGGTCCTCGCCCGTGATGGCCGCATCCCGGACGAGGAGGTCCACGCCCATCACGGCGGGCAGGTTCATCGGGTCACCGCGCCGCGGGGCACCGTGTTCCTCGCAGACACCAGCGGCCTCCACAAGGGGGGGCAGGTGCTCGAGGGCGAGCGGCTCATGCTGCAGCTGGAGTGGACCAGCAGCCTCTTCGGGGCTCCACTCCAGGAGCATTCCTGGAAGGCCATCCAGCCCTCCGGGCCGCTGGCAGACCTCCAGGCGGGCCACCCCCGCGTCTTCGACGCATTCTATGGAGCCCCCCGGACCGAGCTGAGCGACTGAACTCCACCGGAGCCTGACGGTGCCCGC
>CBFHHK010000311.1:0-3825 GCA_965655435.1 Planctomycetota bacterium | reverse complement strand
CGCGATGCCTGCCGCCGCGATGCCAGCCGCCCCGGAGCCCTCCCAGGACAGGAGTAGCGACGGTCGCCCGCGGAGCAGCGGCACCCGGGGTGTGAAGATCACGAAGGAACAGGAGCGCGCCACCGAGAGGGGCCTCGCCTGGCTCGCCCGAGAGCAGAACCAGGACGGCTCCTGGACCGCCGCGGTCGGCTTCAAGCTGAACAACTCGTATCGGTCCACGAGCGCCTCCGCGGCGCACGTGGGCGTCACCTCCCTCGCGGGTATCGCCTTCCTCGCTGGTGGGCACCTGCCCGGCCGCGGAGAGTACGGGGAGGCCCTCGACCGCGCGGTCGACTTCGTCCTCGGTTGCGTGCAGGAAGACGGGTACATCACCTTCGCCGGCACGCGGATGTACAGCCACGCCTTCGCCACGCTCTTCCTGGCGGAGATCTACGGCATGACCCACCGGGAGGACGTGCGGCTGCGCCTTCAGAAGGCGATCGACTTCATCGTCAAGTGCCAGAACGAGGAGGGCGGCTGGCGCTACGTCCCGCTCGCCCGCGAGTCGGACATGTCGATCGTCGTTTGCCAGGTCCTCGCCCTCCGCGCCGCGCGCAACATCGGGATCCGCGTTCCGAAGTCCACGGTCGACCTCGCGATCCGGTACGTCGTGGACTCCGCGGTCACCGGCAACCAGCGACGCTCGATTCGCTACAGCGCCCTGGGCACGTTCAGCTACCAGCGCCAGGCCCAGTCTCGCTCGACCTTCCCCTTGACCTCCGCCGGGGTCACCGCCCTGAACGGCCTCGGGATCTACTCCGACGAGCTGATCGACCGAGGGGTCGACTTCCTCAACTCGCAGTTCGACAGCTTCAATCGACGCTACGGTTCGGTCGGGCACTACTTCTTCTGGTACGGCCACTACTACGGCGTGCAGGCCATGTACACGAAGGGCGGGCACGACTGGGTGAACTACTTCACCCGCCTGCGCGAGCTGCTGATCCGATATCAGCGGGCGGACGGATCCTGGCCCAATGAGACCGGGCCTGGTGCCGCGTTCAGCACCGCCATGGCCTGCCTGATCCTCGAGATCCCGTACGACTTCCTCCCGATCTTCCACCGCTGACGAACGGATGAGCGACCAGGACACCAGCAGCGCTGCCGCAGGCGAGCGCGTCGTCGAGGGAGCCACCGCCCGGGTGGAGACCCCGCGTCTCGACGCCCTGCTCCGCCGGCTCAAGAGCTCGCTCTCCCGGGGCGTGCTCCTGCACGGCCTCGGGACCGTCGTGGCCGCCAGCGCGGCCTGGCTGCTCTTCATGTACGCGGCAGACCGTGTCCTGCGGCTGCCGGCCCCCGTCCGCGTCCTCCACCTCGCGGTGCTCACCGGCGGCACGATCTACCTGCTCCGGCGGAGCCTGTTCCTGCACGTCAAGGCGCTCCCCGACCGGTCAGCCCTCGCGATGCTCGCCGAGCGCGCGGTGGATGAGGACGTCCGGGAGGACCTCTTCGTGAGCGCGATCCAGCTGGACGGGTCTGTCCCCGCGACGTCGCCGGCGGCCGAGCTCGTGCGCACCGTGGCCAGCCGAGCAGAGGCCCTCGCGGCGCGCGCGGACCTGCGGCGGGTCACCGACCGCCGGGGCCCGCGTTGGCGTATGGCCGCGGCGACCCTGGCGCTCGCTGCGACCGCGGCGACCCTCTCCGCGGAGCCGGCCATGGCCAAGATCTTCGCCGCCCGAATGTTCGGGGCCGAGGTCGCCTGGCCGCGCGCGACCACGCTCGAGGTCACCGTGCCGGACGATGCCCCCGGCCTCGAGGTGCGACGCCCAGAGGCGGACGTCATCCTCGTTCGGGCCGCCCGCGGGAGCGACGTGCCCCTGCTCGTGGAGGCCGACGGCGAGCGCCCGGAGTTCGTGACCGTCACCTTCGAGAGCGGGGCGTCCCTCGAGGTGGGTCCCAGCGGTCCAGGTCAATTCCGCACGCTGCTGCCCTCCCTCCAGGAGTCCACCTCCCTCACCGTCACAGGAGGCGACGACAACCGCGGCGTCCCGCGAGTCGTGGTCGAGGTGCTCCAGCCCCCCGACATCGCCGGCCTCGCCTTCGTGATCGAGCCGCCGGCCTACGCCGGGCTCCCGCGCCGCACCGAGTCCGAGACCAAGGTCTCCGTGCTCGCGGGCTCGCGGGTCACCGTGCACGTGAAGACCGACCCGGAGGACGCCACCGGGATCGCCCGGACCTTCCCCGACGACCTCGTCCGTGAGCTCGAGCCGCGGCCCTTCCCCGAGCTGGGTCCGCCCGCGCCCGAGGGCACCACGGCGCCGCCGGTCCCCGGGCTGAGCTTCTCGGACGTCATGCTCCAGTCGCTCCGGTTCCGGGTCGAGCTCACCGACTCCGCCGGGCTCGGCAACCCCGACCCCGCGCTGTTCGGGATCGAGGTGGTGCCCGACAGGCGACCGGAGCTGCTCGTGCTGGCCCCTGGCCGCAGCGAGACCGAGGTCGTCGAGGGCGGCGCCGTCCCCCTGCGCGTGCTGGTACGGGACGACTTCGGCGTCGGTGAGGTCCGGCTCGAGGGACGTGACGCGGCCACCGACGAGGTGATGGAGACCCGGCCCCTGGAGCTCTCCGTCGTCACCGACTCGACGACCGTCTCCGAGGGGCGGAGCCGCATGGCCGCCCTCGCGTCCACCGCCCTCGAGGTCAAGGCCCTCTTCCCCCCCGCCGAGTCCCTCGTCGGGAGCGTGACCGCGCTTTTCCTCGAGGCGGAGGACACCAGAGAGCCCGACCCCAACCTCTCACGCACCAGCGCCCTGCTCATCCGTGTGGTCAGCACCGACGAGTTCATGCGTGGACAGCGCGACGGGCTGAGCGCAGCGGCCGAGGCCGTGGAGCGCCTCGACCGGTCGATGGAGCCCGCGAAGCGCGACCTCCAGGCGCTGCTCTCCTCCCTGACCGGCGACGCCGCCGAGCTCCCCGAGGCCGGTGAGCTCATCAACGCGGCGAACGACGCCAGGCGCCAGCGGGGGGACCTGCGCTCCATCGCGAGGGACCTCTCTGGCCTCGCCGAGGCGATGATCTACTCCCGCCTCGACGAGCGATCCGGCGCCCTCGAGCGCCGGCTGGTCGAGCTCACGGCCGGCTCGACGGAGCGGAGCTTCGACGACGACGCCTGGGCAAAGATCTCAGGGGAGCTCGCCGCTGGCCAGCTCGGCAACCCCGAGCGCGCGGGCGACCTGGTCCGAATCGTGGGCCTCGCCCTCGAGGCCACCGGACCCCGCATGGAGGCCTGGATCTCCTCCCTGGAGACCGTGCGAGATGCCAGCGACCTGGAGAGCGCCAGGGCGGCGCTCGCGGAGGCGGACCTCCGCCTCACGGAGCTGCGTGAGACCATGGACCGGCTCACCGGTGAGCTCGGTGAGTGGGACAGCTTGCAGTCGGTGCTCTCGCTCACCCGAGACATTCTCAGCCGGCAGAAGAACCTCAAGGAGCGGACCCGCAAGGCCGCGGAGAATGACCGATGAAGCGAAGTCTCCTCACGATGATGCTCCTGCTCGTCGGCGCGACGAGCTCGGCGGCGCCCGCCCTCTGCGCCCCACAGGATGACCGGTCCAGGGACCGGCGGGCCCTCGCGGACGAGCAGCTCAGCCTGCAGCGGCAGATCAAGCGGCTGCGCGAGAAGATCGTGAAGCTCGCCCCTCGCTACGAGGCCGAGCAGCGCCCCGGCGCCGCCGCGCTGCTGCGCCAGGCCCTGGAGTTCCTCGATGAGCGCCCGACGGACGCGGACGGCCGCACCATCGAGGAGCTCATGAACAACTCCAGCGATGACCTCGAGGGCAACCGTGTCCTCGCGGC
>CBFHHK010000310.1:0-3844 GCA_965655435.1 Planctomycetota bacterium | reverse complement strand
GGGGCCACCCCCGCGCTGGCGGTGCTGATCGAGTGGGCCGAGGCCCTGGAGACGCCCTTCAGCAAGAAGCGCAAGGCGGCGGTGAACAAGGCCATCAAGGGCAAGACCGCCTCCCACTGGAGGCGCGCCGCCAAGGCCGCCGCGAAGGCGGGCAAGGGGCGCGCCCCCGAGGAGGAGCGGCTCGCCGAGCTCACCGCGACCCTGGCAGAGCTCGAGGGGCCGCTGGTGCGTCAGCTCGAATCGGACGTCGAGGAGCTCGGGCTCGAGGGCGCCGCGAACGCGGAGCAGCTCCCCGCTATCTGGCTCGCGCGGAACGTGTTCGGCTGGTGATCGTGGACTCGCGGGGGGCGCCCGCTGAGGATCACAGCCCGATCACCACCGGCGGCTGGCTCTCGCCTCTCTTCCCGACCTTCACGGACACCGTCGTGGCGGCGCCAGATTCCCTGGTGACCGTGACGGAGTAATCGCCGACCGGAAGCCCGGACCAGCGGAGGTCGGGGAAGGGTGCGCCCTCGCTGCTGGAGCCGCCGTTGCCGGAGAAGGTGGACGTGCGATAGGTCCCGCTGTCCGTCAGCCACCTGACCTCTCCGGATCCGATGCCCTCTCCGCCCTTGGTCACCTGGACCTCGAGCGTCTCCTTGGGGAAGGCTGCGAGGATGCGCTCACGGTTCTTCACCATCCAGGACTGGTCGCGGTCCGTCATCGCCTGCCGGAAGCCGGCGAGGAAGGCGTCGGCGTCGGGACCGAGCGCGGCCCGGTCGAGGAACGAGACCTGGAGGCTGCCCACCTCCGGCCGGGGAACCACGAGGGTGAGGGTCTGACCCACGTGGGCGCCCGGCTGGACTCCCTCTTCCTCCCAGCGGACCCCCTGGCTCTCGACCACGAGGGTCAGGGGGCTCGCGGGGACGCCCTCGATCAGTACGGGCTCGCCATGCAGGTTGGCGCCGGTGGTCCCCAGGCTGCCGATGGTCACCCTGACGGGCTTGCCCGCCCCATCTTCGAGTCGGAGGAACCCATCGGGCCACGGGTCGCCCGCCGGGTCGAGGACCTCCACCCGGAGCCGGACAGCGGGAGTCATGGTCACCTCGCCGAGGTCGTGGACTCCCTTCTCGAACGCGCGGGGAGCGAGCAGCTCGTTGGCGTATCCTTCGGCCTCGAACTCCAGCTCCCAGGTGGCCTCGCCGAGCCCCTCGACCCGAAAGCGCCCGTCCGCGCCGGATCGGTGGTCGTCGCCCTGCGCCAGGCGAGCGCCGTCCTCCGTCTCGGTCCAGGGCAGGAGCCTGAAGGCCTCGATGGTCTCTCGCGTCGCTGCATCCAGGAGGCGGCCCTCGAGGGCGACGCCCCGCAGCGCCTCGTCGTCCAGTCGGACCTCCACCTCCGACTCGTCGGCGCCGACCTCGACGATGATCGTCCGCCTTGGCTCGCTGGGACCCTGGACCTTGAGGGAACAGGGACCCTTGAAGCGGTGGGGGAACTCGAAGCGGCCGTCTGCACCGGTGGATCGACGGAACTCCGGGAAGAGGCTCTCCCAGGTCGGTGGGGTCCCGACGGTGACGTAGGAGCGCTCGTACTCCCGCTCGGAGCGGAGCCAGATCCCTACGCCCGAGACGGGCTCACCGGCCGCGTTGACGACGCGGCCGCCGAGCGGCGCCGAACGTTCCAGGCGGATCACGTTCCGCTGGCCACCGTCATCGAGGGCGGCGGGCTGGAGGAGGGTCACGGCGTGACCTCGGTGGAGCGCCGCGATGAAGGCGGGCTTGTCCCACTGGTCCTCGGCGTCGGCGATCCCGCTGAAGGAGAACCGGCCGGCCGCGTCGGCCTTGGCGCTGGTGCGAACAAGTCCGAGGTTGGAAGCGACCGGACCGAAGCGAATCTCGGCTCCTGCGGCTGGCTGACCGTCGGCGTCGAGGACGAGGGCCTCGAGCCGGTGCCCCCGATCGAGCGTGATCGTCGCCGGACCCGAGGAGGGGGGATGGTTGGCCCACTGGCCCACGAATCCCTCGGCCTCGACCCGCACTGCGACCCCGTTCCCCTCCACACCTGGGAACCGGAACCGCCCGTCTGGCCCGGTGACCTGCCGGGTGGCGAGGGCTCCGGCGATGGAGCCGAACGTGGTGACCCCGGGCGTCTCCGTCGAGTCCAAGCTGCTGCTGGTGAGGAGGTCATCGCCGAGCTCGAGGACTGCCCCCGTCACCGGGAGACCGCCGGGGTCGACGACCAGGCCGGTGAAGTCATGGGCAGGGCCGAGGACGAGCTCGAGGTCGACGCACTCGGTGTCGGCGCCGAGGATGCCGCGGAGCCCGCGAACGCAGACCTTGTCAGGGTGGAAGGCGGCGGCCACGAACCGGTGACCGACACCTGGGGCGGAGAACGTACCGTCGGGGGAGGAGGTGACGGTCCGGACGGGATCTCCAGAGACACGCCCGCCCTCCCAGATTCGAACCTCGGCGCCTGCGACGGTGAACCCGTCCTCGTCGACCACCGTTCCGGACAACGTCGGGCTGGCGGCCGCGGGCGGGGCGACCTCCAGCTCCTCGTCCGCGGAGGCGCGGGTCGGGGCCACGGCGGAGGGGGGCGCCACTTGGGCGCGCCCGTCGCTGGCGGTCACCGACTCCAGCGCGGCGGTTCGCTCCGCGACGGGCTCCTCCAGGCTCTGCTTCCTGGGCGTCGCCTCGGACTCATGGGGGCCGGAACTCGCCATCCACCAGCCACCCAGGACGAGAATCAGGGCGGCCGTGAGCAGGAAAAGGGCAGGGGAGAGGGTCTTCATGGCGGCGGGTGCCGGGATCGCGAGGGACCGGGGAGGGCGCGCCCGCTCAAGACTGCGGACGCGACGGGTCCCCCTACTCGATGAGAGTCGATTTCTTCACTCGAGGGTCAGTCTATTGCCCCTGGCGTGGGCAGGAGGGCTCCTCGACTGGCGAGGTCTCCAGGTCCAGTTACCTTGGGAGGACGCGATCCTCCCGCCCAAGGGGGGGCGCTGTCCCTTCCCCAAGCCTCAGCCTGCCATGCGGATCACCCTCCTCTCTGCCTCCATGATCGTCCTGTCCTCCAGCGCCCTGGGACAGACCTGCGAGCATTACTGGGAGTTCAGCTCCACGACCGACCTGGCCGGCGGCCTCGTCACCACCCAGGTGGGCTCTCCCGTGCTCGGCGTCAACGCCACCTACGGCGAGGCGTTCCCCGGCGCCGGTCCGAGCCTCAACAACCTGGTGAGCGGCACCTCCGGCGGAGGCGGGCACCTGGAGGCCAGCCTGTCCTCCGGCGGCCCCTTGGCGATGGACTTCGGGCAGGACAGCTTCTCCTTCAGCTACTGGGCGTGGGATGACTTCGCCGGCGACGGCGACGCGCGGGGCGTCCGGGTCTTCGACAACCTCCTGAACACCGAGGAGGGGATCCAGCTGGGGACCAACCTCGCGAACGACTGGAACTTCCGCGTGGACGACGATCAGGGCGCCGTCCACATCTACAACGTCACGTTCCAGTACCAGGCCCCCCGGGACCAGTGGTACCACGTGGTGGGCGTGGTCGAGCGCGCGCCGGGGGGAGGCGGCACGACGACCCTCTACGTGGACGGCGCGATGGTGATTGCCATTCCTTTCGTGGATACCCAGACGGGGAGCGCCATGGCGGGCAACGTCGCGCCCACCCAGGACCTTCAGATCGGGGCCATCAACGGCGGGTCCAACCCCGGGGGCGCGCAGTCCCAGGGGCTCGACGACCTGGCGTTCTACCGCGGGGCCCTCTCCGCCGCTGACGCCGCCGGGCTCGGTGGATAAGCGATCCAAACTGCCACTTGGCGGAGCAGCGGGTCGTGGGGGTGATTGAAGGGGAACAGAAGGGA
>CBFHHK010000309.1:0-3957 GCA_965655435.1 Planctomycetota bacterium | reverse complement strand
CTCCCGGCGGTGCGGGCCCACAACCGAGCCCTGGCCCTGGAGGGTCGCGAGATCCTCTGCGAGGCCCTCGGGGTCCAGCCGCCGGCGCCGGACTCCATGCTGGGCTCCCTGGTGACGCTCCCGCTCCCCGCCTCCGCCCCTGACACCCCGCCCAGCGGGCGGGCGGACCCCCTCCAGTACGCCCTCTTCGAGCGGCACCGGGTCGAGGTGCCCATCGTGCACTGGCCAGCCCGGGGTCAGCGTTGGGTCCGGATCTCCGCCCAGGTCTACAACGACCGCGCGGACTACGAGCGCCTGGCCGCGGGGTTGGTGGCAGAGGGAGAGGCTTCTCGGGCCTGAACCGCCGGGACCGGTCATACTGTCGACGCCCGGCGGTCCCCCCTGGGCCGCTCCATCGCCATGTACCGCATCCCCGGCTTCCACTTCGAGGACCACATCTTCCGCCTCCCCCTGGATCACGATGATCCCGCGGGCGGAGCGATCGAGGTGTTCGGGCGAGAGGTCCTCGCCGGAGACGGGGCGCACCGCGACCGCCCGTGGCTGGTCTTCCTGCAGGGGGGGCCTGGCTTCGAGAGCCCGCGCCCGCTGGCGTCCGGCGGTTGGCTGAGCAAGGCGGTCGAGCGCTACCGCGTGCTGCTCTTGGATCAGCGTGGCACGGGGCGGAGCACGCCGCAGACGCCCGAGAACATCACGGCCCTGGGCGACGCCGCTGCCCAGGCGGAGCACCTCGCTCGCTTCCGCGCCGACGCGATCGTCCGTGACTGCGAGGCGATCCGCAGCGAGCTCGGCGTGGAGCGTTGGACGGTGCTGGGTCAGAGCTTCGGTGGCTTCTGCGCCGTGCACTACCTCTCGTCAGCGCCGGAGGGGCTCGCCGGCGTGATGATCACCGGCGGCTTGCCCGGGCTCGAGACGAGCGCGGAGGAGGTCTACCGGCGGACCTATCCTCTCACCCGGACGAAGAACGAGCAGCTCTTCGCGCGCTTCCCGCAGCTTGAGGGCCGCGCCCGCGCGGTGTTCGATCGGCTCCAGCGCGGTGACGTGGTTCTGCCCAGCGGCGACGCCCTCACGCCCGAGCGCTTGCAGCTGGTCGGGAGTCAGCTCGGCTTCTCCTATGGAGCCGCCCAGCTGCACTACCTGTTCGAGCGCGCCTTTGTTCCGGAGACGGAGCTCCTCTCGCGCGCGTTCCTGCGCGGGGTAGAGGGGTTGCAGGCGTTCGATACGAACCCCTTCTACGCGATCCTGCACGAGGCCTGCTATGCCCAGGGCGGCGCGACCGCCTGGGCCGCGGACCGGGTGCGCAGCGAGTTCCCCGAGTTCGCTCCGCCGGTGGCCGGAGGGGCGCCGCTGTTCACCGGGGAGATGGTCTATCCCTGGTTCTTCGAGCAGATCGGCGCGCTGCGCGGCCTCGCCGAGGCGGGCGACCTGCTCGCGCACCGAGCGGGCTGGCCCACCCTCTATGACCCGGCCGTTCTCGGCCGGAATGAGGTCCCGGTGGCCGCGCTGGTCTATCACGACGACATGTTTGTTCCGGCGGAACTCTCCATCGAGACGGCCGGACGGATCAAGGGGCTGGAGCCCTGGATCACCAACGAGCACGAGCATGACGGGCTCCGCGCGGATGGCGCCAACGTGTTCGAGAAGCTGCACGCGCGCCTCTGAGGCGGTCGGTCCGGCAGGTCCATGAGGTGAGCTTGAGGAGTCGAGTGCAGGGCCGTGAGCGGCCCGCTAGCCTCGACCTCATGTTGATGCACCCCCTCTTCGTCGTCGCGGTCGCTGGCCTGCTCCCCTCGCTCGCCCTCTCCCAGGCTGGGCCGCCCCGAACCGACGGGCCGCCCGCCGCGTCCACCTCGGGCTCAGGCCAGGCTCGCGGCGTGCTCCGCGCGCTGGAGGGCGCCGGGGCTGGTGCGACGCTCGTGGCTCCTCTTCGGTCGAAGACGACCTACCTCGTGGACGCGGGCGGGGCGACCTTGCACTCGTGGCCCAGCGAGTGGACGCCGGGCAACTCGGCCTACCTGCTGGAGGACGGCTCGCTCCTGCGTTGCGGGAAGGACGCGGGGAGCGCGCCCTTTCGCGGTGGCGGTGAGGGGGGGCGGATCCAGCGAATCAGCTGGGACGGAGAGCTCCTCTGGGACCACCAGCTTGCCAGCAGCCGCCGGCGTCAGCACCACGACATCGAGCCGCTCCCCAACGGGAACGTGCTCGCCATCGTCTGGGAGGGCGTCTCCGCCGAGGACGCCATGGCGGCAGGCCGTGACGCGGAGGGTGCCAGCAGCCCGCTCTGGCCGGACGCGATCGTCGAGCTGAAGCCGGTGGGGGCGTCCGGGGCGGAGGTCGTCTGGGAGTGGCGAGCGTGGGACCACCTCG
Organism: Planctomycetota bacterium; assembly: GCA_965655435.1. GTDB lineage: Bacteria > Planctomycetota > UBA1135 > UBA1135 > Saltatorellus. The sequence continues at coordinate 1,593 of CBFHHK010000309.1, read as the reverse complement.
TCCAGGATCGTGACCGCGAGAAGCCGAACTTCGGCGATCCCGCGGCGCACCCGCACCGGATCAACGTGAACTTTGATCGCCGCGAGCGGCCCAAGACGGCGGGCGAGCTCGAGCGTGAGGCCGCCGAGCAGGAGCGGCTGAGGGGGCTCGGCTACGGGGGCGGTGGCGACGAGCCTCGCCGGGGTCGACGCGGCCGCGGGGGGCGTGGTGGCCGTGGCGGTGGATCCGATTGGATGCACACCAACGGGATCGACTACGACCCCGCCACGGACCTGATCGCCATCAGCGTACGCTCGGCCAGCGAGGTCTGGATCATCGACCACTCGACCAGCTCGGCGCAGGCCCGGACGGGCGAGGGGGGCCGGCGCGGCCGCGGCGGCGACCTGCTCTATCGGTTCGGTCGACCGGCGTCATGGGGGGGCAGCGGCGAGCAGGTGCTCTTCAACCAGCACGACCCGCAGTTCCTCCCCGCAGCGGAGGGCCTCTCGCTCTCCGTCTTCAACAACGGCAGCGGCCGCGAGGGCGGTGACCGCTCCAGCGCGGACGTGTTCTCCATCGGCTTCACCGAGGAGGGCGGCTTTGGCGACGGCCTCCCGGCGGCGCCCGACCTGGCCTGGACCTGGAGCGGTGGTGAGGAGCGGATCTTCAACGGGCACATCAGCGGAGCCCAGCTGCTGGAGGGCGGCCACATGCTGGTGTGCCTCGGCGAGGAGGGGCGGGTCCTCGAGGTGACCCCGGACCATCGGGTGGTCTGGGAGTACCTGCAGGACTTCGAGCCCGACGAGGGCAGCGGACCCGGGGGCCCGGGAAGGCGCGGTGGTCCACCCCAGGGTCGCCCCGATCGTGGCGGTCCCCCGGGCGGCGGTCCCCCTGGCAGTGGTCCGGGTGGCGGCCCGCCCCGGGGAGGGCCTCCCGGTGGCCGCCGGGGGGGCGGGGGACCCCAGAGCTCCCACGCGGTCTTCCGGGCCACGCGCTACGGGGCCGATCACCCCGGCCTCGCGCGGCTCTCGGTGGCGGAAGAGACCGTGGACCCGGCGAGCAAGCGCTGACCGAGGCTGGCCTGGCCCCAGCGTCGGCTGCAGCGTTGGCCCAAGCGTCGGATCAGCGCGGCGCTGGGGCCTCGCCGTGAACATGCACGATCAGCGTCCGCCCATGGGGGGCGGCCCGGTGTTCGAAGAGAAAGAGGCCCTGCCAGGCGCCGGCGGCGAGGCGTCCGGCGGCCACGGGGATCGTCTCCGAGGTCCTCGTGACGGAGGCTCGGAGGTGGGAGGGCATGTCGTCCGCGCCTTCGAGCGTGTGGGTGTAGCGGCGGTCGCCCTCCGGAGCGAGGCGCTCGAACCAGGCCAGGAGATCTCGGGTGGCGCTCGGGTCCGCGTTCTCCTGGATGAGGAGGCTGGCCGAGGTGTGGGTGCAGTAGACGACGGCGAGTCCGGTCTCGACGCCTGAGCGGGCGACGATCGACGAGACCTCACGGGTGATCTCCGTCAGCCCTCGGCCGGGCGTCTCGATCTCGAATCGCTCCTGGTGGTGCACGACGTTCATGGGCCCATTTCATCGTGAGCGCGCCGGGCCCGTACCCTCTGGCCCATGGAA
>CBFHHK010000308.1:0-3983 GCA_965655435.1 Planctomycetota bacterium | reverse complement strand
GCGGGGGGGGGCCTCTCTCCATCCCAGGGGTCCCCGATCGGGCGGGGATCGGTGGAATCGTCAGCGCGGAGTCCGCGGCCCCTTCCGTTGGCGGGGCTTCGCCTTCAGCTTGCCGAACATCTTCCGCTCGCTGAGGACCATGACATCAAGGTTCGTTTGGTTCGGTACACCCACGGTGACCGGGAGGGCCGAGCCTCATCAGCCGGCGGGGAACTTGCCCTTCTGCAGGCGCTTGCCCGTGTTGGCGTCGTAGAGCTCGAAGGTCGGAACCTTGCCCTTGGGCTGGAAGTCGTAGTACTCCTCGCCGAGGGTGCCGAAGACCTGCACGTTGGGGCTGACCACGGCCTTGCCGTCCTGCAAGCGCGGGGAGGGGACCTCACCCACGAGCGGGCCGCCGAGCTGGAGCTCGACCTCACCGTCCGTGGCCACCTCGAGGCGCTCCATGCGGCCCATGCGGATCCGCGCCGTCTCCGAGCCGCCCTTCAGGAAGGCGTCCGCGAGCACGTAGTCCCCCACCGGAACCACCATGCCCTTCTTGGCGCCGGCGATCTGGAAGGACACGTCCTTGCCCTGGCGGGCGATGGCGGTCACGACGCTGGCCTTGATGCCCTTGATCTTCTTGAGCTTGAGGAGGCCCGTCTCGCCCGTGTAGGGCCGGGTCTTGACCTCGGTGCCGTCGGCGTTGACCTCGAACTCGAAGAGCTTGCCGTCGATGCTGACGATGCGGGAGACGTAGCCCGCGCCGCGGTCCTTGCCAACGGCGAGGCCGTCGACGCCGAAGTCGTCGTAGCGCCCGTTGGCGTTCGCGTCGATGACGGCCATGGTGAGGCCCTCGACCTTGCCGGTCATGGCGCCCGAGGCGGTCCAGCTCCACTTGCGCTCGCCGTCGTTGCGGAAGCGGACGCCGTAGTGGAAGACCTCTCCCTGGGCGTCTTCCCCCTTGAGGTCGACGAACCCGTCGGCCCCCTTCACGTCACGGTCCACCCGGCCGTCGCCGTTCGAGTCGATCTCGAAGTGCACGGGGCCGATCATCTCGACCGGGAACTCCTGGCCGAAGAGGGTGATCTCGTCCCCCAGGGACTGCCACTTCTCCTGGCCGAGGACGTAGTCGAACTTCTCGGAGGCGCGGTGCTTCATGCTCGATGAAGCCCAGCCCTCGTTCGGTCCGGTGGGCGCGAGCGCGGCGGACGTCAGTCCGGCCACGGCCAGCGCCGCGAAGAGCCCCACACCGGGGCGTTGCATGATCATGTCTGGGTGCTCCTTCGCCGCAGGGGCGAGCGCTTCGGGGAGGGGACCTCCCTCGCAGGGCCTATCGGCCGGCGTTGGTCGAGACTACGCCCGAACCTCAGAACCATGCGTGGCCATCGGCCCCAATGTGACTCGGGTGCGCCTGAGCCCCCGAGGGGGGTCTCCATCGGCGTGAATATCGTCCCTGCGGCCCGGTAAGGACCCTCGGCAGGAGCGATCGACCCCGCTCCGCCGCCGCCAGGATCCACCCCGACACGGAGCCCCTCCATGCCCCAAGATCACCACCAGTATGAGTGTCCCAAGTGCCAGTGCAGCCACTTCGACCACGGCGTCATCCGCACCACGGGCGACGGCCTGTCCCGCTTCTTCGACATCCAGAACCAGCGCTTCACCCACATCACGTGCGGCGACTGCGGCTACACGGAGTTCTTCAAGAAGACGGTCAGCACCGCCGACAGCGTCCTCGACCTGTTCCTCGGCGGCTGAGCGGCGGCGCCGCTCAGTGGTAGCGCGTCACGACCACCACGTGGATGGCGATCAGCGCGACGACGCTGATGGAGCCCGCGATGTGGAGCGGGAGCCAGAGCCGCTCCAGGCCTCGGAGCTGCCGGCCCGCCACCCGGGGGCTGAGGAGGCCGAGGGCGCAGTTCGCGAGGAAGGCCCAGACGAGCGCGGTCTGGTAGCCGTAGCCCGAGGAGAGCGCGTGGACCAGCAGGAGCGGGGGCGCCGCCGCGCCCAGCCAGAGGTGCTGGACCAGCAGCCGCTTGGCATCAGCGGCAGGCCTGCGGCGTAGGACGACGTAGGACCACTGGAGCGCCACCAGCGCGGCGAGGACGAGGCCTGTGACCACGCGGTAGGTGGGCTGCCCGTAGAGGTCCACCAGAGCCTCAGGGGTCGGGACCCCCATGAAGGGCAGTACGCCGGCGCCCAGGGTCAGCCCGCCCACGATCACGGGCCTGCGTGTGTGCCGGGGATAGCGGCTCATCCGTCGGCTCTTGCGAGGTCAAAGAGCGTCATGACGGTCGCGCTCGAGACGGCGCGATCCACCGCCTCCATGAACGCGTCCGCGCTGGGAAGAACCCGCTCTCCGTCCCGCGGCCATTGGTCTCCGATCACCGGCGGATCCTCGAAGGACGCCGCCTTCTTGAGGTAGCGCTCGTAGGCGCCGCGGGTGCTCGCCCGGTAGATCTCGGTCAGCTGCAGGAGTCCCTCGAGCGAGACCGCCTTCGCGGGGTAGGTCCACGTCGTCGCCCCCATGACCTCGTGGAGCGTCCAGTCGTCCCGGGGTGAATCCACGTGTTCGTTGTGGCAGCTCACGCAGGCCGCGGCCGAGGCCACATCCGGGAACATGGCGACCTGGTCTTGATGCTCGGCGTCTTCGAAGAACTGGGGCTCCCCCGTCGCCCGAATCTCGGCGAACTCCAGCGCCTGCTGACCCTCGAACCGATTTGACTCCTTGATCGGGGCGTCCGAACCCAGGAAGAAGGTGAGGTCCGTCGACATGCGCCCCATCTGCAGCGCCGTCTCCTTGAGGAAGAGCGCGGGTAGAGGCCCGGCTTCGACCTCTTTCATCTCCCAGTTCTCGTCGAAGCTCAACCCGACCTTCTTGCCGGCCCCAACGATCTCCTGGGTCCAGAGCCTGCGCGCCTCGTCGTTCTCGGCGGCCAGCACCGCGAAGGCCTGCTTCATCGGGATGGTCGTCCCGGGGCCCCCCCCTCCCTTATCAGGCAGCGCGGGCGGCGCCGTCACGAAGAGATAGATGCAGACGGCGGAGAGGCCGAGGAGGATCAGGGCGCGGAGGAACATGGGGCTGGGGCGGCGGTCAGCGCCTCCGCTCCTGCGAGGCCAGCTCGCGCTTCTCGCCGTAGAGAGGCGCGCCGCTGTCCAGGTGACGCAGCACCGTTCGCCCATCGAAGGCTTCCCCCAGGGTCCGAGGCGCCTCCCGCACGTGGTTCCCGTGATAGTCGTGGCAGCGCATGCACGTGTCCCAGCGCTCCCCGGCGACGAGCTCGGGATGGGTGGGCTGGATCGGCTTGTCGATCTCCCCGACGTCGCCGTGGCACGTGGAGCAGAACTGCCCCGTGTTGGCCACGTGGCGCCCGCTGTGCTCCTTGTGACAGGTGATGCACTGATCAGCGGCGATCTCTCTGCGCTCCTCGAAGTACTTGGGCTCCTCGAAATCGTGCGTCGGGTGCAGGTCCGCTCGCCGCTCGTGGCAGTCCATGCAGACCTGGTTGGACACGGGCAGCCGCCCCACCGCCGGAGGCGTCTCCCTGAGCCCCAATCCGAAGGCCACCGCCGCCTGGACCTGCTGCCGCACCGTCCCCGGCGCGGGGTCATGGCAGTCCGCGCACTCCAGCCCCCCGTGCCCCGGATTCGCCGGCCCCTTGGCCAGCACCTGCCCGTCGTCCCCCCACGAGAACACCGCCAGGAACACCGCCCCGAACACCGCCCCGATCCGATACCCGACCTTCCGCCGATCCTTCCGCGACGACCACCCCTCGAGCCCCCGCGCCGGCGCCTGACTCCGACACACCCGCTTCTCCACACCCTCCCCCGCCCCATTCAAGGGGGCTGAAGCGAGCGGATCAGGAGATCCGGAATTCAAAGGCTGATCCATATCGAGCCCAACTTGGCAGGACTAGCGGCACCAAGGGCCGGGGCACCGAGGCCACGCCTCGTTCCCCTCCCCGCCCCGTCCAATGGGATGGGGGCACCTTGCACACACCACCTCC
>CBFHHK010000307.1:0-3993 GCA_965655435.1 Planctomycetota bacterium | reverse complement strand
AGCTCGAGGACCGGCGCGCTGGGGGCCCCGCCAGCCTCGGCCCGCGCCGCGGGGGCCGCCAGGTCCCGGCCCACCATCATCCGGACCATGGCCTCGCGGGAGAGCTCGTCCCGGGTGAGGTGCCCCGCGTTCTGGCCGTCTCGGAGCACGAAGGCCCGGTCCGCGAGCTCGAGGATCTCGGTCAGGCGGTGCGAGACGTAGAGGACCGTGATGTCATCCGCGCGGAGCTGGTGCACCAGCTCGAACAGCCGCGCGGTCTCCTTCGAGGTCAGGCTCGAGGTCGGCTCGTCCAGGATGAGCACGCGCGCGTCCTGGTCGATCCCCTTGGCGATCTCCACCAGCTGCCGCTGGCCCGCCGCGAGGCGCTCCACCTTCACGTCGGGGCCGAAGGACGCGCCGACCCGCTCGAGGGCGTGGGCCGCGCGCTCGCGCAGCGCCTGGCGGTCCACGAGCGGCATCCACCCGCGGCGCGGCTCACGGCCGAGGCCGATGTTCTCCGCCGCGGAGAGGTTCTCTGCGAGGCAGAGTTCCTGGTGCACGAGGGCCACGCCGCCCAAGGCAGCCTCGGCCGTGGAGCGCGGCGCCCATGGGCCGCCCTCGTAGGCCATCGACCCCTCGTCCGGCTGCTCCAGCCCGGCGAGGCACTTGAGCAGGGTGCTCTTCCCCGCCCCGTTCTCCCCCACGAGCGCCACGACCTCACCCGGCCCAGCGTCGAGGTCGACGCCGCCGAGGGCGAGCACCCCGGGGAAGCGGCGGACCAGCCCCCTGGCGGAGAGGCGCGTCGTCACTTGCCCGAGCCTGCGGCGATGTCCGCCTTGAGCTTCGTACGGAAGGCCTCGAGGTTGTCCTTCTTCACGACCGTCGGCGGCGTCGAGAGCGTCCCGCCCTCCGGCAGGACCGACTCGTCTCCCTCGCACAGGGCCTTCAGGATCCGGACCGACTCGTAGCCGTACTGGAACGGGTTCTGACTCACCGTGCCGAGCACGTGCCCGGCGGCGATCCCATCCAGGGTCGCGTCCTGCTCGTCGAAGGAGGCGATCGCCACCTGGCCGAGCCGGCCCGCGCCCTTGAGCGCCTCGACGCACGCGGGCGCGTTGTAGGCGAACAGGCCCGCCACGCCAGCGAGCTCGGGGTACTTGACCAAGGTGTCCTCGACGTTGGACTTGGCCCGCGCGGCATCGAAGTCATCGGTCCGGGTCGCGACGATCGTGAAGCCGTTGCCCGCGAGCGCCGCGTCCACCGCGTCGCTCCGGGTGGCGTCCGAGCTGCGCCCGAGCAGCGCATCGATCACGCCCTGGCGCCGGAGGCGCGCGTTGTCCTGCTCGAGGCGGCCCACGAAGATCGCGACCTCGCCGCCGCCCGGGAGGGCCTCCACGAGCAGCTCGCCGCAAGCCCGACCGGCCTCGTAGTTGTCCACGCCGATGAAGCAGCGACGCTTCGACTTGGGCGCGTCGGAGTCGTGGGTGATGAGGTGAACTCGGTCCGTCAACGAGTCCAGGAAGGGCGTCATGTTCTCCGCGTCCACCGGGCTGATCGCCACGGCGTCCACACCGCGCACGAGGAGGTCCTGGACCTTTTGACGCTGGACCTCGGCCGTCGCCGGCGACGGAAACACGACCTCGACGTCCACGCCAAACTCGGCCTCGGCGGCGCGAGCCCCGGCGGCGGCCACATCCCAGAAGGGATCCACCCCGTTGGAGACGTAGGCGATCCGGGTCCCGTCGCCTCCTCCTCCATCGCCCGGCTGGCAGGCGGCGGCAAGGAGGGCGGCGCCCAGGGAGAGGGCGGCCATGAAGGGGCGGGCTGAGTGGTGCATGGCGATCGATCCGTCGCGGGTTCAAGAGGGGCACAGCGGGCGCCGGGGTCCGCTTCGCGGGCGAGCATACGGGAAGCCCCTAGTGGCTGACGACCTGCGGTCTACCCGAGGCCGGAACCGAGGGTGGCACGGGGCGCCTCCGTCGGCTCCGACCGGGCGGTCCAGCAACGAGGATCTGGTCACCTCGCGGTGTCCCTCGGGCCCCACCGCCGTACATTCTGGCCCATGCTGCCCCGCTCGATCCACGCCCTGCTGACACCGCGTCTGCTGACCCCGGCGCTCGCCCTTTGCCTCGCCCTCCCCACGCCCGCCCAGGACGCTCCTGACGGACCGGACACCCTCCAGGAGGCGCCCGAGCAGGGAGGAGCTGAAGACGCCGAAGCACCGGCGGAGGTCGAGCCCCCGCCCGTGATCCCCGCCACGGAGGCCGAGGCCGTGGAGCGCGCCGGGAAACTCCTGAGCGAGCTCGAGGAGCAGCCCACCCCCGTGGTGCAGGGGTTCCTCGACGCGTACGTCTCGATCATCGAAGCTGAGCTGGTCGAGCTGGAGCGCATCGAGGCCACGGCGGCGGACAGCCCGGACCGAGAGAAAGAGAACGAGCTCCGCGCGGACACCCAGACGCTCATTTCCGCGGCGGATGACCTGGTCAAGGCGCTCTCCAAGGCAGGCCAGGACATGGAGGCAACGCGGAGCCGCCTCAGCCGCGCCCGCGAGGCCGCTGCCAAGATCTCCACCACAGAGGCCGGCTCCCTGACCCGGTCCAGCGCCATCGAGCTCGACAAGGAGGTGCTCAAGGCCCGCCTCAGGCCCATGACCCTGGAGCTCGTCCAGGAAGAGCTGGGGGTGTGGCTGGCGCTCCTCGAGGCGACGTGCGCGGAGATCTCAGCCAAGGAGATCGCCGGCCTCCAGAGCTCCGATGAGGGGCAGGCCCGCTTCAACGAACAGGCCGTCCTGCTCCGGGGCCAGCGCGGACGACTCATCGAACGGGTCAACATCGTGATCTCCGCGCTGGAGAAGAAGGGCGGCGACGGCTCGGCCGCGAAGGCCTACATGAGCTCGGTCGTGGCCACGCCGCCCATCACAGGCGTGAACGCGGCGATCACCAGCTTCACCGCGTGGCTCGGGAGCCCGGACGGCGGCATCGCGATCGGCCTCGAGCTGCTCCGGGCGCTGGCGACAATCTTGGTCGCGTTCCTCATCTCCCGGATCGCCGGCACGGTCACGAAGCGGGCCATGAACCGCGTCCGTGGGTCGTCCGCGCTGCTCCGACAGTTCGTCGTCTCGACGGTGGAGAAGGGGCTGATCATGATCGGCCTCCTCATGGCGCTCTCGGCCCTGGGCGTCAACATGGCGCCGATGGTCGCCGCCATCGGCGCCGCCGGCCTGGTGCTCGGCCTCGCGCTCCAGGGCACCCTCGGCAACCTCGCCAGCGGCCTGATGATCATGGTCTTCCGACCGTTCGACGTGGACGACATCGTCGACACCGCCGGAGCCTTCGGCCGCGTGATGGGCATGACCCTCATGACGACCACCATCCGGACCATGGACAACCGGACCATCCACGTGCCGAACGGCATGGTCTGGGGGGACGTGATCACCAACGTCACGGCCAACCGCACCCGCCGCGTCGACATGGTCTTCGGCATCGGCTACGGCTGCGACTTCGCTCGCGCCCGAGAGGTCCTGCTCGAGATCCTGAACTCCCACGACAAGGTCCTCGACGACCCCGAGCCCAACGTCCGCGTGCACGAGCTTGCGGACTCGTCGGTCAACCTCATCACGCGCCCGTGGGTCAAGACCGACGACTACTGGAATGTCTTCTGGGACGTCACCGAGACCGTCAAGCGTCGCTTCGATGAGGAGGGGATCCAGATCCCATTCCCGCAGCGCGACGTCCACTTCTACAACGAGGGGGCGCCCGCCCCCTCGTTGAAGAGCTCCGAGTCGGCCTGATCGCGCTCGTTGCACTTAACCCCTATCTCTTCCTTCGCCTCTCCCCCCATGAAGCTCGTGTTCCTCGCGCTCCCCGCGCTCCTTCTCGCCTCTTGCCAGTCCATGTCCGAAGGCGTCCTCGCCTTCGAAGCTCGCGCGGTCGTCATCGACGACGCCGACATCGACACGACCGACCCTGGCTCGGTCTTTGATGACGAGAACATCGAACTCTCCGGCTACGGCCT
>CBFHHK010000306.1:0-4018 GCA_965655435.1 Planctomycetota bacterium | reverse complement strand
CCGGTGCCGCCCAGCGGCACCCGGGTGTAGGGAGCGCGGATCGGGAGCCCAAGTGGCAGCTTGGATCACCTATCCCCCGTGCTTCGGCCGGCGCCATGAGCCTGGTGGAAGGCCCGCCGACGCCGTCGGGCAACCACTTGGATGTCCAGCACACCATCGTGGCAGGTTCGCTCTCCGGAGGCCTCTCCCATATCTCGGAGACCGCGACGGTCGCTCGGAGTGTCGTGGAAGGTGGTGCCCCCGGCCCCAACGTGATCGACGCGGACCCGCGCTTTTGGGGCAACGCCGACTTCCACCTTCTGCCCGACTCCCCGGCCCGCGTTCGAGCCCTTGGCCAGAGCGTCCGCGCCGGTTACTACCGCTTCGATCCCGACTGGTGCGGTCAGAACTGCGACGGTGACCTCGGCCTTCCGAACTGCACGGCCGCACCCAACTCAACGGGTGTTCCGGCACGACTCACGGCACTTGGCAGCCTCGACCCGCAGCGCGATCGACTCGTGCTCAACGCCCGCGACCTGCCTTCGAACACGTTCGGCATGTTGATCACGGGTAGGACCGCAGGCTTCACGCCCATGGCGGGCGGCCAAGGCAACCTCTGCCTCGGCGGCCAGATCCTGCGCCTTCCGGGTCAGCACCGTTCCGGCAACAACGGCTCCATCTCGGCTCGCCCTGTGCTCTCGAACTTCCCGGCCGGCATGATGGTGCAATCGGGCGAGTCGTGGCTCTTCCAGGTCTGGTTCCGCGACAACCTGGCCGGCACGCCGACCTCCAACCTGACGCCTTCACTGCTCATTCAGTATTGAGTCACGGGGGCTGTGGACGGATTCCGTCCTCAGCCCCGACGGGTCATGAGGCCCCGCCTGCGCCGCTCGCGGGGCTTGGGGCCAGCCAGGCCCGGTGGGAACTTCTTCCGTTTTCCACCGAACGATCGAAGGGTGCTCACACCGTGCTTGTGGAGACACAGCATTATGAGCACCCCTGATCTAGAAGCCATCCTTAGACAGGACGACTGGCTGCGCCGAATGGCGCGCAGCCTCGTCCGCGATCCCCACGCCGCCGAAGACCTCGCGCAAGAGGCCTGGTTGGCGGACCTACAGGGCGGCGATGCCGCCCGCGACAAGCGCTCTTGGTTGAGCGGCGTTCTCTTTCGCGCCGGCTCCCAGGCCTTCCGTACCCGCAGGAACCAGCGGGAGCGCGCCGAGTCGGCCTACCACCTGCGCGAGGATGCTGCGCCGTCAACGGACGACGTCGTCGGAGATCGGCAAATGCGGAGCCTCGTGGCGGAGGAGCTTCTGGCGTTGCCCGAGCCCGAACGGACGGCTCTGCATCTCGTGTACGTCGCCGACCTTTCGGTCACGGAGGCGAGTCGTCGAATGGGGATCGCGAAGTCGACAGCGAGCCGGCGCGTGGATCGCGGCCTGGACTTGCTGCGCCAACGGATCGACAAGGCCTATGGTGGTGATCGCCAAGCCTGGTGTGTCGCGCTCTTACCTTGGGCTTCGTTGCGCAGCGGATCCGGCGCGGCAGCTTCGGCTTCTAGCTCGGGCGCGCTAGGCGTCGGTGTATGGGCCGCGGCAGCGCTCGTCGTGGCCTCCATCGCAGGCCTCGGGTGGAAGGTCTGGTCTTCGGGCCCGTCCTCCTCCTCCTCCTCTTCCACCGGCGGATCGAGCACCCTCGCGGTGGGCGCGGCGCCGGCCACACCGGAGAACGAGCCAGCTCTCACGGGTCTCGCACCGACTCCCGCTCGCTCCGTGGTCACGTCCAACTCGACGACGCGCCAAGGTGATCCACTCCCCACGGCGCGGATCCGCGCCCGGTTCGTGAGCGTCAATGGGCAGCCCGTGACGGGCGTGACGTGGCGGCTCTTCGGCCGCCCTCGCAACTCCGAGGCGGTCCAAGAGTTCGGCCTTCCCGAGCTATGGGAGGATCCAGTTGGAGAGGTCGATGGAGAGGGCTTTCTTGACGCTTCCATCGCCGTGCCCCAGGCCTACGCTTTCACGTTGCGCGTGGAAGGTCCGGAGTACGCGACGACGAATTGGCGCTTCGCTGGGCTCAAGCCAGACGAAGACAAGCAGCTGGGCACGGTGGAACTACCCCCGGGCTTGACGCTCGTCGGGCGTATCGCGACTCCATCGGGGGATCCACTTTCCGATCGCGTGTGGACGGTGCGGGCTGCGTCCCAAGGAAGCTCCCCGCTCCTCGAAAGGGACGAGACGCGGATCCGTGTCGACGTGCCGATCGGCCAGAGCACCTTCGAGCTCACCGGTCTTCCTCCAGGTACCGTATCGGTCAAACTGAGCGCGGAGGGCGGACGTGCGGAAGAGCCCCACGTACTGAGCCTCACCTCGTCCGTCACGACGCCCCACACGTTCACGGTCGACCCCTCAAGTTTGGTGAGCAGCACCCTGGGCCTGTTCCTCGACATGGGCGTAGCCGCGCGAATGGATCCTCTTGATCCTGCGTCGATTCTTGCGATCGCGGCCGATGGCCGGCAACTCGAGGTGCTGGGCCGCGGGCCTCGGAACTGGGCCTTCGATGTGCACGAGCCTACGCCGCTTCCGATTTCGGTTTCCCTCCTAGATCAGCGCTTCGAAGCGTGGGACGTCGAGATCGACGACCTCACGACATCGAGGCAGATTGCGCTCGTCGGCACCTCCAGCTTGGAGCTCGACGTCAAGAACGCTGCCGGCGAGCCCATCGGGCTCTATTCGGTGGAGCTCGCTCCGCCGGCCGACGCGACCATCCGCTGGCAACCCAACCTCTTCCTTCACAACGGCCGCGAGCCGCTCACCGAAGGTCTTATCGAGCGCGTCGTGCCGGGCAGCTACACGCTGATCGTCCGCGGCGACGAAGGAACGGCCGAGATCCCCATCGACGGCTTGTTGCCCCGCGAGCGGCGCGTCGTCGCTGTGCTCCTCCAATCGGCGCCGATGGTGGAAGGCACCGTACGCAATCCCGACGGTGAGCCCGTTCGAGGTGTGGCGGTGCACCTCGTGCGGCCAGCGGAGGTCGACGATTCGGAGGCGAGCCGCTTGGTCCTGTCCGAAGGCCAAGGCTTCGGCGGAGAGGAGTGGCGATTCTCGGTCGCGCGGGCCACGACGGATCTGGACGGGCGCTTTGCGATCGAGCCACCGGCGGATGAGGATTACTACGTCGTCGTGAGTGATCCTGGGAAGACGTACTCGATCAGTGGTCGCCTGACGCCGGCACAGCAGCGCGAAGCCTTGGACCTCACTCTTCCGAGCGGTGCGACGCTCGAGGGCACGCTGGCACTGGCGGATCACTTGCCCAAGAAAGGTTGGGCTGTTGTTCTTTCCACCATGGATCCACGTATCGGCGACTTCTCATTGGGTCGCCCACCCGAGCTGGATCGTGACGGGCAATTCCGAATGGAGGGTCTCATGGCGGGTGAGACGTCGGTCTACTTGATGAGAGGCTCCCGGCGGTCGATGTCTGGCGACGGGCGCCCGCGCGAAGGGTTCCTGGTCGGAACGGTGACCTTGGAAGAGGGGGCGACGGCCGAGGCCACGTTCGCCTTCGTCGACGGCGTGCCGACGGCCGTGACCGCCGACCTCGTCCATCCGACGGCGTTGGACGGAAAGATCACCGTGACGTTCTATCGCACGGACGGCGAGGCGCGCGGTAGGAAGGGGCGCTTGCAGGGGCCCGAGGATCGCTTGGGTTCGTGCCTGCTCTCGCCCGGTACTTATGTGCCCAGCGTGAGCCACAAGGAGTGGGCTGTGCTCAACGCTCCTCCGCTCACGCTGCCGGCCGTGGAGAGCCACACGGTGCCGGTCCAGGTGGCCCTGACGGAGCGGCGGATCCGGGTCCTCGGCGAAGGCGTTCCGCTCCCCAACGCGTCGCTTCGGCTGCGCTCCTCGGGCGGCCGTAGTGCACGCTTTAAGACGGATGCGGAGGGCTGGGTGACCCTCAGGCTCGATGACGGCCCCCTGGTTGGCAACCATCGGATGCTCGAGGGGGAACTCGTCTGGCCGCCTGCGACGGATGAGTTACGGTT
>CBFHHK010000305.1:284-4030 GCA_965655435.1 Planctomycetota bacterium | reverse complement strand
ACGAGGCCCTGAGCGATCTCATGGCCCAGATGAGGTGAACGAGATGAAGTACGACTCCGGCCCCCCCACGGCGACCCTCGCCAACACGACCCACCGGCTGCGGCAGCTCCTCGAGACGCGCCCCGCCCGCGGGGCAAAGGACGAGCGCATCCGCGAACTCCACCGCAATCTCCGCGCGTACGCCGACCAGCATCCATTGGCACACCGATTCATGCTGGATGCTCAGGGCAACCACTCGACCGTCTGGCATTACGAGTGGGCGCCCGACGGTGCCATCGTTGATCGGCGTGCAGCGGCAGCCACGGAGTCAGAGCGTGCGGCAACCGAGCTGGTTGCACTTCGCAGCGATGTTGACTCCTACATGCTGGCAAGCATGATCGCCATACTTGTAGGTAACCTAGGAAGAGCTAGGCACCACCTGACCGAAGGACTCGATGCACACGGTGCGACGGGCTACGGAGCCTGGTTCCTCAACCAAGCCGGACTCGTGGCGCAGATCGAGGGCCGAGCCCAAGAATCTCTTGAACTGTACAAGCGTGGGAGCGAGTCACCTGTAGCAGGGGCGCGCCGCTCGGCGCTTGCCTCTGGGGCGTTCGCTGCAGCGTCAATTGGTGGAAATGAGGAGTCCGACTGGTTCCTGCAACGGATGGGGGACGAGGATGCGATCGATCAACTGGGACTCTTCGATCGGATAGCCCAGCTACGTTGCAACCGTCTCGGACGCGCTTCCGTTGAGAAGAGCCAGCAGGCATTGCGACATCGAGCCAGCCAACTCAGCGGCGCACCTGATTGGGCATGTATGCCGCGAGTCGAATCTCCCAAGCCTCCCTTGCTCGAACGATGAAATTCCAAACGACGCCGCCCCATTTTCGAAGACCGTTTGGTCACATAGAGGGCAAGACGATGCAGCACTTTCTCCAGACTTCCTCGTTCCGTTGGCTCATCGCGTGGTCTGCGAGTTGCCTGATGGTATTTAGCTTTGGAATGCCGCTCGGTGCGGCCGAGGTTACCCCGTCGCCCATCTGCCGGTCATCTCTTGCGGCAGGTGGCGGTGCTGGGGGCCCGGGACCTGTTGACAAGGTGAAGGACGTGGTTGAGTCGCGACGAGGGCCCCGAACAACCACCCCGGGTTGACCGCTGTCCGAGTTCGATCTGATGCAGAGATCCCGACCTTACGTCCTGGTTGTCTGTGCATCGCTGCTCATCGCGCTGACGGTTCATCGACTCTCCCAGTCTCATGGTGCTGCTGAGAGCCCAGCAGTACTCGAGGTCAGCTCTCCCTCAGGCGGCGAGACCGTCGAACAGGGCGGTTCCGACAGGTCCGAACTGGCAGAGGTGGCGGGTTCAGTCGACGGGGTGAACTCCAGGGAGTCGATCGAGGCGGCGCAGCGAGTCGGCACGGAGCCAGGTCTTGCTCCCGCGCCCGACGGCAACTTGGCTCCTGAAGTCGTTTTTAGGGTCCGGTTCCCCACCGCCAAGACCTTCCCGACGAGAGTCGTGCTCGAGCACGAGGGCATTGCTCTCGACCGGCAATTTGTGGTCGACGGAGCGAGGGTCAAGGCTCAACTCCCTGCCGGTAACTATGGCGCCTGGGTCGAGTCCGAGTCCGGCATCCGCGGCCCCCGCCGTGAGCTGAGGATCGAGACTCGCATGCAGGAGGTCGAACTCGAGGCGCCCTCCTTGTTCGATGTCACGGTCTCTGCTGTTGACGCCGAGACAGGCACTCCGCTTCCTGGTATCGAGGTCGTGCTCACCCAACTTGATGTCGAGCCCGACGTCTCAAAGCCCCGGGCGATCTCCGCTCGAACAGGTGCTACAGGTGTGGCTCGACTGAGCGATGTCACGGAGGGCACTTGGGAAATCGCCGGAACCTCAAACGACCGGTTCGCGTTTCCTCTCGAACTGGACCTGCCTGCAGGTCAGCGGGAAGAGGCCGTCGAGCAGGGGCAGATCTATCTCGCTCCCTTGGAGATGTACCCCTTCACGGAACTTCGATTTCGCCTGGAGTACGACAACCCGGATCTGGACCCAACGGCCTACTTCATCTCGTATCGGGATAGCGAACGAGTACCATTCGACGCAGACGCCCAAGCGACGATTGCTCTGCAGGGTATCCCGGAGTCACTCCCGATCTGGCTTTACACAGCCACTCCGCATGAGCGATTCGAGTTGCGTTTCTTTTCAAGCAGACACATCCGAGACGGTGCCGAGTTCGTCATTCGGGTTGGCGGAGAACAGTCTCTTGAGGTGACGTTGGACCTACCAGCGGAGATCGCAGAGCGATTCACGGACGACGACACGTGGATCTCTGTGTCCTTCCTCGATGACCGCGGAATTGCCACCAGAGCCTCTGAATCCACCCGGGAGTCCGGGATCTTCCGATTCGACACGATCCACGGTCGTGAGGCGACGGTTCAATTTGGTGTCGGAAATACAACCTGGGCCGTCTTACCCGTCAAATTGAAGCCAGCAGGGGTGTCCTCCTGCCTCCTCCGAGTCGAAGAGGCGCCTCTAGAGATCCTCGTGCATGACGGGAACGACCACCCTGTCGTGGGATACACGATCAACACGATCGACCAGGGGGCTCAGTCCGGGTGGTTCGGCTACGGCCTCACGGATGAGCGAGGCATTGCTTTGCACCCGAGATGGGGCGACGGCGAGTTGCTCGTCAGTGGAGCCGGCGACCACGAAGGCGCGCACTACTTGATGGTCGATAGACCGGTGGACTTCAACCCCTTAAGACCTGGAGAGGCTTCCCCTCTGACGCGAGGGCAAGTCAGCATGTCCATCGCGCCATCTACGGCAACCTACATCGAATCGATTGGGCAAGCAGAGTCCATGGAATGGGTGGATCATCGGATCGTCGGCCCCTACTCCGGAGACTGTGCCCGTGTGCTGTACAGCAGCCCGGAAGGATTGACCCCCACCGTCGAATGGGTCGACGGTAGCCAGGCGATGGTCCACGTCGTCTCCACCGGCGGCCACTGGACCCCCACGCCGATCTTCGAGCTCAAGCCGGGTCGTAACGAGGTGGAGGTGCACGACTCGGGGCAGCTCAACATCTCGTCCGAGGCGCTGCTCGATCGGGTGATGTCGGTGCGCTACGGCGTGCCCGTGAGCACCTGGCGGGCCCAGGACAACCTCTTCCAGCTCACCACCAAGAACGGCGTCCTGCGCTACCGCACCCCCGTCGGGGACTACGACGTGACCATGCCCGACGGCTCCGTCGAGCGCATCACCCTGACCAAGTTCCAGGAAGTCTCCGCCGGCATCTGAGAGCCGGCCGGCTCCGCGATGGGCCTCAGGAGACGCGCAGTGGGTGCCCTCCCCTCCCCCACAGGGCCGCGTGGAGACCACGCTGGGGGATCGGCCGGACGGGGCACCTCTCTGCCAAGCCCCACCGGTCGAGCTCCTCGGGTCACCAGAAGCCACGGCCTCGGGTCCGACGGACGATTCGCTGAATCCTGAGCGCCCCCTCCGGTCAAGGTCCGCTTGAAGCGCCACCCGGCGTCCGTGCCCCGGGCCCGAACCCCGATTCGCTCTCGGTGTGGTAGACCAGAGGAATGAAGTCCCAAGAGGCCAGGGCCGTCCAGCTCGTCGCTCCCCACTTGCCGCCGCGGCAAGCCGGTCACCGAAGCGCGAAGGACGAGCGTATCCGCCAGCTCGATCGCGGGCTCTTCGCCTACGTCAGTCAGCACCCCAGGGCAAGCGACCTCATTATTGATGCTGATCGTTCGATGGTGACC
>CBFHHK010000305.1:0-274 GCA_965655435.1 Planctomycetota bacterium | reverse complement strand
GCATACTTCGAGCAGCACCCGAAGGCGTCCCTCTACCGGTTGGATCAGCCTTCTGCCCACGCCGCTGTCTGGCAGTGCGGAACGATCCTCCGTCCAGCGATCGAGCTTTCACCCATGGCCACGAAGGAAGCAGCCTTCCGTGGAGCCCAAGAGCTGGTCGATTTGGAGGGTCATGTCGACTCCTACCTGACCGCCGGCCTCATCGCGCTCCTCAACGGGGACCTGAAGCGCAACCGCGACTGGATCAGAGAAGGGCTCACGACCCAAGGACCGC
>CBFHHK010000304.1:0-4045 GCA_965655435.1 Planctomycetota bacterium | reverse complement strand
CCTGGAGGAGGTCCTCGAGGCGGTGCGCGCGGAGCTGGAAGAGGAGCAAACCGTCGCCGGACGGGGCCTGGCCGTGGCAGGCTGAGGCGCCTTTGTGCGCCCTCGTGCTCCGACGGCGCGGCGGCATCCCCCGGACCGCTCCGCTCGAAGACGGACTCGGACGGCCGAAGCAGGCCGCTCGGCACGCTGCTGACTCAACACATGCATCACCTCATCCCCATCGCCGTCGTCACGGTCGCCCTCCTCGCCACGCCCCTCGCTGCCCAGGAGGCAGGCGCTGCGACGGAGGGGCCCGTGGTCACTCCCGGATTGACGTTCCACGCGGCGCCGCGCCCCCTGGCGGAGGGGGCCATCACCGAGGACTGGAGCTCGTTCCTCGGGCCGCGGCGGGACGGGATCTGCCGGGAGACCCCGCTCCGCTCGGACTTCGGCTCCACGGCTCCGGCGCTGGTGTGGGAGCTGGAGCGAGGGGACGGCTTCGCGAGCCCGGCGGTGGCGGACGGGCGGCTGGTGTTCACCCACCGGGTCGGTCGGGAGGTCCACGTGGACTGCCACGAGGCCCTGACGGGCGAGCGGGTCTGGCGCCACTCGTTCCCCTGCGACTACTCGGGGCGTTACTTCGACCACAACGGTCCCCGGGCGACGCCCACCATCGCGGACGGGCGAGTGGTCGTGCACGGCGTGGGCGGTCTGCTGGTGGTCCTCGACTTCAAGACCGGCCGCGAGCTGTGGAACTTCGACAGCACCGAGGTGCTCGAGGTGGGGGACGACTTCTTCGGCGTGGTCTCCTCGCCGCTGGTGGTCGACGACCTGGTCGTGCAGAACTTCGGAGCGCCGGGCGGACCGAGCGTCGCGGCCATGGATCTGGAGACCGGGGAGCCGCGCTGGATGGCGGGGTCGGAGTGGGGGCCCAGCTGCGCGTCGCCCGTGCTCGCGACCATCGCAGGGGAGCCGCGGATCCTGGTCATCGCGGCCGGCGAGTCGCGCCCGCCGGTGGGCGGACTGATGATCATCAGCCCCGAGGGGAAGGTCACCACGCGCTATCCCTTCCGGAGCCGGACGACCCTGAGCGTCAACGGGCCCAGCCCGGTGCCCATGGGGAACAGCGTCTTCCTCACGGCGGCCTACAACGTGGGAAGCGCGGTGCTGGACATCGACAAGGAGGGGCGCGGCGTGGAACGCTGGCGCGACCGCCGCTCGCTGGCCCTGGAGTTCGCGACGCCGATCTTCACGGACGGGTTGATCATCGCCGTGGACGGCGTGTCGGGCCGGGCGGGGGCGCTGGTGGCCATCGACCCCAAGGACGGCAAGGAGCGCGCGCGCACGGCGCTGACCTTCGACCAGGAGATCGGGAGCGGCGACCGCAAGCGCACCCTCTCCACGAGCCTCGGCAAGGGCGCCGTGATGGAGGCCGATGGGGTCTTCTGGGCCCTGGGCGACACCGGCCAGCTGGTGACGGCGCGGCTCGGTGAGGACGACTTCGAGGTCATCTCCCAGGCGCCGTTGTTCTACGCCGCCGAGACCTGGACCCCGCCGGTGATCTGCAACGGCCTCCTGTACGTCTGCCAGAACAACCCCGGCCGCGTGGACGGCTCCGCGAGGCGCCTGCTCTGCTACGACGTGCGCGGCGAGTGAGGGGCCTCAGGTCCGCCGCGCGGGCCGCCTGCCGTTGAGCATCCACCCGATCGGCGTCGGGCGGATGAGCAGCGCGTAGGTGAGGAGCAGCGCCGCGAGGCACGCGGTCACCATGACCCCGAGCTTCTGCCAGGCCGGGAGCTCCCAGCGGGCCACGGCCCCCTGGAGCAGGAAGACCAGGGGCAGGTGGGCGAGGTAGATCCAGTAGGACGCGTCGGAGAGGTAGCGGACCCAGGCGCGCTCCCGGTGGAAGAGCTTCGCGGAGAGCCCGATCAGGCCGAGGGTCATGGTCCAGGCGAAGGTCGCCTGCATGACGGCCGGGACGAGGGTCTCGAGCTCGCCGCCCTTGGCGCTCTCCGCGGCGCCTCCCGCCGCGAGGAAGACCGCCGCCCCGATGGCGAGCATCGCCGGCCAGCCTCGGGTCAGGCTGCGCGTGTCCGGGTCGAGGCCGCGCACGGCGGCGCCGAACAGGAAGAAGACCCCGTAGTAGCCGAGCACCAGCGGGTCGTAGGCCAGGTCCGAGGACGTGCTCGGCCCGAAGAACGTCAGGCCGCGGCCGAGCATGATCGCCTGGAGCGTCGCGGTCAGCGGCACCAGGGCCACGAGCGCGAGGGGAGAGACGTAGAGGCTCCAGTTCGACGCCGGGCGCAGCCGCGCGGCGATGGCGAAGACCGGGAGGCTGAGTACGAGCAGACCCATGAGGTACCAGAGGAACCAGAGGTGCCCGACGTCGAAGTAGGCGAGCTCCTCCAGGAGCCTGCTCCCGGGGGAGCTCGGGTCGAAGACGTCGGACCTCCCCGGTGGGGCATCAGCGAACACCGCCGCCGTGCGGCGGGTGCGCTCGGGCATGGTGTCGAGGTCCACGTCGTACCGGACGAGTCCGGCGATGAACTGGGTGACTCCGCGACGCTCCTCGCCCCAGGGCCACATGGAGAGCTCCCTCGCGCTGGTGCCGTCCTGGTTTCGGGCCTCGGGGTCCGCCCCCCCCGCGAGGAGAGTGGCGGCGGCCTCGGGCGAGGCCCAGAAGGCGGCGCCGGTGAGGGGCGTGCTCCTGGAACCGTCTCGGGCCTCGAGGTCCGCGCCGAGGTCCAGGAGGAGCTCGCAGGCCTCCGCCTGGTCCTCCGTCGCCGCCCAGTGGAGGGCCGTGAGCTGGAACTCGTCCCTGGCGTCGAGGTCGTCACCCGCGGCGTCGAGCGCCGCGATTCGATCGAGGTCTCCGGCCCGCGCGGCGGCCCACAGGTCCAGGTCCGCGCCCCGTGCTCCAGGTGCTTCGACCTGGGCACCGAAGACCGCGGCCGTCGCACGGAGCCTCTCCGGCATGCCGGCGAGGTCCACGTCGAACTGGAGGAGGCCGGCGATGAAGGCGGTGGTTCCCCTTCGCTCGTCGCCCCAGGGCCAGTTCGCCAGGTCCACCGCGCGTGTGCCGTCCTGATTGCGGGCCTCAGGGTCCGCGCCGCGGGCCAGGAGGACCTCGCAGGCCTCCGCGGACCCCCAGAACGCGCCGCTGATCAGCGGCGTCGCCGCGGTTCCGTCGGTGCTCTCCGGGTCAGCGCCGAGCTCCATGAGGAGCTCACAGGCCTCGGGCTGGTTCGCGGTGGCGGCCCAGTGGAGAGCGGTGAGTTGGAAGCTGTCCCTGGCGTCGAGGTCCTCGCCCTCGGCGGCGAGCGCTCGGAGGCGCGGCAGGTCCCCGGCGCGCGCGGCGGCCCAGGGGTCGCGGTCGGTCTCGCGCTCCTCGGACGTCCCCGATGCCGGGGTCGACCCAAGGCTCTCCGGCGCGTAGCGCAGGGTGAGCCCCTCGCCCACGGACCAGTGCATCAGGGGGAGGATGGTGAAGCACGCGACGACCATGGGCACCAGGACCCTCCGGACCCGGTGCGAGATCAGGCCGCGCGCCCCACGCCGCTGCCAGAGCATCACCGCGAAGTAGCCGCTCAAGAGGAAGAAGAGCGGCATGCGGAAGCCGTGGATGAACGCGAAGAGCGCGGTCATCCCCTCCGTGCGGACCTCGTCCGCGATCGGCCAGGGGACGAACGAGAGGGAGAGGCACGCGTGGAGCACGACGCCGAGGGACATGGCGAAGCTCCGCACGGCGTCCAGGTCGTGGCGGCGAATCACCACGGAAGCGGCGCCGTGCGCCGCCTCCGCCTGTGGCCCGGCGGGTGAGCCAGCGAGTGGGCCATCGAGGGGAGCCGCGCCGGGGTCTGTGGTGTCGTGCACGGGAACGGAGGGCATGCGTGGGGGAGGGTCAGGGGGCGGCAGGCCTGCAGCACCTTCGCATGCTCCGCCGGCGTATTCAGGAGGCGCTCCCGAGAATCAGCTGGATCGCCTCCCTGGTGGAGAGGAGGCGTGACGGGACGGCGGAGGCCGCTCCTGCGGGATGAGTGGGCGGGCTCCACGTTGGACGCCTCAC
>CBFHHK010000303.1:0-4046 GCA_965655435.1 Planctomycetota bacterium | reverse complement strand
GAAAAATCCGCGCCTCCTCCGGTCCGTGGATGGCCGACTCATCCGGCCCGTGGGAGAGGTCGCGCGTGACCTCGATCTGGTCGACCCGCACGACCGTGGCGAGCGTGAGGAAGCGGTGGCCGGTGACCGGCTCGAGGGACGCCTGGACGTCCGGAGCCAGGCCTCCCTGAAGCGCGCCCGCGAGGCTCAACATGACGGTGCAGATCAGCATGGCGCGATCACACCACGTTCACGTCCTGCGCTCCAGCGCATAAGGGAGCTCGGGCCTTGGGACAGCCAGGGCCACGAGCGAGCGGCGTCTTGATGGGCTCAGGGCTCGCTCCTCACCGCTCCAGCCCACTCGCGCCATCCGTCCCCCATCATTCCCAAGGCCCCGCTGCCCCGCCGCGTCCGTCAGCAGCTTGTAGCTCGGACCGCTCATCCGCTGGACGTGAGGTTGAATTGTCCGCCCCCGCTCCATCCCGCATACTCTCCGCGCTTCAGTCAGGCGGTGGAGCGGATTCGTGAAGTACTCAGCAAATAAGCAGAGCGCGCGGCGCCCCACCCCAAGAAAAAAAGTCTCCATGACATCAATCAACACACTTCCCCTTCCGCTGGCCTTGCTGGCCGCCGCCCTGGGCGCTTCTTGTGCGTCGCCGAACGGCGCCCCGTCCGGAACGCCCGATCGTCTCGCCATCGAGTTCGAAGACAACGGCTACCTCAAGCAGGCGCTCGTCGACCCTGTTCGTGACGAGCAGCTGCGCGCGCAGGCGATCTCGGCCCACGAGTACGCGCTGCCGATCGTCGGCCTCGAGCGGTGGCGTGCGGGCTTCCTGAAGGAGGCGGAGTACGGGGATTGGCTGATCTACGAGGAGCGCGATCAGAAGATCCCGATCCTGACCGCCAACACGACCACGCCCTACGTGCTCACCTTCCTCGATCTGTCGGAGGGCAACTACTACCTCGACCTGCCGGCGGGACCGATCGGCGGCATGATCATCGACATCTATCAGGCGCCGCAGGCGGACCTCGGCGTCGTCGGGCCCGACCAGGGAAAGGGCGGTCGCTACCTGGTGGTCGGCCCTGAATCCGTGATTCCCGAGGAGCACGACGCCGACTTCGTCGTGTCGTCCAGCAGCAACCTCGTCTTCATCGGCAGCCGGATCATCGGCCTCGAGGGGGATGCCTACAAGGCGGTCTTGAACGGGCACCAGATCCACGCCGTCGGCGCGAAGCCGGGGGGCCAGAAGTTCATCGACGCGACCTCGTCGCCCACGTGGATGGGAGATCAGTCACAGGGCATGGAGTACTGGCAGGATCTGAACCGGGTGCTGCAAAACGAGCCGGTCGTCGACCGGAACCGATTCATCCTGACCCAGCTGCGGCGCCTTGGAATGGAGAAGGGGCAGCCCTTCGAGCCCGACGAGCGGCAGACCCGACTCCTCACCGAGGCCGCTGAGATCGGCAACGCGGCCGCGATGGTGAACAGCTTCAGCCGGGATGCCGTCAAGGAGAAGCACTGGCCCGACCGGCGCTGGCTCTATGTGCTCAACATGAACCATCTGGACCACGTCGCGCCGGGCTACTACGAGACGATGGAGATCGGGGCCTACGCCTACGAGGCGATCACGACGTCAAAGGCGATGGTGCTGAAGAACGTGGGCGCTGGCTCACAGTACCTCGGCGCGTATCAGGATGATGAGGGTGAGTGGCTCGACGGCCGACACCAGTACGAGGTGGTCGTTCCGAAGGATTCCCCGGCCAAGCAGTTCTGGTCCATCACGGTGTATGACAACGACACCCGCACCCTGATCCAGAACGATCAGGGGAAGTCCGACATCAGCTCGGTTCAGAGCGGGCTCAAGGTCGAGCCTGACGGGAGCACGAAGGTCTTCGTCGGCGGCAGCCCGCCCGCGGGCTACGAGAACAACTGGATCGAGTCGAATCCTGAGAAGGGCTTCTTCGTGTACCTCCGCCTCTATGGTCCGCTCGAGCCGTACTTCGACCGGAGCTGGACGATGCCCGACGTGAAGCGGGTGGACTGACGGGCCTCAGATGCGGGGCTCAGATGCGGCGCTCCTCTGCGGAGTGCGAAGGTTGGCCTTCCACCGCCCCGCGCGATCGCCAATCTCGGTAAGAGCGGGCGGCCCTTCCCTGGGCCGCCCGTCGCACGTCCCTCCTGTTCCACTCACCTCCGTCGATCCCATGCTCCGCCAGGTCGGAGCTTGGATCGCTGGTCCCCGGACGGCTAGACCTATGGGCAACGAGAACGGTCAGCACTTCGGGTGGGTCCTCGCGTCGGCATTGTTCTTTCTGATGTCCACGATCTTCTCCGGGGCCTCCTGACCTCCACCAAGAGAGGTACAGCTGATCCCGCTCCAATCGAGCGCTCCCTCGAGCTGAGCGGCGGTTGGCACCGCAGAGAGGCTCGGACAGGTTGCTGGGAGATGTCGGAGGATCAATGAGTCCGACCCCGAGAGGAATACGTACCGCCGCCCCCCCCCTCAGCCCCGGGGTCACCTGATATTCTGCCCATGGAGGATCACGCGAAGGCGTTTCGTACTCCCCCGAGTGGCCTGCCATCCCTCGCTCCCCCACTGCCATGTCTGCCCGTACGACCTCTGTCTCTCTCGCGCTCCTGCTCGCCCTCGGCGCCGCCGACCCCGCCTCGCCTGCTGCGGCGCAGTCCTTTGGGCCCCAGGCCGAGATCACGACGACCGCTCTTCACGGCCGATCGATCCACGACGCTGACCTGGATGGAGACGGCGACGCCGACGTGCTCTCGGCCAGCTGCGGCAAGATCGCCTGGTACGAAAACCTCGGCGGGGGCGCGTTCGGCCCGCAGCATGTGATCGCCAAGACCTGCTCGCAGACCGTGGACGCTGCGGACATCGACGGGGACGGAGATGTCGACATCGTGGCCGGGCGGGGGTTCGTTGCGGACCCGCTATCCACCCCCCATACCGCGGTGATCTGGTTCGAGAACCTGGGCGGAGGTTCGTTCGGTCCCGGGCAGGAGATCGCCCGGTATGCGGAGACCATCTGGGCCGTGCGCGCCACGGACCTCGACGGAGACGGTGACCCAGATGTCGTTTCAGGCGGCTGGGATGGCGTCGCGTGGTGCGAGAACCTGGGCGCGGGCGCCTTCGGGCCTCAGCAGACGCTCATGAACGATCCCCACGGTGCCACTTCGATCTTCACCACCGATCTGGACGGTGATGGCGATACTGACGTGCTCTCCACGAGCCGGTCGAGTGACGACATCCTGTGGTTCGAGAACCTGGGCGCGGGCGTCTTCGGTCCCCAGCAGGTGGTCACCGCGGAGCCGGACGGGACCTCATCGATCCACACGGCGGACCTGGACGGCGACGGGGACGAGGACGTGCTCTGCTCGAGCCGATGGGGTCAGGCTGTCGAGTGGTACGAGAACCTCGGCACCGGCAGCTTCGGCGCTCCGCAGGTGATCAGCACGGAGGTCGATAGCCCGAGCTCGGTCTTCGCAGCGGACCTGGACGGAGACGGGGACGCGGACGTGCTGTCCGCGAGCTACGGGGACGACAAGGTCGCGTGGTACGAGAACCTGGGCGCGGGGACCTTCGGGCCACAGCGCGTCATTCCCGGCCTCGGCGCCGGACCTTACGGCACTAACTCGGTCCGCGCGACGGACCTGGACGGGGACGGCGACCCGGACGTGCTCGTGGCCAACGAAGAGGGCGGGAACGTCGCGTGGGCGGAGAACCTCGGCGGGGGGACGTTCGGACCCGCTCAACACCTCACATGGCGCGCGGACGGTGCGGAGTCCGTGCACGCAGACGACATGGACGGAGATGGGGACCTGGACGTCCTCTCGGCCAGTCGGGGCGACAGCAAGATCGCGTGGTACGAGAACCTGGGCGCGGGCGTCTTCGGTCCACAGTCGCCCATCTCGGAGGTCGCGGAGGGCGCCCGCGCGGTCTTCACGGCCGACCTGAACGGCAACGGAAACCCGGACGTGCTGTCCGCCAACTCCACCGGCGGCATCATTGCGTGGTACCGGAACGAGGGCGCGGGGACGTTCGGCGCCCTGC
>CBFHHK010000302.1:0-4142 GCA_965655435.1 Planctomycetota bacterium | reverse complement strand
TGACCGCCCCTGGCAGGCCCCCGCTCTGGCTCGCAATGGCGCCAGCGCCCCTGGCCTGCTCCTGAAGACGGGCTCCCTCCTGAAGACGGGCTCCCTCTTGAAGACGAGCTCCAGAGGACGGGCTCCAGAGGACGGGCTCCAGAGGACAGGCTCGCTTCTTCGGCCCGGATCCCCGCCGTCGGGGTGAGCCCTTCGCGGGTGCAGGCTGTCAGCGGAGACGTACGACCGTGAAGCCCCGCTGCCTGAGCAAGGTGATGAGGCCGAGCTTGGGGGCGCTCTGACCAGGCGTGACCTCGAAGGTCGAGCTGACCGGCTGCTCCTCGCCGGAGCCCTCCTTCGCGGAGCCGCGGCCTCCCGAGGGGGTCGCGCCCTGGGCCGGGGCGTCCGGCATGTGGAGGGCGCCGACGGCGAAGAAGGTCTCTCGGTCCGCCTTCATTCGATCCTCGATGCGGCGCGCCATCCGGAGGTTGCGCCGCCAAAGCAGCGCGGCGGCCGCGCGCTCTCTCAGCTCCGGATCGGACCCGAAGCCCGCGTCCATCAGGGCGAGCAGGCGCAGCTCGTCTCCCGACAGCCAGGCGCTGATGGTCTCCTCCATGAGGTCCCGGCCCGCTGCTTCGTAGCGGTCCAACTCGTCGAGGGAGTCCTTGAGGATGCGGATGTGCTCCGCCTGGGTGAAGACCTCGAAGGCGGCGATCTGCTCGGCCGGGGTCTCGAGGCCGCCGGTGGCCTTGCCGCTCTTCGCGGCCCGCTGGAAGAGCATCTTGTCCAGGGGCGGCTTCCCGGCGCTCATCTCGGGGAGGTACTTGAGCATCGGGAGGGTGGCGCCGAGGGCCCAGGGCCTCATGCGAGCCATGCCGGCGGAGTACACCGGCGGGAGTCCAGCGCCCGCGAGGCGAGCCTCGATCCTGGCCCAGGTCTCCGCGCCGACCAGCTGGTCGAGCCGGCTCGCCGCGGGTAGGAGGGCGGCGCGCTGCACCTCTTGCTCTGCCTTCGGGGTGGTCTCGATCTCCGCGAAGAACGACCCGCTGGCCTTGAATGCCTCCTCGACCGTCCCTGGCAGGTTGAGAGCCCGCGCATCAGGGAGGTGAATGGTCCCGTACAGGTAGCCCTGCATCGGGCCCTTCTCTATTCGCCAGAGGAAGGGCTCGGCCGCCGCGGTGGAGTCGGCGGGCTGCTCCTGGGTCGGAGCGGCGAGGGCGGGGGCGCCAGGCGCCAGGAACCAGGCGGCGAGGATGGCGAGCAACGGGGCGAGGGGCGAGCGCATGATGGAGGGTCTGGGGCGAGCTGGAGGCCTTGGGGACGTCTGGCCCGATCCTACCCAGTCGCCGGCGATCGACCCACGCCCGCCGCCGGAGATGGACGTCTCCCGTACGCGGATCGCGCCCGGGCAGCGCCGCCGTTGGGGGGCGACCGCGTGGTGGTGCGGCGCCACGGCATGGGGCAGCGACAGCCCCGACCGGCTGGGCTCTACGGAGCGGCGCTGAGGTCGCACCCCCAGTCAGGGGGCGGGCCGCCCAACCGAGTAACCCAACCGAGTAACCCAACCGAGTGACCCAGCGAGTGACCCAGCCGGGTCCTGCAGCTCGTGACGAGGCTCCCTTGAGCTCGCGGCGCCAGGGCGGGGACAACCAGGGCGGGGACAAGAAGCAGGACGGGGACAAAAAAAGGGCCGGTGAGATGATCTCACCGGCCCTAGAGAGAGGGGCCTCTCGAGCTTCCCGGATACGCGGCGGCTCGCAACGCAGCGCACCTCTCGAAGAGGCCCCCAGTTGGGCGGTGTTTGACCACATCCCAATGAAAGAGTACGGACGATGCGGCTCCGGACATGGAGCCTGCTGGCTCAATTCTCGGGGGGCAATGGTCACG
Source organism: Planctomycetota bacterium (assembly GCA_965655435.1). Classification (GTDB taxonomy): domain Bacteria; phylum Planctomycetota; class UBA1135; order UBA1135; genus Saltatorellus. The sequence goes on along the minus strand of CBFHHK010000302.1, from coordinate 2,276 downwards.
CGCGAACGGGCCCTCGGATCGCTCTGGAGCGGCTAGGTCTCTTCCCTGAACCGAGCGCCCATGGAGGCACCTTTGTGTCGTGCGCACGGGTCTGGATCGGGAGGATTGCTAGTTCCCCGAATTTGTCCCGAGGGCGTTCCAGATCCAGACTCAGTCTCGATCTTCCGCCGGTAAGGGCGGCGGCGCCTCGTCTTCGCTGGGGCAGGTCAGCACGACCGCGGAGGCCAGCAGCTCGATGGCCTCGACGTTCGCCTCGTGGTTCAGCAGCGAGCCGAGGGCCACGAGGCAGCGGTCCGGCCAGAGGTCGAGTCGCGTCGCGGTGCAGCCCGCGCTCACCGAAGAGGGCGCGGGGACGTCACCCCCGAAGCTTCGGACCTGCGCCCAGGCAGCCATCGGGTGGGGGCGGGACCAGATCCCCGCGGCGCTGGCGAGGCCTGACTGGACCACCTCCCGGAGCAGGTCGCGCTCGACCGCGTCCCTTCCGCCGGAGCAGGCGGAGGCCACCAGCCGCGCCGTGGCGCTAGCGAGGTGCGAGACGGAGTCCGTCTCGCCGGTCCTCGGGTAGATCGGTTCAGGCTCTCCCACGGGGCCTATATCGGGTCGCGCGCCGCCAGGGCTGAAGCGGTCCACGGCCCGCCCACCCCGGGCGGTCGCTATCCTCGGGCGATGCATCTTCCCGGCCTGTGCCTCACGGGGTCCCTGAACGACCTCCCTTGGCGAGCGACCCGCTACGAGGGCGTTGAGTGGTTGGACCTCGCTCCCGATGCCGAGGGACCTGCGCGTACGGTCCTCATCCGCATGGCTCCGGGCTGTGGGTATCCCCGTCATCGCCACCTCGGCCCCGAGGACGTCATGGTGCTCTCCGGGGGGTACACCGACGACGACGGGCGCGCGCTCTCCGCCGGTGACTTCGTTCGGTATCCCGCCGGAAGCGAGCACGCCCCGCTGGCCAACGGGGGACCGGGAGCGCCGGATTGCGTGCTCTTCGCGGTCGCCCATGGCGGGACGGAGTTGAGCTCCGCTGACGACTGACCGGCTCGTGGCTGACGGTCGGGGGGCTGGCGGGTGACGCTCGGGTCACTCGGGTCACTCGGGGCCGAGGGACGTCACCGGACCGAGTGGCTGTGGGTCCGGCTCGATCGACCGAGCCGCAGTCGAGGGTCTTCTCCCAGGATCCCTCCTCCGACGGACGGGACCGAGCGGCAGCTCGGGACCCAGGTCCCAGGCTTCAGCCAGGAGAACCCGTCCATTGAGACAGCCCCTCAGCTGAGGTCGAGGCAAGCCCTGGAATCGGGACCAGCGAGCGAGGGACGGGCTCGGGAGGGAGGCGCGTTGAATCAGGGGCGAGCCGAGCGGGGGGCGCTCCCCCCGAGCGTGCTCATCACGGATCGCCTCGCCCCGATGCGGGACGGCGCCCGGGGCCCCTCGCGGAGGTCTGCTTCCTGGCCCCTTGGCCCAGGGTGAGCTCCGGCATCCGGGGCGCCGGGTGGACGGGGCCGCCTCGGTGACGGACACTGGAGGAGACCCTTCCCCGGACCCCTGCCCAAGCGATGACCGATCTCAACCCGATGACTGATGGTGACGTTGACCCTGCCATGGCGCGCCCCGAGCGTTCGGACGACTGCTCTCTGGATCGGCTGACGGCCGCGCTGGAGAAGGAGTTGGACGGGGTCGCTCCCGCCGAGGTCGATGGAGCGCGAGTCGCCGCCCTCCTGCGCGACTACGCGGGCTGTGAGGACTCCTGGCGGCGCTACGCCGTGTTCGGTGACGACTCCTACGGCCGGAACCTGATCTGGCGCTCGCGTGACTTCGAGCTCCTCCTGCTCTGTTGGAAGTCCGGTCAAGCCTCCGCGATCCACGACCACGGGGCTCAGAACTGCTGGATGGCCGTGCTGGACGGCGTGCTCGAGGAACAGCACTTCTCGGCGCGCGACGGAGAGCTCAAGCGTGGGCGCGTGATGGCCTACGAGGCCGGCGGTGTCGCTTTCATCCGAGACGAGATCGCCCTGCATCAGATCAGAGCGGCGGGCGGTCAGGATGGGGTGTCGCTCCACCTCTACTCCCGGCCCATCGACGACTGCCTCTCCTTCTGCCCTGAGTCAGGAGACTCGACCCCGATCCGGGTCGGATACACCAGCGTGCGAGGCGCGGCCTGCGCGCAGGCCGACCCAGAGGCGATCCGCAGCGCCTGGACGGGGTGATCCGGCGACGGTCGGCGGGGCGCCCCCGGCGCTGAACAGGCCTCCCAGCGAAGACGGACCCGGCGGGAGGTGACC
>CBFHHK010000301.1:0-4160 GCA_965655435.1 Planctomycetota bacterium | reverse complement strand
GCCACGTCGGCCGCCACCACAATCTCCTCGGAGGGCTCGCTCAGTACTCGCGGTCGATCTTGATCCCCGGCTCCGGCACCGCATAGAGACCGTCGTCCCCCGGCATGAGCGGCGACGCGGAGTCCATGGTCAGCTGGTCGACGCCGGCGCCGAACTCCTGCTCGCAGTTCAAGGCCTGCTCGTAGGTGATCTCGCGGCCCGTGTGCGCTGCCATGCGCCCCATGTTGCAGAGCATGCTGGCCTCGATGCCGTACTCCACCTCGTGGTAGGGCGTGTCATCACGGATGGCCGCGATCAGGTCCTCCCACTCGTTCTGGTAGGGGTTGCGCTCCCCATCGGGCACGCGCGAGGTCCAGGTGCGGCTCTTTCGACTGAGGCTCTGGTCCGAGTGAATGCTCGAAGGCAACCCGCAGTCGCTGGTGGCCGAGACCACCGCGGAGCCCTTGGTGCAGTGCATGTAGCTCGAGAAGCGCGTCTGGCAATTCACCATGTTCCGGCCCTCGAACATCATCTTGGTCCCGTCGTCGTAGGTGTACTCCACGGAGTAGCTGTCCAGGTTCTGGTCCACGTAGCGCTCACCCGCGTCGCTGTAGCGATAGTGGCGCCCCCCTGAGGCCTGCGCCTTGATCGGGCGCGAGCCCTTCATCCAGGCCAGCTGGTCGATGATGTGGATGAAGAAGTCGTTGTACGCCCCGCCGCTCGCCCAGAGGAAGCTGTGGAAGCGGCGGATCTGGTACTGAAGGTCCGTGAGGTGCTCGGGCTTGGGCAGCGAGCGGAAGAACGCCACCGGACCCTGCATGCGGTATCCGCGCTGGGCAATGATCTCCCCAAGCTCGCCCGCGCGGACCTTCTCGTGGAGCTCCTGCATGGCCCGGCTGTGGCGGGACATGAGGCCGACGCCGACCTTCATGCCGCGCTTCTTGGACTCCTCCCCGAGGGCGAGCATGCGGCGGCTGCTCGGGCCGTCGACCGTCACGGGCTTCTCCATGAACACGTGCAGGCCCTTCTGGATCGCGTAGGTGAAGTGCACCCAGCGGAAGGCGGGCGGCGTGGCGAGGATGACCACGTCTCCAGGCCGCAGGCAGTCCATGGCCTCCTTGTAGCCCTCGAAGCCCAGGAAGCGCCGCTCCTCGGGGACGTCCACCTGGTCGGGGAGCTCTCCGGAGAGCGCGCCGTAGCTGGAGTTGATCCGGTCCTCGAAGACGTCCGCCATGGCCACCAGCTTCGTGGGGCCACGCTTCACGAGCAGCGCGTTCTTGGCCGCGCCGCTCCCCCTTCCTCCGCAACCGACCACCGCCACGTGGATGGTCTCCTGCCCTCCGACGGGCGGCAGCACCACCGGAGTCCCGGCGAGCAGCGCGCTCGCCGTGAGGCAGCTCGAGTTCTTGAGGACTTCGCGTCGGGTGGGGTTGGCGGTGGCGTTCGGGTCTGCCATGTCAGTCGGAGGGTGGGCCAGGGTCTTGGGAGTCGGGCGCGGAAGAGCGCTGGACCATAGCACGGCGCCTCGACTCTGGAGCGTGGCAGAGGTGCCGCGGAACCTCCTCTGAACATTGGGCCACGCGATCACAGACTCGGGCCCCGACCGGTAGCATGAACACACGCTCTCGCCGCCGGTCTCTGCCCCCTTTGATATGGCCACGCCCCTTGGTGCCCTGCCCCTGCTCTTGACGCTCTCGCTCGCGGCAGCTCCCCTCTCCCAGGAGCCAGAGCTGGCGGAGAAGCCCCCGGCCAGCCGCGCACAGCGGGCGCTCCTTGGGGAGCTCTTCGCCCTCGACCCGGTCTCCGTGGAGGACCAGGCAAAGATCCGGACGCTCCTGGCCCCGTATGGCGCGCTGCCGGCCCCCACAGGGACCAAGCGCAAGAAGCTCCTGGCGGCCATTGAGAAGGCCTGGCGTGCCCAGGAGCCGCTGCCCAAGAAAGCGGGCGAGTACTGGTACTGGGACGAGCCCCAGAAGGGCCGGTACTTCGTGTCCGGCAAGGTCAAGAAGCCCAAGGGGCTGTTCATCGGGCTCCACGGCGGCGGCGTGGGCTCCGCGGACGCCTCCGGCGCCCACGGCGCGTTCCGAACCGCCGCGGCCAAGCGCGACTGGGTCGCGATCTTCCCCCAGGCCATCGAGGCCACGGAGCGTGGCTGGGTCGACGCTGGCACGGAAGAGTGGATCGTGGGGCTCATCGACCAGGCCCGCCGGACGTACGGGGTGCCCGCCGACAAGGTCTTCATTGGCGGCCACTCCATGGGCGGCTTCGGGTCCTGGACCCTGGGGGCCCACCACGCGGACCTCTTCGCCGCCGCGGTCCCCTCGGCCGGCGCGCCGTCCCCGATCTACAATCGTGACGGGAGCATCTATGGCATGGAGACCGGCGTCATTCCCAACCTCCGCAACCTCCCCATGTGCGTCTTCCAGAGCACCGACGACCCCCGGGTTCCACCGGACGTGAACCAGGCGGCGGTCCGGGACGTGGAGCGTGCCCGGACGCGCTGGGATGGCTACGAGGACTTCGAATACTGGGAGGTCTCGGACCGTGGCCACGGCTTCCCGGAAGGGGGCACCGACGCCCTGCTCGACAGGATCGACGGGTTCACCCGTCAGCCTCGCCCCAGCAAGATCACGTGGCAGCCGACGGTCCCTTGGAAGACCCAGTTCTACTGGCTCGACTGGCCGGAGCCACGCATGGACGCGCTGGTCCTCGCCGAGGTGGACGCCGAGGCCAACGCCATCGCGATCACCACCGACGGCTTTGGCGTCGAGGGGCTCTCGGTCCTCCTGTCCCCGGAGCTCATCGACCTCGAGAAGGAGGTCTCGATCACCGTGGACGGCGAGGAGGTGTACAAGGAGATCCCTGCCACCTCCTGGGCGGTGTTCGTCCAGTCCGCCCTCAGCTGCGACCCAGGCCGACGCTTCGAGGCGCGGGTCGAGCTGCCGCGCTGACCCCCGCCTCGGGCGACGAGAGGCGGGAGCCCCTCGGAGACCAGGCCGCCCTCGAAGATCAGGCGGCGCTCCTCGACGACCTCAAGGGGCCGGACGAGCTTGAGGGCGGACGCTTCACTCCTCGGGGCCGGCCGAGCGTCGCCCGCCGCGCCGCGCCGGCCGCGGGTCTGGGCCGAGCCGCTCCACCTCGGCGCCCCCTCGCCGTCCTCCTCTACACTCCCGAGCCAACCACCGGCTGCGCCTAGAATCACCCCATGGACCCGCTCACTCAGGTCACGCTCGGCGCCGTGGCGGCCCTCGCCGTGTCGCGCCCAGGCACCCAGGGACGAGCCGCATTGGCCGGCGGGCTCGGCGGGTTCCTGCCGGACGCGGATGTGCTCATCCGGTCGTCGTCGGACCCGCTCCTCTTCCTGGAGTACCACCGCCACTTCACCCACGCTCTGGCGTTCATTCCCCTGGGTGGGCTCGTGGCTGCCGCGCTCACGTGGCTCATCGGTCGGCGCAGGTGGCCCTTTCGCTCGCTCCTGGTCCCCGCCGCCCTGGGCTGGGCCACCCACGGTCCCCTCGACGCCTGCACGAGCTACGGGACGCACCTCCTGTGGCCCTTCACCGACGGACGCGTCGCCTGGAACATCATCTCGATCGTCGACCCTGTATTCACGCTGCTCCTGCTCTGCGGCGCCTGGCGCGCCATCAGGGGGAGGAGCCCGGCGCCGGCGCGGCGGTGGCTCCTGGCTGCGGCGCTCTACATGGGGCTCTGCGGGCTCCAGGTCAGCCGCGCACGGGCGGCCTACGCCGAGACCATCGCGGCCCGCGGGCACACCCCGACCCGCTTCGAGGTGCGTCCGTCCATCGGGAACAACGTCCTCTACCGCGGCTTCTATGAGGTCGATGGGACCTTCCATGTGGATGCGGTCCGCGCGCCCTGGACCGGCCCGGCGCGGACCCTGGAGGGGGGCGTTTATCCCGCGCTCGACGAGGCCTCCTTCATTCGCCGGTACGGGCTCGACGCCACCCAGAGGCGCGATCTGGAGCGCTTCCGCTTCTTCAGCGCCGGCTACCTGATCGAAGACCGTCGCTTCCCGGGGGTGGTGAGCGACTTCAGGTACGCCGCGGTCCCCGACTCGGTCGCGCCCCTGTGGGGAATCGACTTCGACCGCCTCGAGCCTGGCCAGCACGCGCGCTATCGCACCTTCAACCGCATCGACGCCCCCCAGCGAGACCGGTTCT
>CBFHHK010000300.1:0-4170 GCA_965655435.1 Planctomycetota bacterium | reverse complement strand
AGGTGGAGGTGCAGCGGCTCCTGACGCCCGAGCTCGTGGACCTCACCCAGGCCGACGTGCAGCTCATCACCGTTCACCAGGACGCCCTGCGCCGGATCGGCCTCGAGCTGGAGCCCTTCGGCGACAAGACCGTGGCCGTGCACGGACTCCCCGCGCGCATCCGCCGCCCTGACCCCGAGGCCATCGTCCGGGACGTGGTGGACGTGATCGCGCGCACAGGCAAGGCCCCCGACGCCGAGGATGTCCAGGAGGAGGTCCTGCACCGCACCTCCTGCCGCTCGTCGATCATGGCGGGGGACACCCTGGACGAGTCCTCGATCCGCGCCCTGCTCGAGCGCGCCCGGGACGCGGGCATGGACCAGACCTGCCCGCACGCCCGGCCGACCCGGGTGAAGTTCACCCTGGCCGACCTGGAGAAGGCCTTCCACAGGACCTGATCGCCCTCAGTCCTCGACGGCTTCGAAGTACATTCGGAGCTGCCCATAGGCCGGCTCCCCCGGGTCGCCCAGGCCGAGCTTCAGCTCGTGGCGCGCACCGTCCCTCTCCACGGTGAGCGTCGGCTGGCGCCGCCCCACATCGAGTCTCAACCGCTCCATGGACCTGGAATCCACCGGCTGCCCATCGACCTCAACCAGGAGGTCGCCATTCCGCAGGCCGGCGGACACGGCGAGGCCGCCGGGGCGAACTCTCGTGATCCTGAACCCGCGCAGCTCCCTTCGCTGGAGGGTGATCGCCGGTCCGGGCACTGTGACTTCCCGTCGGGAGCTGCCGTCCAGCCAGCTCACTAGCAGCGAGTAGGTGCCTCGCGGGACGCGCTCGATGACCGCCCCGTGCTGGTCATCGAGGACGGACCGGTGAGGCTCAGCGATGTCGTCCCTTCCGAGTGACGGGTCGGTAGACCGCAGGCGCAGCTGGGTCCCGACCGGGTGATCCGGCGCGTGGACCTGGAGCTCGAACCGTTCAGGGATCGTGACCTCGTGGACGTTCTTCCCGGCCTGGATCGCGAGAGCCGCCGTCACCGTGATGGGGTCCCTGGGGAGGTCGTCCGCACCGGGGAGGGTGTAGGAGCGCTCCCGTTCGCTGCTGACGGTGACGAGGTGGACGCCCGGCTGCAGGCCCGTCAGGAGCAGGGTGCCATCCGCCTCGAACGTCAAGGGGGCTGGCTGGCCCGAGCGACGTCGAGGGCGGCGCTTCAGGTGCCTCCACTCGCTCTTCACCCCGTCGTCGGCCAGGCCGTCCAGCTGGGCGCGGAACTCCGTGGGGGCTTCCACGGGAATCGTCAGCAAGAGGGAGGCCGGCGGGTCGAAGGTGAGGGTGACCGTCGACGTCTCGTCGGTGACGGGCGCGTGCACCTCCCCGAGGAGGCCTGACTGGCCGACCAGCGTGTAGTTGCCCCTCCCGTTGGGCGGAGTGTCCGGGGTTGGGAAGAGGAGTCTCTGAACCTCGCGCAGCTGCTGCAGCTTCGGCGTCACGGCCATGGCGTATTCACCGGGGGCCCGAAGGCGTGCCTGAAGCTTGGTGCGATTCTCCAGGCCTCGAAGCTCGAACGTCACGTCGCATGGGAGGGTTCCATCGGGCCCGATGCAGCTCACGATGACCGGCGTTGGAACGTCGACAGCCAGTCGCTCGGTGCCCCAACGCCCGTCGAAGTTCGCGGTTGCTGAGGCGATGTCCTCGGCCTGGCCTTGACGGCGCGCCTTGATCGCCACCGGGCCCGGAGAGACCCCCTCGAACCACCAGTGCGCGCCTCTGGTGATCAGCTCACCGACGTTGCCGTGGGGACCTTCGACCCTGACCTTGATCTGATGGTCGAAGATCGAGGCGGTGTCATCCTCGCCTTCGACCCGAACGCCGAGCAGACCCCGCGGTCGCACCTCGAGGAGGACGGGGCCCCGCGGCGAGGCGCCAGCCCCGAACGAGACCCATTCAGAGGCATATTCCGGCGGGGCATTCCTGAGCTTGGAGGAGTTTGGCCCGTGCGCAAGGGCTCGAAGCCTCCCTGGCCTCGAGCTCACCTGCAGGGCGGTGTCTCCCCTCATCCACTCGATGAAGACTGGTTGGAACGGGTCTCTCACCGAGTACTTGACCTCGACCTTGGCCTCGTCAAGGGCCGTGCCGTCCTCCAGTCGAACATCGAGGTGCACGGACTGAGTCGGCGTCCCGATGATCCGGGCACTGGTGCCGCCCGCCCGCCAGAGGCGTCCGCCGTGACTGCCATAGTCGGCCCCGGCGTGCTTGAATTCCACGCCCTCCTTGAAGGCCTCGAGTCGGTAGGTCCCGTCACCGATCTCGGCGATCCTGAAGCGCCCCGCGTCGTCGGTGAGGGCGGTTCGTTGCCCCGCACGCTGGGCCGCGAGCCGCACCGCTTGCTCGGTGAGCTCGTCGGCGAGCAGCCTGGCGCCCTGCCACTCCTGGCCGATTCCCAGATCCGTGCGCACCGGCTTCGCCCGGGAGTGGCTGCTGGCCACCACCCGGACGCCCCGGATCGGAGCGCCTGCCCGGTCGATCACCAGCCCGGTGATCACCCCTGTCTCCTCGGGACCCTCCGCCGCGAGGGGCAGGGCGTCAAGGCGCGCCAGCGCTCCGCGAGTCGCCTCCTCAGCCGATGCTCGAAGTGCAGCCGGCGACGGCGAGCTCGCGCTGGCGGCGACGCTTCGGCCCGAGGGGGGCAGCGGGGACAGCGGCTCAGCAGCACGGGCGCCTTCGGAGAGGGGTCCTGGGGCCTCGGCGCGCGGCACGGGCTGCGGTGAGGCGAGGACGGGTTCATGTCCGGCCAGATATCCGCATATGGCGCCGAGGGCGAGGCCAAGCACGAGCGTGAGGAGGGCGAGGCGGTATCCGTTCATGTGGGCCGCGCGAGGCAGAACGCGCAGTGCGATGTTTGGAGATGGTGTCGGCCGGGGTTCAAGGTCGCGAGCTCGGGCAGAAGAGCCAGGCGACCGGTTTCGTGCGGGTCAGCGAGGCCGGAAGAGCGCGGCGTCGAGGTCGGCGCTCATGTCGCCGTCGACGAAGTAGAGGTCGGCGCGGGGGACGTCGGAGAAGCGGAGGGCTTCCGGGTTCGGCCCCCTCCCGACCGTCTCGTAAGCGAAGAAGCGCCCTGGCAGCCAGCTCTGATCGCGCGCCGCGGCGCCCTCCGGGTGCAGCAGCCACTCGGTGCTCTGGACGAGCACGGCGCCGGGGACCTGGAGGGGACCTTCGCTGCCCGGCGACACGAGGACGATCTGCGGGCGACCCGAGGCGGGATCCAGCCCGAAGACCAGCCGGAATGGCCGGGCCTTTGGCCGCCGCCCGTTGAGCTCACGGAAGTCACGAAAGTCCGGGGTCTGAAGTTCGAGCCACCTGAGCCCGGAGCAGAGCGCGCTGATCGGTTGCTTGCGTCCGTCGCGTACGCCCTCGATGTCCGTCCCCGGAAGGACGACGCCGCGCGGGTCGCCCTCAAAGCGGAGGGTGAGCGGCGACGCCCCGTCCTCCGCGGGAAGCAGCACGCGCTCTCGGAGAGAGAGGATGCGGAAGCTCGAGGGGCGCGTGAGGCGGGCGATGTCGAAGGAGATGGCGGCCCAGCTGTCGATCTCGGCGCGGCTCTCCTTGGAGTCCCGACCTCGAAGGGACTGCCAGCCATCGGTCTGCCCCTCGCCGCTCACCTTGCGATACCAGTACTGGAGCTTGCCGCGCTCGTCGAGGCCGCGCATCTGGGTGCTGCGCTCGGCGCGCTGGTCGTCCAGCACGACCCCGCGCACGAGGCCGGGCCCCTCGTCGAGGTAGTGGAAGCGCGCGCTGAAGTTCTGGGTCCCAGAGGCCTGCCGGCTGCGCACATCGAACTCGAGCTCGAAGGCGCGAGGCGCGTCGGCGGCGGGGGTCCCGTCATCGACGGAGAGGCTCCCGGCGAGCTGGCTCCAGAGGGCGCGGGCGCCAGGGGCGGTGTCTTCCGGGATCCTGCCGGGGGCCGCGGGCTCGCCGTCGGAGGCGACGTCGATGGACGAGGGGGCGGGGGCGCGCTCGAGCCCCGGGGGGAGCTGCGGCGGCGTCTCCTGGGGCCGGGTGGGGGCGGCCAGGGCGGGGATGGCGAGCGCGAGAGCGAGGGCGAGCGAGAAGACACGGACCATGGAGCAGATCGTCGCCTTCCTACCTGCCTAGTTCCAGCACGACCGACCCCTTGCACCCGGAAGGCTT